>CADECW010000396.1 GCA_902825855.1 uncultured Rhodospirillales bacterium | reverse complement strand
GGATGCTCCCATTTGCCGCCGTAGAGCTTGTGGCGGCCACGAGTATGCCATTCGGGGAAGGCCGTGTCATTCAGGTCGCCCGGATCGTCCTCCTCATCGCCGTTCAATTCAACATCGGTGTCGCCGTCGCGCCGGTCGAGTTCGGCTATCAGCTGCTCAACAAGCGCGGCGACTTGATCGGCGGGAAGTTCCGTTGCGTGGCGGAAGGTGCGCGGCCATTTGAAGTCAGCCATGGGCCACCTCCTTGCCCTTTCGGGCGGGGAGCAGAAGGTGGCTGAACTTGGCGACGCTCTGCTCCTTCTCCTCGTCCACGCAGAGGCGATACGCCTTGAACTTCGGAGCCATCGGGCCGCCGTCATCGTAACGCCAGCCGCTCCATCGGCCCGGTCCCTTTATGACGGTGCCGTCCAGATCAACGCAGATTTGACCGGGGCGGACATGCTCCAGAACGTCGCCGTTGAAGAGGCGGATGTCGATGAGGGTGCCGATCGGGACCGGACGACCCTTGCCGTCGTGTTGGATCCATTTGGATTTACCCATGGCGCGCCTCCATCGCTACCAGCGACTGGATCGCGCTGACGATCAGGCGTGGCGTGAAGTCCAGTTTATCCGCGCGGGCGATCAGGGTCTCGTCGTCGTCCGCGATCAATGCGGCATCGACCCAGCCATCGGCACCCGAATGCAACAGGGAAACCTTGAGCTTGGCGATCACGTCGCGAACGGTTTGGGCAGGGTTGTCCAGGATAATTGTCTCGGCCGTGCTGATCTTCGCCCAAAGGTGCTCTGTCGCGTCGTCGGAGTGGTCAGGGAAGATGTCGATCTCGTGGAGGATCTGGCGATCGATCTCCCACTGTGCCGCCAGAGGCGATGGAGAGGTTGCGGGCGCGGGATCAGTTATACACGCGACGGCGATCGGAGCGAGCAGCGCGGCACCAATGGCCGTACGGCGATTGTAAGCTACGGCGAGGCTGTTCGGGCTGGCCGGTACGCGCGGTGCTTTGGAGGGAATACCCATCAGATCGCCTCCGCCCAAAAGGTGCCCAGAGCGGCGAGCCTTCCGACCGACCGCATGGCGGACGAAAGGTTGGTGGCCTTGATCGCCATGAGTTGACTTTCGCTGCCCCGTTCCGTGGCATCGTCAAAGGCGGCTGCGAGGACCGCGCACAGGCCCTCCAGATCGCCGAGCAAATAGGTCAGGCTGATGCTATCCGGACGACCGAGCGGCGCACTGCCGTTTATCGAATAGTCAGCGAGATAAGCTGCCGCTTCTTTATGCGTGATAGTATTGGCCGGGGCGGTCCCCGGCTCTATGGGATTGGTAGCCATGATCATTCCTCAACAATGGTTGTGGTCAGAGCCGAGGTGAGACTGCAATCTTGCCTTGGCTCGCCTTTTACGATAATCGAAAAGGCTATGAAGTCAATATCCGATAATCAGAAAAGAGTGGGCCGTCCTCCAACGGGGACGGATCCGATGTGGGGCGTGCGATTTCGCAGCGAGCA
>CADECW010000395.1 GCA_902825855.1 uncultured Rhodospirillales bacterium | reverse complement strand
TGGAAGCGATGCGCCGCGCAACTGCCGGGCTCGACATCGACGCATGGAGCCAGATTTCGGGCCGGCGCCGAACCCTGCTCGACGCGGTCAGCCAAACAACTGCCGGCCTTGGGTTCGACGCTTTGACGAGCGGCTTCGCAGCGTATCTTTCGCATGTTGCCCAGACCCCTCTAGGCCAGCTTGCTCACGAAATAGTAATTGATGAGACTGGTCTATGGTTAGCTGGTGAACACGTAGATACTGTAGATGCAGTCGCTGCGACAAAGGAGTTCTTTGAGATATCCTCAAATCCAACCACTGATATTCGGTCGTGGATTACCGGGCTTGCCCCGTCAATTCAGGGCTGCTTAGCGTTTATTATCCCTATTCTACTTTCGCTTCATCTATACTTTCTTGCAGGTCATGATGCGGCGCAGAAGCACGCTGAACTCATAGCGGGGCAGAAACACATTCAGTTCACTCTCGACACGTTGAGCGATTCAGTTGGTGCATGGACCGCCAAGAAATTGAAGCATTCGATTCGTTCCCTCAGCGTCGATGAGTCGCGGCGATTCAGGATTGTGATTGGCGATGGCCTGCGGGTACGAGCACATCCTCGCGCAAACGGCCGGATCTTGCTCCTGCTCGCCCGCGGAACAGTGGTCCAGTTCATTCACAAGCATAAGCGGTGGGTTCTTATCCGGATCAACCTCGTCGAATCTGACGCTGAAATTGTTGGATGGGTGTCAAAAAAGTACCTTTCCGAACTTCCCAACCCGCGTGACTGAAAGACTTATGATTCCGAAGCAGACTCTCGTTGTCGGACTGTCATTGACATTCCGACACGCAGAAAGAGGTTGAAGTACAACAGCTTTGACAATGTTGCCCATCAAACGGAACGGTCCAACAGAAAAGTCCGGCGTGGTTAAAGTTCTCACCTCGGAGGCGGCCTGCTACCCGCGTAACCCGCACGAGTCGCTCATCGGTCCCAGGATGGTCCCGCAGGAAGGGGATTGACTGGTCGCCACCTCGGCCCTTCTCTATCATCGCGAGCTTCTGGAAAGCCGCCAGTCCACCTACAGGGTCAAAGCCTGCGCGAACGGCATACGTTAGGCCAATCCAGTCTGCTTCCCTCTCTTGGTCGCGCTCGTATCCAGAAACGGTGAGGGCACCGTGCGCAAGCGCGCCCGTCAAATACGCTGCCCCGAGAGCACCCGCCGTTGTTCCCGCGTCCGGACTTTGATCGGCCGCGATGATGGCTGTTGCCACGGCAACTTGGAGTGCCGAGATGGCCAAATCCCAGGCCGCACCTTTCGCAGCGTGACCTTCTACTATGTGTGCGACTTCGTGCCCAAGGACTGCCGCGAGTTCGTCGTCACTTTCAAGGAGTAGAGCAAGCTCAGAACCTACCCAGACTGTGGCCACCCCGAATTCCTTTGGCACGGCTGCATTCAAGCCGATGGGCATGATCTCGAAACTTAGATCAGATCTCCCTGCGGCGTTTGCGACCATCGCTCCCACCCTCTCAACGCGCC
>CADECW010000394.1 GCA_902825855.1 uncultured Rhodospirillales bacterium | reverse complement strand
TCGTCGGCGTCTACGCCGTTTATCGTCCACTCGCGCCAAATCGGCTCGGGAATCAGCAGAGGAACCGCTCGGCCAGACTCGAAATCGCTTGTTGACATGGCATTCTTCCTGGTTCGTTCTGGACTCTGTCAGGCAGGTGCGCTCAGCGGTGACGCGCTCTCGGTTGCGGTCAGTACCTTTCCCTTCTGCTTCGTCCGCGGTGGTTTGGTAGTCGCCACGCTGTCGACCGGCGAGTCGGTTGCAGCGCCCACGGCGACCGACGTCTCCTCGCTATCGTTGGTCGGCCTGTCAGGTTGTGCATTAGGTGAACCCGCCCCCGCCCCGCTCCGTTGGTTCTTGCCGGAATGCAATTGGGTAGCATCTTCAGCTGCAACGGCGTTCATGCGCTGGCGAAGGCCACCCGCAAAATTCCGCGCCGCCCCGGCTACTTGTCGTACGGACTTTTTGGCCAAAGCTTTTTGCAGGTCGAGTTGAGCGACCTCGATCACGTCATCGATCGCCAGGGTCTCGAGCATCGGCATCAGCTGGTCCACCTTCGTCATCAGCTCGAGATAGCGCCGCCCGAAGGACGAGATCACCTTCACCTCGATCGCGAGCGGCTCCGTATCGTAGGTCGCGAGACGGGTGATGCCATGGACCTTGCAGAGAGCTTCCGCGCTGTCGATCGCTTCGTTGACCTCCGCATGGAGCTTTTCGAGCCGTTCCTTCAGAGCGCCTTCGACTGTTTCGATGACGACGTGCGGTAGCTTGGTGCGCGCGATCACTGAAATGAGATAAGTGTTTAGCTGCATACTGTTCAAGTAACGCGCGAACAGTCTTTTCACTTCCGGGCTGCAGAACGTCGTTGGGATTTTTCGGCTTGCCGATTCCACGCGACGGAAGTCCACCTTCGCTTCCTTCGCGAGAATGCGGGCGTTGATGCCGCCTTGGTCCAGCCTGATAGTTGCGTCGCCGTCCGCCATTGCCATGACCTCCGCCGAGCCACACTTAGCGCTCCGATCATCCGGCAGCCCTCCCTGCTCCCGCCAGTCGAAATCGTTCGTTTCGCAGGGGGCTTTCGGGATCAGCCCCAATGCCGCCTTAATCGACGGACAAGAACGCTGACAATAGGCCGAACTGAATGGACTTCACAGCAGGCAGCGAGCGAGGCGGAAACGTCGCCTGAACGCGCTTGTCGCACCGATAACGCTTGATCACCTTGCAAAAGGGGCATGCGCGACTATGCCTGGGACTCTCGCCAAGCCCGGTGAGGTACCGGGAGCTGCAACACGGGCACGTCGCAAGCGCCAGGTGTGGACGGTCGGTGATCCAGATGCCCTGGGTATGGCATACGAGGTCGAAGGCACGGTCGAAGCTGATGCGGGGCGTTTGCGTACATTGCTCGCGGTAATGCTTGAAACCGCCGACAAGCGCGTCGGCTGGACCGAATCCGAGCTCGCGCATCCGGCAATGGACGGTCACCACAATGGCGGCTTCGATCTGTTCGATCAGATTGGCCTGGTGATACCACTCCGGG
>CADECW010000393.1 GCA_902825855.1 uncultured Rhodospirillales bacterium | reverse complement strand
GAGCGGACAACTCGATGGGGCCTTTGCGACGCAATGAACTGCTGGATCGCGCCGGCGAAGCGACCCCGGTGCTGTTCTTGGGCGAGAATGCCCGCACAGCCGACCGTGAGGCGCTGGAGCGGGCGCGTGCGCAAGCGGCCGCTGGTGCTGACCCTGACGAGATTTGGCGTTCTACGGGCTGGTTTCAGGGCCCGGACAGGGGCTGGCGGTACGAGATCGATGATCGGCAATTCGATCTGACGCCGAATGCGCAGCGTGACCTGGCGGACGGCACGCCGATCAGCGCCCGCCCACTGTCAGAGGTCTACAGCCATCCAGAACTACTTGCCGGCTACCCCGCCATGCACGACATGCCGGTGACGATCGAACGGCGCCGCGGGATTCCTGGTGGGCAATATGACCCTGATAATGGAATCACGATTTACGACCCGGGCCCGGGTCGCCCGGGCACACCGGATTTGTTGCGAAGCATTGGCGCGCACGAAATTCAGCACGGTATCGACTTCCAGATGGCTGGCTTCGGTTATGGCATCACAGAGGAGCCCCCAGGCCAACCGGGCGATCTCTACGACATAGCGCGCACCCACTTCCGGGATGATCCACTGCTCACCGCGCGGGAGCGTCGCTGGCGGTTGGTGCACAATCGCGCTCGGCGGGAGCGGCCGGCTCCAAGAACCCCTTTGTGGAATGCGGAAGCCTACCTTCCTGGCCTTATCGAGGCGCGCACTAAGCGCTTGATGTACGAGCGCCAGACGGGCGAGGAGATGGCACGCGCCGTCGAGCGCCGACTGCATCTGACGCCGGAGGAGCGACGCAATCGCCCGCCGTGGCTCGATTTCACGGTGCCTCCTCGGAATCACCTGATCGACGCGATTCCGCGGTTCGACCAGGGCGGCCGCCCATTCTTTGCCGAGTGAGGGTCTGCGCATGGGCGGTGAACTAGAGGAAATAGATAGGCTACTGGCGCAGCTACCGGGCGAGGAGCCGTCGCGCACGCAACGCCCGTCGTCCGGGCGAAGTTACTTCGCAGGCCCGGCACCTGAGCAGCGCGCCTTCCTGCTGCCGCTGAGGATCCCTCGTGGCGGCTATCAATCCGAGCCAGGTACCCTCGCGCGCTTATGGGAGGGACTGGCGGTGCCAAACATCATCCACGAACCCTTCCAAGCTGCGAACAAGCTCTTGGAGCGCGCGTACGAGCCTGGTCAGAGTGACGAGGAGGGCGTGACCCTCGCCTTGCAGGCAGCTGGGCTGACGGGGGCTGGTGCGATCGGTACAGCGCCGAGGAACGCATTGCTGACGGGCGCCGCACGACGGCAGGGACCGCGAAGCCTGCCCATGGATGCTCCGAGCCGCTTGTCTCGCGCGGCAGACATGGGGTTCGGAATGGATGAGACTCTCTATCACGGGACTTATCGCAATTTTAGGAGGTTTGATCCGTCACGCGCCGTCAATGATGAGGAGCAAGCCGTGTGGCTTACGCCGAACGCAGAAGCCGCAGGTTTGTTCGGACACTACCGTGTCAAC
>CADECW010000392.1 GCA_902825855.1 uncultured Rhodospirillales bacterium | reverse complement strand
CGATTCGCGCGACGGAATGGGTTGGTCCATCCGGCCGGAAATCCCGGCCCCGGGTTCTGGTAGATCGCGTCGTCGAGGTTCTCGGCGCCATTTCCCGCCGCCTCAACTACGATGATACCGCGATTGACCGCATTGCGTATCGCTGCAAAGTCGTCGGGCCACCATTCGATCGCAATGTAGCCGCGCTGGTCATTACGCCCCGCGAAGTTGAAGCGAGGTCCCGGTCGATGAAGCTCGATCAGGATGACGTCTCCCGGACCGAGCCGCGCCGCGGCTGCATTGATTGCGGCCGCCGAGCCGAGCCCGCCAAAGATCGAAATTGCGCTCACCACCGCGTCAGCCGCAATGCCGACGACTCCGAAGCTGTTGATGTCGCCGCTGAACTCGCCGAGCACCGCCGTGCCGTGGTTGCGCCAACCGATATCGGTCGACATCGTGCCGCCGACGACGCCACCCTGATTGCCGGTCAGGTCCTCGTGCGTGAAGCGCCATGCGCCCTCGATGTCGATGATCCGTATGCCGGCACCTCGTCCGCCCGCCTGAGTCCATGCCCAGCGCGCCTCCACGCCGCCGGGTGCCGCGTCGAGATAGCCTTGGCGTGACGAGAAGTCGGGGGATGCCGGGGGCGCCTCCTGGGCCGCCGGCACCATGTCGTTGAGGCGAGCAGCGGGCTCAGCGCCGGGCTTGATGTAGGCGCCCTCCACGACATCGTGGTCCAGCAGCTTCGCCTGCAGCGCCTCCAAGCGCTCGGGTGCCGCGTCGACCTTGTAGAATGCCGTGAGATCCGACGGCTCGCCCGTGATCATGGCCTGTGGCGTCATTGCGAAGGTGGCAACGCGCTCTTCGGTCGGTCCGAACAGCGGTTGCATTGTGGCGCCATTGTCTGCAAGCAGCTTCGCAAGCGAGTCGGTCGGCTGGCCCGACAGCGCCGCAAAGCGACCGGCTGACGCACGCATCGCGCTTTCGGGCCGCGTTACTACAACGAGTTCGGGAGGTGAGGAAGGCGGCGAAGCGACCGTGGTAGACGCGATGTCTGTTCTTCGCGCCCGGGCTCGCGCGTCTCTTGGAGGTCGACGTGCCATGGCATTTCTCCTCTTTGAACGAGTGGACCCTTTCGCTTTTTGTGGCGTAGCATCAGGCGCGAGCTTTTCGTCAGCCTCGCCTATGGGCACTACTTATGAGAGCTAACGTATATGTTAGAACAATCTACGCGATTATCCGACGCAAGGCAAGGAGGTGCCTGACACAAGTGACAAGTTGTAGTACCCGCGAAGACGACATGGCGTCGACTCTCGGCCGCTGGCCGAGTCATTACCGAGGCTAGGGTGCCTCGTCGGCCGGCTTTACATACGCAGCCTCGACGTCACCGAGGCGTTCAAGCACTTGTCTCAGCGCCTCGAGCTTGCCCAGTTCAACACCTTCGACGCGAAAGTATTGGCGTGCCTCGCCGACTGTGCCGGACGGGGGGCCAAGCGTCGCGTCGAAGGCAGCCAATGTCCTGCCCAGCTCACCGGACGGCCGGCGCCCCG
>CADECW010000391.1 GCA_902825855.1 uncultured Rhodospirillales bacterium | reverse complement strand
ACCGATCATGGTGCGGCGGAAACTCCGTACGAGAGCATGGAAGCGAGGTGCGAGAGCCAACGACTACTATAGTCGCCATGTCAGTGCGAACAGGCGACGAAGGCGGCAGTGGTCCGTTTGAAAGCTTGCCGAGGTCCTAGCGGCGGCAAGCAAAGCATCACTTTCAAAGGACCATCTTTTCGCGCCAAGACCGCCAAGACGCGAAGATCGCGTCGCTCGTTCGGTGCTTCTCGAATAGGCCGGGTGCAGACCGGGTACATGGGTGACGCCTTAAACCGGGCACATGGGTGACACTTTCGAGGGCATGTCCGAAAAAGCGGGATGCCTTGGAAAGCGAGTAGCCCTGTGGATTTGCGGAAGGAATTCATCGTGCGGTTGCAGTGCGGCGAGCGCGCAAGCGACCTATGTCGAGAGTACGGAATCTCGCGAAAGACCGGCGAGAAGTTCAAAAAGCGTTTTCGTGAAGAAGGCTTGGTAGGGCTACAAGATCGTTCACGGGCGCCGGGAATGATTCCGCATAAGACGCCGCCTGAGGTCGTCGAGGTGATCGTCGCGCATCGCCGGCAACATCCGACCTGGGGGCCGAAGAAACTGAAGGCAACGCTGGAGACAGCCCTGGGTCACACTCTGCCAGCGGTAAGTACAATCGGCGATATTCTGGCCAGCGCCGGCCTGATCGTGCCGCGGCGGCGCCGCCAGCGACACATTCCAACTGCGACGGGGCTGCGTGAGGCAAAAGCGCCGAACGACGTCTGGTGCATCGACTACAAGGGACAGTTCCGGCTCGGGGACAGCAGTTACTGCTATCCGCTAACGATCACCGATCAGTTCAGTCGCTTCATCCTCTGCTGCGAAGGGATGGGCGCGATTGCCGAGGATGCGGCGCGGGAGCAGTGTCTGGAAGTCTTTGCCACGCACGGGCTACCGACCGTGATGCGCTCGGATAACGGGGCGCCGTTTGCCTCAACGGGACTGGCCGGGCTCACCAAGCTCTCCGTGCTGTGGTTGCGGCTCGGGATCCAGCTCGAGCGGATCCGACCGGCACACCCGCAGGATAATGGCCGGCACGAACGCATGCATCGCACGCTCAAGCAGGAGACCACTCGCCCGGCGCGCACCAACCTGCTTCAGCAGCAAGAGCGCTTCGATGCCTTCGTCGATGAGTTCAATTGCCGGCGACCGCACGAAGCCCTGGGGATGCGCACACCAGCGGCAGTCTATAAGCCCTCGACCACCATTTGCCCCACCACCTTGCCACCGATCGACTACGCCACCTGTGATGACGTTCGACTCGTCGGCAGCGCGGGCCTGTTGCACATGGGCGGCCGCAAGCAAGTGCACCTCGCCAAGGCTCTGGCCGGCGAGTATGTCGGCCTGCGAGAAGACAACGATATCGAGGACCGCTGGCTCGTCACCTTCGCCAACCTAGCACTCGGCTTCGTCGAGCCGGGCTCTCACCACTTCACTGCCCTACCCCTGCCAACCCCTACCCGCCTCGCCTCCGGCGTGGCTTAACCGTGTCACCCATGTGCCCGGT
>CADECW010000390.1 GCA_902825855.1 uncultured Rhodospirillales bacterium | reverse complement strand
AGGCCGCGAATGATCAACGCCATGACTGGCAGGGTGTTACGCCGGAATTCTGGGACGACCGCCAGGCGGTGAATTTGCGCCATCAGTTCTTCGCCATGCAGGCGGTTGCGCCGATGATGAAGAAGCAGGGCGGCGGATCGATCATCAATTTTGGATCGATTTCCTGGCATCGCAATTCCGGTGGCATGCCCGCCTATACAACAGCCAAGGCAGCCGTCGAAGGTTTCACCGGCTCACTCGCACATGAACTGAGTGGTTTCGGCATCCGCGTAAAGCTGGTCGAACCGGGTTACGGGCCATCAACCCGCTTCACTCAGAACGTGCAAGCGCCCATCGCGACAATGATCCCAGAGGCATATGCGTCATACGCCGGATCGATCCTTTCATCATTCGGCAAGCAACGCGCGGTTACGACCGAGCGCGATGTGGCGCAAGTCGTGTGGCAGGCGGCCAACGACCTGTCTGAGAAGCTCAGATACCCCGCGGGAGCCGACGCCATTGCACTCGCCCTGGCAAGCTAAACGATCCATCCGACGGCTTCCGTGGCGTCGTCCGCGTTGCACATTCTTCCAGTGTGCTACGTGGGCCGGCGTGCATAATGCGGATTGCAAACACGTTCGTCTGGAAAACGCACGATGACCTTCAACGAAGCTGCGAAGAGCTACAGTCAGGCTGTCGACAGTTACGAAACAGGCCGGCCAGGCTATCCCGCCGCGTTCATTTCGAGGCTACCTCTGCCTGCTGCGGCGGTGGTCGTGGAACTGGGCGCCGGTACCGGCAAGTTCACACGCATGTTGCAACCGCATCTCGCGAGCGGCGCCACTTTGGTCGCCGTCGAGCCCGTTGCCGATATGGCCGCGAAGCTCGCCAAGGAGCCGAACGTTCGCGTGCTCAACCGCACCGCATCCGACACAGGATTGGCCGACGGCTCGGCCGATGTTGTGATCTGCGCACAAGCCTTCCACTGGTTCGACGACGAAACTTCAGTAGCGGAGATTGCGAGAATACTGCGCCCTGGTGGAACGCTGGCGTTGCTCTGGAACATTCGCGACGACCGCGTCGCGTGGGTCGGCGCCCTCTCTCGGTTGGTCGACCATTATGAGGGGGATACGCCCCGCTATTGCACACTTCGCTGGCAATGGATCTTGCGCGATCGGCGTTTCATCTTCGATGGGGAGTTGACCGAGTTTCATCCTCACAAAATGACCCGCGACGGCGTTTATGCGCGCGTGCTGTCCACGAGTTTCATTGCCGGACGACCCGAAATCGAGAAGCAGAGCTTGCGCACCAGGATAGACGCAATTCTCGACGCCAATGGTCTTGGCGGCGCGAGCGAAATCACGATGCCCTATGTCTCCCACCTCTACCTTCTGACCCGACGATAGCAGACGCGGGATGGAGGCACGGAAAATGTCAGCCTTCGCTACACTTCTTCCAAGTTGACCGCCGCCGTTCTCAACCGCTTGATATCAGTCGCCGGTGGAGCGCCGAACAGGCGACGATACTCGCGGCGCGATGAGGAAGGTTCCATCGCCTTTCGG
>CADECW010000389.1 GCA_902825855.1 uncultured Rhodospirillales bacterium | reverse complement strand
ATAGTGCTTGGTAATTTTGCGGCGGATGGCTTTGCGTTTGCTGTCATACGCCACCTTGTCGAGGCCCGTCAGCTCACGCAGTTCCTCGCCCGCCATGTCATCCATCATTCCTTCCAAAATGAGTTGTGCTGTCGGATCATCATCGAAGAGCGCAACGAGGCCGGCATGAGCGGCAATGCAGCGCTCGGCGTGCTGCGCCTCGATCAGGCGCGCCTCCGCATTGGCTGCCCCGTCAGCGATGTCATAGACCAAATCGTCCGGGTCGCCGGTATTGGCGATCGGCACCAGCTTCGCTTTGTGCTCAATCTTCTCGGCCTCGCCGTCGGCCACGCTGCGGATGATCTCCGCCAGAAACTTCACCACGTCTATGTCGGAGGGGCACACGCGTGTATCGAGCGCCCGCATAAACGCCTCCTGCATCAGATCTTCGGGGCTAACAGGACGTGCAAACGCATACTTCGCCGCGACCCGCTTCAACCTGGCCCAATCGGCAGGCGTGAAGGCGCGGATCGCGGCGGCGACCTCATCCCGGCTGCGTGTGGTGGCGGCCTGGCTCAGACTCACACGGGTTATCTCCTCGGACTCCTATGCGGAAGGATCGCGAAACGCGGACATCGGCAGCCAATGTCCGCATCCGACACCTCGTCCGCATAGGTAAGTATCGGCTTCGTTGGCCGGACGGGAGACCGACATTGATCTACGCGATCAACTACGACCTGAAGCGCCCCGGCCAGAACTACGCGGGTCTTTATGAGGCCATCAAGAGCTGCGGCTCGTGGTGGCATTTTCTCGGATCAACCTGGTTGGTTGATTCGTCTTTGGACGCCAATGGGGTCTGGGCGCGCCTGGCCCCGCACGTCGATACCGGCGACTTCGTCCTCGTGATCGGCGTGACGCGCGAATACCAAGGCTGGCTTCCGCAAAAAGCCTGGGAGTGGATCAACGCGCGCCAAGTGAAGATGGCCGCCTAACGGCACGCCCAAAGCAACTCTTAATGGAGGCTCGCATGAGCAAGCAGGAAGACAAGGACAAGACCATCACGATCATCGTGGACGGCACGCCCCATGAGGTGCCGAAGAAGGAAATTCTAACCTACGCGGAAGTCGTGACGCTGGCCTATCCCGACTACGCGCAGCACCCGGAAATCACCTATTCCGTCACTTTCACGCGCGGCCACGGCGACAAGCCGGAAGGCATCTTGGCCCCCGGCGGCACGGTCAAAGCAAAAGAAGGAATGGTCTTCCGTGTTAATCGAACTGGCCAATCATAACGACGACATCCGTCGCCTGATGGAAAAGGGATACGCGCTGCGGCTCGACAGCGCGCATCTCGTCGTGCGCGACATTCCCTATCTCGACAGCCAGAAGACGCTGCAGATCGGCGCCCTCGTGACGAAGCTCGAATTCATCGACAAGGTCCGCGTCAAACAGCAGGACCATCAAGTGTTCTTCGCCGGCTCACCGCCCTACGGGCTGAACGGTCAGCCGATCCCTAATTTGGCCGGAGGCCCGACGAGCCTTACCCTCGCCCATGCAGACGTGGTCGTGCAGCGCACATTCTCCAACAAGCCCAGCCA
>CADECW010000388.1 GCA_902825855.1 uncultured Rhodospirillales bacterium | reverse complement strand
AAAAGAGGGGATCGGACCGGGATGGAGGATAGTTCGGCGGACGCCCTGTCCGCCATACTTGCATCCACGCAAGTCCCCTCAAGACCGGCCATGCCGATGGAGACGGACGTGCAAAAGAAGCGTCGGGTACGGATCTGAGTTTACCCGCGTTCGGAGGTGCTCGTGCCATACCCATCGCGGCTGCGGATCAATCAGCCCAAGGCTTCGAGGCAGGGCGGGATCTGCAATGCTTGCCCGTCCGGTTGCCGACCATTTGCGAAAACGGTTACGACGCAGGGGCAACGGCGGATCAACCGCCTGACTAGACGCGATCGAGTTGTGGGGCTGCTGCGCCCTGCCGTTGCCGAGCTACAGGAGGCCCAGGAGGCTGTTCAATCGATCCTTATGGCCACCTGTTCGATCCGCGAAGTGGCGAGCAGAGGGGTGTATCGGCGCTGGTAGGCGGCCGCCCAGTCCTCGAATGCCCTAAACTCATTGAGCACGCTGGGAAACTCGTCGAAGACTAGTATGGTGCCAACGCGGATCAGGGCATTGCACTCGGCGAGCACGAAGAGGGTCGACGAATAGAGGTCCGCGTCGAGGTGCAGGACGATATTGTCGTAGCTCGTCGCGTCGAGACCCTCAAGGAAGACCGGCAACGTGTCCTGAAAGATACCCTTGCGGAACGAGCATCGGGAATCGCTCACGACCGGAGCATTGCCCCCAACATCAAAGGAGCCGGCGTCTACCTGGCCAAAATTAGTGTGCCACTTCTCGGGAAGACCAGTGAAGGTATCGAAGCCCACAAAGCGGGAGCCTGGATTGTCGTTCAGGGTCAGCCAATACTTGATCGACTCGCCCTGGAACACCCCGAACTCAAGGAAGAGGATACGCATGCCTCGGAGTTGCTCTGCCAGCTTCTCGTGGAAGCCGCGCCGGGTCGGAATGAGCTCAATGTTCGCCGCCTTCGTTCGCTGCCAATGCGACAGTTTCGGCAAGGAGACCGCAACCACGGCGAGCCGGCTATAGGGCAGACACTGCATGGCGCGGCGAACCCACCACGCCACTCGCCGCCTCAGCGTCGGCGTCGGTAGAGGTTCCATGCTGTCAACACCCAGAAGCTATTTTTGATCGTCACTGCAACCGGCGCGCGCAAGTGCCACCGCCAAGCCGTCCTTGTTCAGAAACCGATGGCGCGCCAACCCTCCCCACACCCAACGAAAAAATGATGTCGAGAAAGCTGCCGGCAAAGCGGTTCAATGATTCAGCCACGAGCGCCCGCCCATGGTGGTCGGAGCAATCAATCAGATCACCGCAGCGTACGACAGGCCCCATTGCCTCTCCCCATTCAGATAGTGCCGAATCGGCGTGCTAAAGTCACCAGCGTTGTAATTGCTGCGGTCTAGCCGCGGCGACAATCCGAGACCAATGTGTTCCTCGCCGCGACAAATCTTGGCCGCACAGTCGAGATCCCCGCCAAGGACCATAGGGACGCGTACAGCGCGTTCTCGACTTGGTGAGTCTCTGAGCAAATAGGGGGTGCTTCCCTCAAACGGCAATCAGCAGGACCGGCACGCGGAGCGACTGTACCAGGGCGAGC
>CADECW010000387.1 GCA_902825855.1 uncultured Rhodospirillales bacterium | reverse complement strand
CCTTGGCTCATGCGCATCAGCCGCTCCATCTGCGGGCTCATGTCGTGTTCCTCGGCGGCCAGACAGGCCGGCGACTCGGTGAGACGGTTCGACAAGCGCACTTGCTTGACCCGGGTCTTGAGCGCGTCGGCCAGCGTAGCGGTCAGGCCTTTCAGCTTTTCGCTCGACTCCTTCAGTTTGGCTTCGGCTTCCTTCTTCTCGTCCGCCGAGCCTAGGTTGGCATCCGCCTTGGCGACGGACTTGAGTTTCTTGCCGTCGTACTCCGGCATGTACTGCAGGGCTAGCTCGTCCACTCCATCGGTCAGGAAGAGAACTTCGTAGCCCTTGGCCAGGAAACCTTCCAGCAGGGGCGAGTTCTCGCACATCGTCCGGGACTCTCCCGAGAGGTAGTAAATCTCCTCTTGGCCCTCCTTCATGCGGCCCACGTACTCGGCGAAGGTAGTCATCGCCTTGGGGTCGGCGGAAGACTCGAACAGCATCAACTCGGCGATGCGGTCTTTGTGTTGGAACTCGGAGGCCACGCCTTCCTTGATGGCGCGTCCAAACTCCTTCCAGAACGCCAGGTACTTCTCGGGATCATCGGCTTGCAGTTTGGCCAGCGAGTCGAGCGCCTTGCGAGTGAGCCATTTGCGTATCTGCGCGATGTGCCGGTTCTCCTGCAACATTTGGCGCGAGACGTTCAGCGGCAGGTCGGCAGCGTCAACAATGCCGCGCAAGAAGCGCAAGAATCGCGGCAGCAACTCCTCGCAGCGCTCCATGATCAGCACGCGCCGCGCGTAGAGGCGAAGACCGAACTCGGAGTTGTAGTAGTAGAGGTCCTGGGGACTGGAGGCCGGAACGTAGACCAGCGTACGGTACTCGGAGACGCCTTCGGCCTTGTAGGAGAAGCGCAGCAGGGGCTTTTCCCAATCGCCGGAGATCTGACGGTAGAACTCGTCGTAGTCTTCATCGGAGACTTCGCTCTCGGAGCGGACCCAGATCGGCATCTGCGAGTTAAGCGTCTTGTCGTCGGTCACGATGGTCGTCGTACCGTCCGGTTTGACGATGCCCTTGGCGTCGGTCTCTTTCTTTTCGCGGGTGACCTTGTGGCGAATCGGATAGTTGACGAAGTCCGAGTAGCGCTTGACGATGCTCTCTAGGGTCCATTCGTCGGTGTAGTCCTGGATGCCGGCCTCGGGGTCAGGGGGTTTCAGGTGCAGGGTGACGGTGGTGCCGCGAGTTGTGCGCGTGCCGGGTCCGATGGTGTAAGTGCCGTCCGCACGAGATTCCCAGCGGGTCGCTTCCGACTCGCCGGCTCGAACGGTTTCGACCACGACGCGATCGGCAACCATGAACGCCGAATAGAAACCCACGCCGAAATTGCCGATCAGATCGAACGGCGCGGCGCCGCCCTGGGCCTGCTTGAGCTTCTGCACGACGTCGCTGTAGCCGGGTTTGGCGATCGAGCCGATGTTGGCGATCACCTCTTCGCGGTTCAGGCCGATGCCGTTGTCGGAAACCGACAGGCTGCGGGCGGCGTGGTCGGCGGCGAGGCGAATCTCGAGCGTCTCGGACTCTCCCAGCAAGTCGGGGGTAGTCAGCGACTCGAAGCGCACGCG
>CADECW010000386.1 GCA_902825855.1 uncultured Rhodospirillales bacterium | reverse complement strand
TCGTCGGCCGCGGCGGAGTTCTACGGCGCCGAGATTCTGAAGCGTGAGATCGAGGACAACCGCGAAAACTACACGCGATTCTTCCTGCTCGCGCGGAAGGCGCCCAAGCTGCCGGCCAAATCAGCGGGTGAGATGAAAACGTCGATCGCGTTCATCACCAAGAACAGCCCCGGATCGCTGTTTCGCTGCATGAGCGCGCTGGCCCTGCGAGACTTAAGTCTGACGAAGATCGAGTCGCGTCCGCTCAAGGGCCGGCCCTGGGAGTACATGTTCTATGTCGACTTCTTGGGTTCGCCGGAAGACCCGCGATGGCGTTGTGCAATGAATCAACTCGAAGAGATGACCGAGCAGCTCTCCGTGTTGGGCTGCTACCCCCAGGCGACGTAAGTAGGTAATGGATGGCTACCGAGGAAACCAGCGAAAATCTTTCCATCGAGGAAGCGAAGAAGGCGGCGTTAAGCGGGAAGGACCGTGAGCCGCTCGCCCTGCTCACGGTGCGCGACACGGTGTTGTTCCCGCATGCCGTCATGCCCCTCAACGTGGGCCGTCCCAGTTCGGTGGCATTGATCGAGTCCCTCGGCGAGGCCAAGAAGATCGGAGTTGTAGCGCAACAGGACCCGAGTCAGGACGACCCCGAGCCCGACGACCTCTATCAGGTCGGCGCACTGGCGATCATCCACAAAGTCGTTCGGATGCCGAATCAGACTTTGCTGATTTTTACCGAAGGCCTGAGCCGCATTCGCATCAACAAGTATCTCGAGAAGGAGCCCTTCTACAAGGTCTCTTACGACACGATCGTGGAGGCTGAGCCTCAGGTCGATTCGGTTCTAGAGGCGCTGCGCCAGAATGCGTTGAGCTTGTTCAACGACATCATCGAGCTGTCGCCGTCGCTGTCGGAAGACGTCTTGCAGATGGTCAAGAACCTCGACGATCCAGGACGCCAAGCCGACTTCATCGCCGCCACGATTCCCAGTCTCGGTTCGGCGGAGAAGCAATCGATCCTCGAAGAGCTCGATATCCGCAAACGCCTCGAGATGCTGTTGCGGCTGCTTTCAAAAGAGCACGAAGTCCTGGAGTTGCGCAGCAAGATCCAATCGCAAGTGCAGGATCAACTTTCGCAAACGCAGCGCGAGTTCTATCTGCGCGAGCAGATGAAAGCGATTCAAAAGGAACTGGGCGAACAAGACGAGCAGGCCGACGTCGAAGACTTGCGCAAACAGGTCGAGCAGTCGAAGATGCCTACCGAGGCCAAGAAGGAGGCCGAGCGCGAGGTCAAACGCCTTTCGCGCATGAATCCGGCCTCGGCGGATTACACCGTGGCCCGCACCTATCTCGATTGGCTCGTCTCCTTGCCTTGGCAAAAGTCATCCGGTAAGCGAGTGGATATCGTCAAGGCGGCAAGAGTCCTCGACGAAGACCACTATGACCTCGAGAAGGTCAAGGAACGCATCCTCGACTACTTGGCCGTGCTGCAGCTCAAGCCGCAGTTGAAGGGGCCCATTCTCTGCTTCGTCGGCCCTCCCGGCGTGGGCAAGACGTCGCTGGGCCAGTCGATCGCGCGCGCGTTGGGACGCCAATTCATTCGCATGTCTTTGGGCGGCATGCACGACGAGGCGGAAATACGCGGTCATCGCCGAACCTACATC
>CADECW010000385.1 GCA_902825855.1 uncultured Rhodospirillales bacterium | reverse complement strand
CGGGCTGAGCCTGCAGCAGGCGCAGACGAGGGCAGGATCGCCTTGCAACGGCCGCCGGTTGGGCGCGCAGTGCCAAACATCAGCTCGCTACCCCTGAGCGTCGGCCGCTGAGAAACAGCGCCTATCCGGCATTGTTCTACAGTGCACGCAGTGTTCACATTTGCACACACTTGCGCCGCCATGGCTTAGGTGACCTAGCTACGGTGAGGTTTGGGAGATGGCTCTCTCAAGCGGGGGCATCAAATGACCAACCGCGAAGCAATCGACCTCGGAATTTACGTCCAAAGTCAGATCGTCAATGATTATAAGGCGGGAGTCCGATCGCCAAGGACCGACACCGGCGACCGCCTACTGCTCAGGGTGCAAATCGAAATCCGAACAGCGCTGAACGCAACCTTGATGAAGCGCTGCGAGAAACTTCCCTTCATCGCGTAGACGGCCGAGAACGGAGCAAGCGATGAATTACGCCAGAACGTAAGAGACGGGTCCGCTCGGGATGAAGCGCTAACGCGCCGAAACGTTGCGGTGCGCAAAACGTTGAGGGTTGGCCCGAAGCCAGCGCTAGCGCCGGAAGCGGAACAGCCCATTGAGCAGAGATCAGATGATAAGCCTCGCGACTAAAACCTGTCTCCCGGGGCAGTCGTACCCTGCTCCGGTTGGCTCCCCTCGGGGCTGGCCCTGCTCTTTCCCCAGCAAGGTACCCCGAGGGTGAGCATTTCGGCCCGCAACCCTGGCCGACAACTTGGGCGCATCAATCACCCGGTGCTGCGTGCTCCACGCCTAAGGGGTCACCTGTCTTTAGGAACAAGTGCCCAGTTTGGATCGAGTACTCGCCGCCGACGCCCATAGAGGAGCGTCAGTTTCTCACCACGCGCGGGCAATTCGTCCGCTGCCGTTATTGGCAGCAACGAGATCGGCTTGCGCACGAGAAGCGAACGCGGACGTAGGAAATGGAGCAACTTTGAATTTGCCTTCATGGAATGGTCCTTGGTCGAATTCCACGGTATGCGTAGCACCTTCTCGTAGGACCAGTGTGACTCTTCGCACTCTCGGTGGGCGGCGGGCAAATTTGTTTCACCGGGCGTCTAGCCGCCTGTGAGCGACGCGTCGAGACTTGCGCGAGCCGTATGGTTTTGCACGGTCCGAATCTCCCGAGGCGGAAGAAAGCGGAGGAACACGATGGCCGGGCCCACCGCCAAGGACGTGCGGATCGCGATGGGTATCGCGGCGCACGCCATTGTCGTCGAGCTGGTCGCTGCCTGAGGATCAAGAGCATCCTCACTGAAGCCGAGTGCGTCAAGATCACTGACAGCGCACTGCTGTCCATTGAGAACATCGACCGAGACGCGCCCACTGCGGCGCTTCGGATGGCCAGGCAGCTGTTCGAGATCCAGGCGCAGACTTGGAGCCCGAGCGGGAAGGTTTGACGGTCGGGCGAGTGCGATAGCCACAGGCCGATCACAAACATTACGAGCAGCGGAGTGTTCCTAAAGCTTAGGAGGATTCAGCCCATGAGCCTTTGGATGGCATTCCTCACTATCCCCGGGCACGGCCCGCGGCCTTCGAAAGCGTCGGGCGTATGGTTGGGGTTCGGCCTCCTGGCGCTCTGCGTTCAGCAGATCTTGCTATTGGTGAGGTGCTCGGCGACA
>CADECW010000384.1 GCA_902825855.1 uncultured Rhodospirillales bacterium | reverse complement strand
TTACGGGTATGCAGTCCGATTTGCCGGGCCAGATCACTGCGCAGGTGACGGAGAACGTCTACGACACGCCGACGGGCCGGTCACTGCTTATTCCCCAAGGTGCGCGTCTGCTGGGTGTGTACGATAGTCAGGTTTCATTTGGTCAGTCACGGATCCTCTTGGTTTGGACGCGCCTGATCCTGCCGAATGGCTATTCCATCGTGCTCGAACGTCAACCTGGCACTGACGCGGCGGGCCAGGCGGGCCTCGAGGATGGTGTCGACCATCACTGGGGAGCCTTGTTCAAGGCCGCGCTGCTTTCGACCATCCTCGCGGTCGGCACCGAGCTGGGCTCGGATCAGAACGAGAGCGACATTGCCCGCGCTTTGCGCAGGGGAACAGGCGACACTATGAACCAAGCTGGTCAGCAGATCGTCCGGCGCAATCTCAATATCCAACCAACGCTGACAATTCGACCAGGTTTCCCAGTTCGAGTGCTGGTCAATCGAGACTTGGCACTCGCACCATATCCAACGTGAGGTAAGAACCATGGCGCGCTTGAAAATCGGAGCCATTGCGGATGAGACACCGATCAAGCTGTCCGTGGTGCTCCCAGCCGCGGTGCATCGGGACCTCGCGTCCTACGCAGAGGCTCTAGGCAAAGAAAGCGGCCACACTGTCGAACCGGCGCAGCTCATCGGGCCCATGTTGATGAGGTTCATGGCCACCGACCGCGCTTTCACGAAATGGCGGCGCACCCAAAGTGCTGCCCAACTCGGCACGCCCACTAGCTAAACGTCACGCGTCGGAAGCGCGTGCCGTCGACAGCAAGGAACAATGAGTTCTAAGCAATGCGATGAACGAGCTTAGGGCCGGATTGGAGCGGTCGCTCTTCCAGCAGGCAGAGAAGGTGATCCAGCTAGTCCCTGTTTCTTCGTGAACCTCAACATAAGCCAAGCCGGGCTGCTCGGCTCGAAGCGAACCGGCTGACCGAAGCGTAACTCCCCGACCTGCGGCGACCAGACTTAGGAGAGCATCGCCATCAGCAGAATGAGCCTCCAATCGCGGCATGGATCCGCTTCCTGTGCGTGTCGCCAATATCTCCACCAGCTCAGGCCCGAATCCGAGACGACTCGTCAGCAAGGCCTCCTCTGCAAAGTCTGCCCAAAGCACAAAGGGCATTTGTGCCAAACGGTGCTGCTCAGGGAGAGCGACCATGATGGGTTCCGACCAGAGGGTGAGCGACTCGCAATCTTCCTGCGGCACGGCTCCTGCTACGATGGCTACATCCAATGTGCCAACATCGAGATCGGACAAGAGGGCGATCTTTGACTTCGTGACGAGCTGGATCGCAACGTCCGGAAACTCATTCGCAAAATCCCTTAGTACGCCAAGCAGCACCAAAGAAGCGCGCGATGTGGGCAACCCAAGGACGAGTTGACCCACCGATCCACATCCCAGTGCCCTCGCTGTTGATACCAGACCTTCAAAATCGGCGAGGACCCGTTTTGCCGTCTCGACGAACTGACTGCCTGCCGACGTCAACCGGACACCTCCTGCCGAACGGACAAATAGCGTAACCCCGAGTTCATCTTCCAATTGCTTGATCGTCCGACTGAGTGTTGATTGTCGCATGCGCAGGGCCTGAGCAGCACGGCGAAAACTTCCGTGGTG
>CADECW010000383.1 GCA_902825855.1 uncultured Rhodospirillales bacterium | reverse complement strand
CTTGTACGCCGCGACGGACGGGACGTGGAGATCCCTGTCGAAGAATTGCGCGTCGGCGACACCTTCATCATCAAGCCAGGCCAGTCGATCGCGACGGACGGCAAGATTCTGACCGGCACGTCGAGCGTCAATCAGGCCCCAGTGACCGGCGAGAGCGTGCCAGTCGAGAAGCAGCCGGGCGATCAGGTTTTCGCCGCGTCTATAAACGGCGAAGGCGCACTTGAGGTGTCCGCGACGCGGACCTACGCCGACAACACCCTGGCCCGTATCATCAAGATGGTCGAGGAAGCCCAGGAGCGGCGGGGCAAGAGCCAGCGCTTCATCGAGCGCTTCGGGGCATGGTATAGCCCTGCTGTCCTCCTGATAGGGATTCTTGTGGCCATAGCGCTGCCGCTGATCATCGCCATGGCATGGGAAGATGCGGTGATGCGCGCCACCGTCTTCATAGTGGCCGCGGCTCCCTGCGCACTTGTCATTTCGATTCCCATCACAATGGTTGCCGCCCTGGGGACAGCCGCCCGGCGCGGCGTGCTGATTAAAGGTGGGGTTTACCTGGAGGAACTCGCAAAGGTTCAGGTTGTGGCTCTGGACAAGACGGGCACCCTTACCAAGGGCGCACCAGAGGTGACGGACATTGTTCTGGCGCACGGCGCACCAGGAGTGCCGGCGAGAGAAGATGAGTTTCTCGCAATTGCGGCGGGCATCGAGAGCCGGAGCGAGCATCCGGTAGCGCGCGCCATTCTCAAACGCGCCGAAGAGGACGGCATTTCTGTGCCCGAGGTCACCGCCTTCCGGGCGATTACCGGCGCTGGCGCGACCGCCGAACTGAATGGCCAGACAGTCTATGTCGGAAATCCTGACTTGTTCGACAAGCAGCTATCGGCAGGCCTCGGCAGTCTAGGACCTGACATCTCCCGGCTTCAGGACGAAGGCAAGACGGTCGTCGTTGTCGGTAGCGAGAGCGTAGCGTGGGGCCTTATAGCGGTGCGTGACAACATTCGCCCGAACGCCCGCAAGGCAGTCGAGGCGCTTCACGCCACTGGCGTCCGCAAGGTTGTCATGTTGACGGGAGATAATCGGCGCACCGGCGAGGCTATCGGCAAAGAAGCAGGGATCGACGAGGTCTTTGCCGATCTCAAACCAGAAGACAAGGTGTCCAGGGTCCGTGATCTTGCACGCACCGTCGGCCATGTCGTCATGGTCGGTGATGGAGTCAATGACGCTCCAGCCTTGGCTGAGGCGGATGTAGGCGTCGCGATGGGCGCGGCAGGCACGGATGTCGCGCTTGAGACGGCGGATGTGGCGCTCATGGCCGATGATCTCGAAAAGCTGGTCTATGCCCTGTCCCTGTCCGGTCGGACACAAACCGTCATTCGGCAGAACCTGGCCCTCTCGGCAATCGTTATCGGGGGCTTGATCGTCGGCGCTGTCTCCGGTGCCTTTTCCTTGCCGATTGTCGTTCTCGCCCACGAGGTCAGCGAATTCATCGTCATCGCCAGCGGCCTGCGAATGCTTCGAGGGTAGGTACCGCATTTGCACAGCACAGACGACTTAAATTCTTCTCGCTTCTCTCTTGGTTCGTTGAAGGGATAATCGTGTACGCCAGATTGGGATTACTGATCGCTCTGACTATCTTTGCCAGCGACCTTGCGACCAAGTGGTTCGTCGCCGCGG
>CADECW010000382.1 GCA_902825855.1 uncultured Rhodospirillales bacterium | reverse complement strand
GGCTCGCCTGCCCGATACGCCTCATCGTCGATGAGGTTGACGAGGTGAGCATAGCCTTCGCCCGCTAGTAGCCGCGCCCGACCTGTCCCAGTGCCGGCCGCAGGTACATGTTGCTTCAAATACTCAGCATACCGGGAGGGCAGGCCACGATGGGCTACAGGCTGGACGGTCACCATCAAGCTTCCAAAAACTGCCGAAGGATGCCTCGCATAGACTCATCGCTTTTTTAAGCATCGCGTCGAACACCGGCGTGAGGTCGCCGGGCGAGGAATTGATGATGCCGAGGATCTCCGCGAGAGCAACTTTTTGAGCCTCGAACTCGTCGCGCTCGGTCCGCGTCTCAGCGAGCTGCCGTTGGAGGTCGGCAACGGTCCGTTGAAGGTCGGCCGAGGCACCGTTGGCAGCCGGGTTCATTTCAGACATCGTTTGAGGGTACTAACCTCCCGGTCTGGATCATTGAAGATACGGCGTCTGCCCCTTGGCGCCAAGCGGGCATGAAGTGAACCTTATGTCAGCAATGGGTCATTCGCGTCGTTCTGACAGTACGCTGAAGACTTCCGGTCTACCCCCTAAAATCAGACATCCTCAGGGCCCAGCGCACTTCGCATTCGGGCCATCAGCGGTCATTCAGGAGTTCGCCGAGGCACCCGAGGCGGTCGCAGGACCGGCAAAGCGAAGGCCATCAGGGGCTGAAACAGAGGTGAGACAGTGCCTATCCTTGGGCTTAGAATGTGCCAGACATCGCTGGTTACTCGAGCGTGATGGGCCTGCAGATGACAGACATAGCACGCTGGCTTGAGGGTCTCGGGCTGGGCAAGTACGCAGCGGCGTTTGCCGATGCCGAGGTCGACCTCGCTGCCGTACCCCATCTGACCGACGATGACCTCAAGGAACTCCGCCTGCCAATTGGCCCGCGGCGGAAAGTGCTCGCTGCGGCAGCGACTGTGGTCACGAATGGCCTGCGTCCTGCACCTGGTCCAGCCGCACCGCCTGCGTCACTCCGTAGCGAGGCAGAGCGCCGACAACTGACAGTGATGTTTTGCGATCTGGTCGGATCAACCGCCCTGGCGTCTCGCCTCGATCCGGAAGATATGCGCGAGGTGCTCGCGGCCTATCACGCCGCCGTGGCCGAGGTCGTCGATGATTTCGGGGGTTATGTAGCCAAGTATATGGGAGACGGCGTTCTTGCCTATTTCGGCTATCCGCAGGCGCATGAGCATGATGCCGAGCAGGCAGTGCGGGCCGGTCTTACTTTGGTCGATCGCGTCGGCCGACTGAGGAGCGGTGCCGTGGCACTGGCGAGCCGGGTGGGCATTGCCACCGGCCTGGTTGTCGTCGGCGATCTGATCGGCTCGGGCGAGGTGCAGGAGCGCGGGGTTGTCGGTGAAACGCCGAACCTCGCTGCTCGCTTGCAGGAAGTGGCGCCACCGAATGCGGTGCTGGTCGCCGAAAGCACGCGACGGCTGATTGGCGATCTTTTCGACTACCTTGATCTCGGTGCTGTCACGATAAAGGGGCTGTCGGAGCCTGTACTGGCCTCGCACGTGCTGGCCGAGAGCATCGTCGAGAACCGTTTCGAGGCATTGCGTTCGTCTATACTGAACCCGCTCGTCGGCCGCGACGAGGAAATCCAGTTGCTCATGCGACGCAGGGCCCAGGTGAAGGACGGCGGAG
>CADECW010000381.1 GCA_902825855.1 uncultured Rhodospirillales bacterium | reverse complement strand
GGGAATACCAATCACCCAAAGTGCAATCGCGACGAATGTGCCGAAACCAGCGTTGAGCAGCACGAGCGCTGTAAACAGGTTGGAGAGCCGGCTGCCGGCATCGGACATGGCAGACGTAGAAGCACTGATATTGTCCGTTCCTGCAACTCGAACGATCCGGTCGCGGATGTCGCGATACTGGAACAGCAGGAACAACGTAAAGAGAAACGTGAGGCCGACCTGCGCGAATGACTCGATCGCGTGTTCGAAGATCGTGAAGGGTGACGTGCTGTTGCCGCTTGAGACGATAATTTTTTCTCCGGCCTTCTCCTCGACTCCATTCACCGCTTGCGTGCCGCTTGGGGTCGAGCGGTCGCTTTTTAGTTCTTGCTCCAGTAGCCTCTGATAGCCGTCAATGGCGTCGATGGCGCGTTGAAGCGCGCCGCCAGATGCGACCTGGCTCGAGACGTCCTTAAGCTTGGCGGCGACGTTCGACTGGTATTGCGGTAGGCTTGCGGTGAGGTTGAGCAGTTGTGCGCTCATGGCGTAGGAAGCGAGACCGATAACACCGGTAGTCGCCCCCAGAACGAGCAATACCGCAACCGTTTGGGGAACCCGGCGCCGCATTATAGCGTCTACCGCGGGTGACAGAACGAAACACAAAATAGCGGCAAGCGTCAGTGGGATGAGAATGTCTTGTCCCAGCACGAGCGCCGCCACCACGATCGCCGCGGTTATTAGCGAAGACGTCAAACCGCCAAGCGAAGCCGCAAACAGAGGCATGCCGTATTCTCCTTCCCACACTTCAGCGAGAGGACAAACGACTATGGATGGGATTTCGTTCCTCGAACCCGAGCGGCGAGCGGAACGAATGTCTAGGTCGGCGCGTTGAGCTAAGCTTGTGAAGTGTTTGGGCGGTTTCGGAGATCGACGAAGCATTCGATTGAATGAAAAAGAGCAAAAACGAGAGAAACAATCGGAAGAAGCGCATTTCTACTCGGCAGGGCCTTGCCGGCCTTTCTGACACGCGCAACGAACTCAAAAAGCTCAAGTCCGAGGTACGTCGCAATGTGCGGACGAGTACGGCGCGTGGCAAAGCTGCGCTCGAACACTCAATCGAGGCGCGTGAGATACAATTGAAGATCGCCCAACTGGAGGTAAAGCTGGGCCAGGTCGAAAGGTTGGAAACGGGAGCCAAGAAAGACAATCGCAGGCGAAAACTTCGTCACGAAGTTGCGGTTGCGCGACGTTCCATCGATGTCAGTTGAGCACCGATCTGGCAATCTTAGATAAGCGGTCGGAGGATCGGCCCGGCGCCTTCGTAACCTGAAATCTGCGCCAGTTTGGGCTCGTCCAGAATTTCAAGCGTTGAGCTTTTCCACCTCACGACGCGCTGCGCCATGAGCTTGTTGAGCGTCTTGTTTGTGTGCACCAGCGATAGACCGAGGGCGTCTGCCAAGTGTTGCTGGGTGATAGGAAGTTTGAGTTTTGAACCGGTCGCAAGCCCGGCGTGGCGGGCTCTAATAAAGATGTCGAGCAGCACGCAACCCATCTTCTCAATTGCGGTGCGACGCCCGATCGTCAGGAGCTGTTCGTCGAGCAATCGTTCGCTTCGTGATGCCAGCCACGTCAGATCATAGGCGAGTGCGGGATGTTTTGAGTACAGGTCCCACAGCTTGTCACGAGGGAAGACGCAAAGGACCAT
>CADECW010000380.1 GCA_902825855.1 uncultured Rhodospirillales bacterium | reverse complement strand
TCGAGCTCTACGGCTTCACCGAGGGCATGGTCGATCGCCTGAAGGCGATGGGCCTCATCTCCGAGATCATCACTTGGAAGCTCCGTCTGTTCGTTCCGACCGGCGCCAGCGGTCCGGCGATCCTCGCTGAATTGCTGGATCGCTACCCGGTGGTCCGGGTTGCCGACCGGGCGGCGTGAGGAGGCAGCCGTGTCCTCGCATGCCGCGGACCTGGCTCGCCGCCTCGCGCGCAATGCCGAGGTGGTGTGCCGCCACTATCTCTCCAATGGACAGCGGGAGGGTCGCTACTGGCTGGTCGGCGACGTCGCCAACAACCCGGGTCGAAGCCTGTTCGTCCGCCTGAGCGGCCCGGACCATGGCAAGGGCGCCGCCGGCAAGTGGACCGATTATGTTGCGTCGAGAGTTATGTTGCGCAGCCCCGATTGGGCGCTGGCCTGCGGACGATCGATAGCTTTTGCGCAACATAACGTCAGCGCGTGGGGAGGTGCGTGATGCCCCGCGACGCCTCCGAGCTGGCGCGCCGCCTTGCCCGTGAGGCGGAGGCGGTCTGCCGTCACTATCTCTCCAACGGCCGGCGCCAGGGCCGCTATTGGACGGTGGGCGACGTGCGCAACACGCCCGGGCGGTCAATGTTCGTCCGGCTCAGCGGACCGGACTCCGGTCGCGGCGCTGCCGGGCATTGGACCGACGCCGCCTCGGCCGAACATGGCGATCTCCTCGACATCATCCGTGAGAGCTGCGGCCTTCTCGGGTTCAAGGACGTTGCAGAGGAAGCACGTCGGTTCCTGTCGCTGCCGCGTCCCGAACCGGAGAAGACAAGGACGCCGGCTGGCAGGACGCGGGCGGTTGGTTCGCCCGAAGCAGCGCGTCGGCTCTTCGCCATGTCGCAGCCGATCGGCGGCACTCTTGCGGAGGCCTACCTTGGAGGACGGTCGATAACGTCGCTCTCCGACGCCACCGCGTTACGCTTCCATCCACGATGCTACTACCGGCCCGACGAGCACTCAGCCACCGAGATCTGGCCCGCGATGATCGCGTGCGTCACCGACTTGGCCGGACGGCAGACCGGCGCCCACCGCACCTGGCTTGCCCCGGACGGTTCGGGCAAGGCGCCGATCTGCACGCCACGACGCGCCATGGGCGACCTGCTTGGCCACGCGGTGCGCTTCGGCGTGCCATGCGAGGTAATGGCCGTCGGCGAAGGCATCGAGACGATGCTGTCGCTGCGCTGTGCACTGCCTGCCATGGCGATGGCAGCGGCGCTGTCGGCCACCCACCTCGCCGCGCTTCTGCTGCCGCCGATGCTGCTACGGCTCTACATTGCCCGCGATGCTGATGCGGCGGGTGACATGGCGCTCGCGGCACTGACCAAACGCGCTGAAGCAGCGGGAATTGAAACGCTTGCCCTGTCGCCACAGGCAGGGGACTTCAACGCGGATCTCCGCACCTTCGGCCTCGGTGCTCTTCGGGCGGCGCTGCGCATCCAGCTCACGCCGCAGGACGGATGCTTTGTTCCAGATGATTGAGCCGCTTCCAAACGCAACATAACTTGATCACGGCGCCCGGTGCGGAAGCTTGGGCCTCCACCTACACGGAGGCAAAAGCATGTTCGAAGAAATCTTCTTTCCCCGAACCGCCGACAAGTATCGAGCAGCGCCACTTGTCGACGAGCGCGAACGATATCTCGTTCATC
>CADECW010000379.1 GCA_902825855.1 uncultured Rhodospirillales bacterium | reverse complement strand
GCAGTTCGAGGAAAGCCTCAAGCGCCTGTCGGAGAAGTGCAACTTCATCATCATCGACGCGCCGGGCGGCGACACTTTCCTGTCGCGCACCGCCCATTCGGCCGCCGACACTCTGATCACGCCGCTGAATGACTCCTTCGTCGACTTCGACCTTCTTGGCGATGTCGATCCCCAGACCCTCGAAGTCGCGCGCCCAAGCTTCTATGCCGAACTCGTCTGGGAATGCCGCAAGCAAAAGGCCCAGAGCAGCCGCAAGCCGATTGACTGGATCGTCATGCGCAACCGCATGTCGCCGCTCGACGCCCGCAACAAGCAGCGCGTCGGCGAGGCGCTGGAAAACCTCTCCCGCCGCATCGGCTTCCGCATCTCGCCCGGCCTGTCCGAGCGCGTGATCTATCGCGAACTCTTCCCGATGGGCCTCAGCCTGCTCGACCTCACAGACGCTGGCTCCAACGTCCCCTTCACCATGAGCCACGTCGCCGCCCGCCAGGAAATCCGCGACCTGATGATCGTGCTGAAACTGCCGGGGCTCGAGGGCAAGGACATCAGTTTCTAGCGGCTATTTCGCCGCGTTCAGTTCCGCTTGCGTCAGGCTGATGTTTGACGTTGGCCCTGTGTCTGCAGCAATCTTCTTTGCGATCACATCGAGTGCGGGGGCTAGCACGCTGAAGTGGTCCCGACCCTTCACGATGAAGAAGTGTGCATTGCGGTTCTTGTTTTCACGCGCCAAGGCCTGGACCTCATCGCCGTTGCCACCGCTTTCGCCCTCGATCACGAACGTCGGTGAGCGAAGGCTGTCGAGCCACAAAATCGGTGCGCGCAGGCCAACCTCCATGCGGTCCTTCGTGTTGTAGGGCGTGAAGTCCGGACCATAGCCGCGCGGATCAGTCACCGGTCCGAATGCGAAAGTCGCACGAAATCTCATGTCGGATTCCGCAACAAGCAGCGCCATGGTCCCGCCGGTCGAATGCCCGCCAAGATAGATGCGGGCCGGGTCGACGTAATCAAGCGTGAGAAGATAGTCGACGGCTGCTGAAATGTCCGCGACTTCCCCAAACATGCCTTCGTGAAAGCCGGGATTGTCGTTTCCCCCACGTTGAGAGGGAAACATCATCACGATCCCCGCCTTGCGCAGCTGGCTGGCGCTTTGATCACTGTCGCGGGGTTGCGGACTCCAGACGTCGCCGATCGTCGCGTGATCGCCGCCTGTAATCCAGACCACTGCGGGATGCTTGCCGCCGTTGTTGGGCGGCGGCGTCAGATAGGCCGATAGCTGGCCCACGGGAGAGTTGAACTTCACAAGGCCATAAACGCCCGCTGGCGGCTTGTCCGGGGCAGCACCGTCGTTCTCCTTGCGCGTTAACTTCGTCGCATGACCGGCGCGGGCGTCCGCCAGCGTCATTGCGCCCTGTGTGAGCTGAGCGTTGTCATCGAACGCGGACTGCGTAGGCTCAGGCTGGCAGGCGGCTAAGGCTGCGGATAGGATCGCCAGCATTGCTGCTCTGAACATTGGATTCCCCCAGGCGCCTTCTGCCGCAAACGGATAGCCGAGCGTATCGCGATGACAAGAAAACCCACCAAGGCCTCGCCAAAGAAGGTCGCCCCCAAACCCATCAAGCGCATCGTCCAGGCGCTCAACGTCAACACGCCAGGCAAGACCTATCCGCGTGACGCCGACAAGTACGAGGCAGCCCGCAAGGCATTCCTGAAGG
>CADECW010000378.1 GCA_902825855.1 uncultured Rhodospirillales bacterium | reverse complement strand
CCTCAATTCGTCGTTGAGGCGCGCGCTGAAGGCCCGCTTTCGCTCTCGTCGTGCCGGTACTTCGTGCTTCGCCCGCGCCCATCTCTGCAGCCTACACATCCAGCCGGGCTGAGACATCACCATCCGGTGACGGATCGCGCTGTACGGGCACATATGGCTCGACAATCCTGTGGAGCATTTGGACGGCGCCAAGCCGCAAGTTGGACCGCTTGCGGGTGCCGAATTGTTGCAGGTGCACACGGCTGCCGGTTGTGTCAACGTCACCTTGCCGCAACCGTACAAAGCGGCCACGACGCTGGGGGAGAACGGACATGAGCGCCTATTTCATTCTCACGCAGACCATCACTGACCCGCAGAGGTACTCCAATGAGTATATCCCGGGGGTGATGCCGTTTCTTGCGAAGTACAAGGCCGACGTGCTCGCGGCCGATTTCGAGGCCACTCCTTTGCAGGGCGATCCGGCTAGGGGTGTCGTTGTTCTGCGCTTCCCCTCTGAGCAGGCTATTCGCGATCTTCTGGATGATCCTGCCTACCAGCCGCTCAAAAAGCTTCGCCTTAGCATTACAGTCAACGCAAGCGCGGTCATGGCGCCGGAATTCAAGATGCCGGGATAGTGCGCCTGGTCGAGATCGGGCTGAAGGCGAAGGCGCGATGAGCGAAGAACTGGAGCGGCAGCTGAAGGTCGTGACCGACAAGTTGAGCGCGATCTCCGCGCGCGCCGCGTCCATCAAGGCTCGGTGCGACAAGGTCGATCGATCGCTGGCAATAGGCCCACGGACTCTCCGAGAGGGGCGCAAACTCGCCAAGAAGGCGCACGAACACGGACGCCTATTGGCAGCGTGCTTCGCTGAAGGACGCGCGTTGGTCGCGGAGAAGGACCGGCTCGTTGCCGCGCTTGGCGCCGGCAAATAGATTGTTCCGGCGCCGAGACACATTTCATTTTTCACGGTCGATTTGTAGATCGGGCGCGCTGCAATGACCCCCGATCGGCAGAGGGGTCATTGCCCGCAAAGCCTTAATAGAGTGCGACTTGCAGCTGTCAGGTGGGGTCCATCGGATGCCGATTGGGGGTCAGGTGCCGGCGCCGGTTCACATCCAGGCCGCTTGCCATCGCGGCGCCGCCCAAGACGAAGATGCTGGTTGCCAGTATTGCGATCGCTCTCATGCCTGACCCTTTGCGATACTCGACCGGGCGCACGCTATCTCGCCGTGGTCTTCACGCGCTTTTCACGACAGGTTGCTTCACCGCAACGTGACGGCGAGGTGATCGCTTGCGCTTTCGGAACACCTCGCTTGGTCTTGCCTTCCGCCTCTTCGTCGGTCGAGCGGGCCTCCTGGCCTTCTTCAGTCAGCGACGACCTTGCGCAGCGCGTCGAGCGTCGACTCGGGCTCGGGCCGGTACGTGTAGTCCGGATCGGCCTGGACGAAGCGCACGATCCCCGCGCCGTCTATCACAAAGCGTGACGGAACTGGCAGGCGCCACGAAGGATCGCCATTGCGGACCGCGAGATCGTTGCCAAAGCCGAGATAGACCGCTTTGAGGTCATCCGGGACGGTGAAAGCAACGCCGAAAGCCTCGGCCACTGCCGACTTCTCGTCCCAGAGGATCGGGTAGGTGAGCTTCTGTTTTCTGGCCATGTCTGCCGTCCGTTTTGGCAATTCGGGCTCGAAATCTCCGGAGCCGGCACCGCCAAGCCGTCGGGTAAATTCGTCAGTGC
>CADECW010000377.1 GCA_902825855.1 uncultured Rhodospirillales bacterium | reverse complement strand
GCCGGGTTGGGGTTCGGGTTCCGGGGTAAAGGGCGCGGCCGGTTTCGGGTTTTCGTGCATCATATATACTCCTCGATTCGATGATCCTATACGGGTTGCCGAAACAGGAGATGGGGAAGCGAACGCCGGCGCGCCATGGTGAGCCGGATGTAGCGTGGATTGAACCGGTTGGGCGGCGGCGAAAAAAAACCGGATGTGCTGTAACTGGCTGGCCGACCCAGCGCAGCACACTCGTTCGGCACCGAGGTGCTGCCTTGGGCCTTCTCGTCTCACTAGAGCATTTTCGGGATTATCGTAGACCAGTACTGTCCGGCTAAATTTGCGCCTGCCGTTATAAGGCTCATGGCATCAACGATTTGGCTGGATGATTGGCAAAAACGATTTGAGCGACGGCGGATCGCTGCGAGGGCGTTGGGCGGTGCGATGGGAGGCGAAACAATGGTGGATGAACACCGGCCCGACCGTCTTCTCGCAGTTGATCGCGCATGCGCCGATTCACAGGTTTCAGCAATGTGTTTCGCGCTACGACGGGGATGCCCGCTTGCGAGGCTTCTCTTGCTGGGATCAGTATCTGGCGATGGCCTTCGCCCAACTGACCTACCGGGAGAGCTTGCGCGACATCGAGGCTTGCCTGCGCGCCGCCGGCAGCAAGCTCTATCACATGGGCTTCCGCAACAAGGTGGCACGCAGCACCCTGGCCGATTCCAACGAGCGGCACGACTGGCGTATTTACGCCGATTTCGCCCAGGTGCTCATCGGCATCGCGCGTCCACTGTATGTGCACGAAACGATCGGCGTCGAACTCGACAGCACGCTGTACGCCCTGGATTCGACGACCATCGATCTGTGCCTGTCGTTGTTCCCGTGGGCCAAATTCCGTCAGCACAAGGGTGCCGTCAAGCTCCACACGCTGCTCGACCTGCATGGCAACATCCCCACATTTATCAGCATTTCCGACGGCTCCGTCCATGACGTCAACGTTCTGGACGAGATCTTACCGGAGCCTGGAGCCTTCTATGTGATCGACCGCGGCTACGTCGATTTCGAGCGTCTGTACAAGTTCACCCTCAGTTCCGCCTTCTTTGTCACCCGCACCAAATCCAACATTGTGCTCGCGCGGCGCTATTCTCATCCAGTCGACGCCGGCGCCGGTGTCCGATCCGACCACACCGTCGTTCTTACGGCAATGCAATCGGCCAAAGTCTACCCCGGCGCGCTCCGCAGGGTCAGCTACCTGGACGCGGAAACGAAGAAGCGGCTCCAGTTCCTCACCAACAACTTCACCCTTCCGGCGATCGTGATCGCGCAGATCTACAAGTGCCGCTGGCAGGTGGAGCTGTTCTTCAAGTGGATCAAGCAGAACCTGCGGATCAAGTCTTTCTTCGGCACCAGTGTGAACGCTGTGAAGACCCAGGTCTGGATCGCTGTATCCGTTTACGTGTTGGTGGCCATCGTCCGCAAGCGCCTTGGCCTGGATGCCAGCCTCTCCCAAATCCTACAGGTTCTCAGCGTGTCGCCATTCGAAAAAACGCCCATTTTACGGGCACTTCAGCACTGCGACTCCCAAGATGACTTACCCGCTCCGCGCAACCAGCTGAATCTGTTCGACTTATAGCCGGACACTACTGGGCAATCATATACTCGCCAGCTGTGCCGTTCTTATCACGAATCGAAAAATCCGTGCGGCGATTTTCGGCTTTGGCGATAAAAAGCCTTCAGAATTTT
>CADECW010000376.1 GCA_902825855.1 uncultured Rhodospirillales bacterium | reverse complement strand
CAGGGCAAGATGTAGAGCTTGCAGGCTTCTGCGCTCCTGGGGTGCGTTGGGGAACCTTTTGGGTCCCCAACGCACTGCAGCGAGGGGCAATTTTCCCGGCTTCCCCGCCCTCCGCTGCAGGCCCATGGCGTCCGCATTCCTAATCCACGTCGCCCTGGTCGCCGCCTCGGCACGTTTCCCGTGCTTCGCGCCGCCGCGATTCAAGTTTGATCGTCTGCCCTCAGATTCCCGACTGTTTCGCTTGCCTCGAGAATCCGCGACAGTGCGTCGGCAACGGCGCCGTCCTTCTCGGCCATCAAAAGAGCAGCTCTCCGAAGAGGAACTGTGTTCTTCATCACGCTCTCAATCAAATTGTCCGCAGCCATTTCCATACTCAAATTTCTAGTCTGAGCTCTGTGCCTAGGCATAGCTGCTCGACCACTGTCTCTGGCGTGCCTTTTGCCTTGCTCACCGAAAGTCCCGACGCGATCACTTGCGGAGTCGTCGAAGCGAAACGACGGAGCGGCGCGAGCGGGCGCATGGTCTGCAGCATCGACATTGTTCGGTCCGCGACGACACCCGATCGCAACTAGAATGAACCCTGGCGAAAGAAGAGCGACCTGAAGCCACTCAATGCCTTCAGGCAGACGTTTAAGGGCCAGCCAATCGTACGCCGCCAGAATGAGCGCCGTTACGATCAGCCAGTAGTAGCCGAGATAGCGCAGCGCTGTGACCATTCTACAGACCTCACACGATGAGGCTCCAGCAATGGTCGGACAGCGTCAAGGCTTGCGAACGCGGCCCCGCGATGTCGGAAGGCGGATGGGGAAGCACGGCGGCCGACGCGCTGCAGGCAACGAAGCCTGCAGCAAGAACACCTATCGTCGTCCTGATCATCGAAGGCCGCCCCAAATCAAGGGGCCGGCACCCCCAGCGTTCGTGATTACCCGAGATCAGTTCTTCTTGCTCGGGTCGTCGGCTGGATTGACATATGAGATGCTGAAAGGACCGATGCCATGCAGTTGAAGAACGGTCGGCTCGGTGAACCACACATAGTGCGCCGCGCCTGGCGGCAACTTGGCGAAGCCGCCCGCCTTCAGGACCGTTCCCTTCGTCTCATCGAACTTGTTACCCATGCCCATGTGAAACGCTCCCGAGATCACCGTCACATTCTCGTCGATCGGATGCGTGTGCGACGCCACCTTGTAACCAGCCGGCGCCTTAAAGCGAATGACGAACGGTCCTGGCTTCCCCGGATCGCCAGCAACCACGGCAAGCTCTGCGCCTTTTGGAAAGACGGAGGGTACAGGACTCCATTTGAGGCTATCGGGTGACGCCGCGATGTGATCGTCGGCGATTGCCAAGAGCGGAAAGAACCCAATAAACAGCGATCCCAAAATGATGCCGATACGAGTCATTGCCTATTCTCCTCGTTTGCGTACTTGACCTCCGATTTCCAACAACACAGCTCGCCTATAGCGACGCCGCGAGGTTGTAAGAATGAACCTCATCGCGCGTCAGCGGCAAGTTACATTTGCGAGCGCCACCTTCGCACTCGCTGTGAATCCTCGTCGGACAAAATTAATCTCCAGCGCGCCTTGCCGTCGCCGACATCGGCTTAGCGCCGGCACTTGTCGGTACTTCTCCGCGCGTGTTCGCAGAATTGCAGCCGCGAGCAGCGATATCTGACAATTGTCACAGCACCCCTAGTCAGACAGCAGTAGGTTCGCTTGCGGGAACGCCTTGGATTGTGACGGCAACTAG
>CADECW010000375.1 GCA_902825855.1 uncultured Rhodospirillales bacterium | reverse complement strand
AGAACTACTCGAGCTTGATTTTTGTTTCCGATTGTCCCTTACCATCGACGAGCGTCACGGCAAGCAACTTGTTCTTAATTTCCTTGAGATCGACGCCATCCGTCAGATCGACCTCGAACGTGACGTTGCCGCCCGTCTCTGAAACGCGCTTCGGCAACGGAACGAAAACGCCGCCATCCGCATCTACAAACGCATCGGCGTCGCCGGGTGATTGCGAGGTGACGTGCAGCACGAGTTTCGGCCGGCCCCCAACGTCCTCGACCCGCCAAGATGACAATACCGGATCGACACCGGTACGCGGGGCGCCAGGCACGGCCGCGACCGCTGTACTCAGCTCTGGAGACGCCGCCGGATCGGACGGCACGTCGAGATTGAGTTCCACCTCGGCGGGAACGCATAATTCTTTGCACACGCCATAGTTCACCTTGACCCGAACATGAATGGGTTTGCTCGGATCGCTTGCGGTCAGCGCGATCGGGAACATCGCGTGGTCTTTGTAGCCGACCACATCTCCCGATTTGTCCGCGAGGCGGCGCGGCGCCGGATACAGCACCTTTGCGTCGGCGAGGTTTACCGACCCCTGCCAATCGAATTCGGGCGGCACGCCGCCGGCATCCCCGGGCGCTCGCCAGTAGGTCTTCCAGCCGGCCGGCATGGCGACCTCGACACCGGCATAAAGCGGCCCCGATTGGCCCTCCGGCCCCCGCCCCGCCACGAGGCGCGCCTTGTTGTTGAAGCCTTCGACCCAATCTGACTGAACGGCCGCCATATCGGCGGCAGCGGCGCCCACAACTAACGGCCAGAACGCTAGGAGGCCAATAAAGCGGCACATCTGCCCCAATGCGGTCATCGTGGTCGGCTCCACAGTTTACGGCACGGATCTGCAGCAAGACGCTGGGTTCGGACGCTCTGTTACATCAGCCCAAATTTATGACAAGGGGCGCATCTTCCACGACCCGCCGGGGCAGACTAGACTTTACGGCATGAAGCCATCGGCTACGAAAAACCGCTCCAGCAAACCGGGTTCCCTGGAAGGGCAGTTTCTGATCGCCATGCCGGCGATGTCGGATCGCCGGTTTCAGCGTTCGGTGATCTATGTGTGCGCGCATTCCGAGGAAGGGGCCATGGGCCTCATCGTCAACCAGCGCGCGCACCACATCAGCGCGCCCGATCTGCTTGAACGCCTTGGAATCTCCTTACGCAATCGCGACGACGAGATTACCAGCGAAGTTCTGTCGCTTTCCATTCAAGTCGGCGGTCCGGTCGAAACGGGTCGCGGCTTCGTGCTGCATAGCTCGGACTACTTCAGCGAAGAGTCGACACTCGCGATCGAAAAAGGCGTTTGCCTGACAGCCACGATCGACATCCTGAAGGCGATCGCGCAGGGACGCGGTCCGCAACGGGCATTACTGGCTCTCGGATACGCAGGCTGGTCGCCCGGCCAGCTCGAGAATGAAATCCAGTCGAACGGTTGGCTGCATTGCCCAGCCGATACCGAACTCATCTTCGACGACGATCTCGATGCCAAGTATGCGCGCGCCATGGCAACCATGGGCATCGACCTCTCGCACCTCGTGAATGACGCCGGCCACGCCTAGAGCGCACGGCCGTCGCGAGCGTATTGATCTCAGGTTTCTCGAGCACCGGCAGGCGTGGACGCATTTGATGAAGGTGCGCCAGGGGGCGTTTTATTCTCTTGCGACGGCTGAGCAGATTGCGTCGTCAACGGCGCACCAGCAAGTCGCGCCAAGCTCGC
>CADECW010000374.1 GCA_902825855.1 uncultured Rhodospirillales bacterium | reverse complement strand
TGATCGTCGCACAAAGCAGTCCCGCGACGTTCCCACGAGCAACGTATTTCCAACGAGGATTCGCGTGGAGCGCGGCTTGATTTCAGGAACAGTTCAAGGGTGATCTGGTCGGCGCGCACTTCCTCGAGCGAGATCGTGGCAGTGCAGTTGCCCGAGAAGTACGTTATGGTTGCGGGATCCGGTGTACCGGCATCCAAGCAGGCGAAGAAGGTCATGGTAGCCCTGATTGTTGGGGCCACCCCTTGTCGCGGGATTCGAGTACAGTTAGACTGGCGTGCCTACCAAAGCACCATCAATCAAGTAACTGGCCGCCTCCCGCGTGGGGGCGGCCAAGTTATGCAAGGCCCTCGTTGAGAAGGCGTTGAATCTCTTGGGCACTTATGATTCGGCGATTGCCGATCTTGACGGACCGGATCTTGCCGAGAGCGATCAACTTCCAAAGTCCGGATGGTGCAAGGCCAAGTGCACTGGCCGCCTCCATAACGGAGTACCCCAGGCGATTGGGCGAAGCGTTCAGCTGCTGTGTTTGCATTCGAGCCTTCCTGTAGCGGCCTACGGACCGCGATGGAGGCTCGGGAGTATATGGACCGCTAGGAGACGGTCATCAATCTTGGCATCTACCGCAACGCTGGCTTTGGGGTAAACATCTACCCGAGCGACGCCTTTCGGGTAGCTCTGGACCTGACACCTTGCGTAAAGATGGCCTCGACTAGACGAACCGTCGTCGCGTTATCCAGAGCCCAGCACTCATGCAGGTATGCTTCAGAGCAACCAGTTTGTCCGGCGTAGGATTCGATCACTCGCTTCTTGCTTCTCACGCGTTGGTAGTCCGCCAGCATCCGCGAGCGCAGCTCCCGCTTTACTCGGATCTCGCGCATGGCACGCCCATGGCTCCAGCGATCCGGATCTTTGAGCACTAGCCGTGGGCCCCTGTCGCCCCAAGGGGGATCGAGAAGCCGGCCGAGCACTTCCGCCACCTCTTCAGGCACTGGCGGTCCGCGCTTGAGAAGCGCAGCCAGTGGCTTGACGTCCGGAGCTACCGAAAGCCCATGTAGAGCCGCTAGTGCATTTGCCCACTCACCCTCCAGAGTCTCGACTTGGATATTCTCTTCGTCGTTGGGAGCGTCCATGATGCACCTTTTTCGCATCCAAAATTCGACCCGCAGGCTTCTTTGCTGCGTGTTCGCAGTAATTTACCCACGCCACCATCAGCTCTCGCCGCTTTTCTAGCGCATCTCCTCTTCGATAGGCTCGTTCGACCGCATCGCCAACAGCGTGCGCCAGGGCCGCCTCTGCGACTTCCCGTGGAAAGTCAGTCTCGTTGCCGGCCCAGTCTCGAAAGCTCGATCTGAAGCCGTGCATCGTGGCGTCTTGGACCTTCATCCGCCGCAGGATCATTTCCATGCCCATGTTCGACAAGGGCCGACCTGCCTTTCGCCCCGGGAAAACAAACCGCCCTGCATCAAGCTTGCTCAGCTTCTTGAGGATCTCGAATGCGCGTTTGGACAATGGCACTCGGTGAGGTCGACTGCCCTTCATTCTCTCAGCGGGTATCGACCAGACGCGCCCCTCAAGATCGATCTCGTCCCAAGTCGCGCCTATCACCTCGCCCGTGCGCTCGGCCGTCAGGATGGTGAACTCGATCGCCAGGGCGGCGATCGCGTCGCGCTTGCGGACCTCCGCCAGGAACGCCGGAACCTTTTCATAAGGCATTGCAGCGTGGTGCCCGCGGTCTCGCTTCGACTGCTTGGGCAGGAGTTTGTCGAGATGCCCACGCCAAAGCGCCGGGTT
>CADECW010000373.1 GCA_902825855.1 uncultured Rhodospirillales bacterium | reverse complement strand
TCGATGCCGAAGGGCGACCTCAGGGCGCAGCTACTACCGTCTCGGTCAGTGAGGTAGGGCCGGTGCGGCTCTGCTATTCGAGCCGCCGCCTCTGGTACGCCTCAAAGACGCCGGCAACGGCCCTCGACTGGACACTCCAGCATCTCGACCTAGACGCGGCCGGCGATCCCCTGGCTCCGTCCCTCCTCCCGTCTCCGCTCGTTGTTCGCCTCGCCGAGTACGGCACCTCCATGGCTGCGGACGCAAGCGACAACATCTACTTCATCCAAGATACGGTCTTGGTGGACGCGTTCAGTGCAAGGAATGTACGCGATGGCACATGCCTCATGCGCTACGAGATCAGCAGCGGACGGACGACTACCGTTGCGCGCTGTCTGGGGCAGGCTCCAGCGCTCTTGACTATGGCGCCTGACGGGACACCGATGCTCTTTGTGCGCGCTCTGGAAAGTGCAGAAACCGATTTCGGTGTGGCACGCACACGCGGTCACCAGCTCCGGCTGACGGTCCTCGCCGTCACACCCGCCCCGGCGGTGAGCCCGCCGAGCGACCTTGGCGTCACCTATATCGACAGCGCGAGCAACGCATCGGTCACCGTTAGGCTCGATCTGACAGGCTCTCCCTCTACCACAGCTTGGTTTCTTCTAGACCCTGCGCTTCGCCAGCGCTACGGCGTCGTGTTACTCAGGATTACAACGAACACTCCCATTACCCACCTCAGGCTGCGCGCCGAGGTCGCGCACGCGGCCGGTCCTATGCCCGCCATTGCTGTCACACGCGAATGCGAGATAACAGGCGACAATTTCTGGCACGGCCATGCCATCGGCCTCCTTGTACCAGGTTATGCCTTCGATGCGCGCGGTATGCCTGATGGCTTCCCTACAGATATCAGCCTCGCACGCGTAGCGGCTACGCAGTTCCTGGAGGGCTGGGCCAGGCTCTATCTTGGGGTCGCGCGCACAAATGGGCTCGAACCATGGGAACGCCCGCGGCAATTTATTGTGAGCTGCGACCACATCCTCGGCAACGATCAAGCCAGCCTGGAACAACTCCACACCATGGCCGAGGCGATAGCAACGCTCGGCTTTAATACGGTGACGCCGGACCACTGGGGCGCGCTGCCCGATCAGATCCTGAATGACGTCCTTGCCCAACACGGTCTACGCCGCCGCAGTATCGCGCTCCCCTGGCCCGACTCTACCGTCGTCCCTTTCGACTTCAACGTTACCAACATCGAGACCACGGCACGGGCGGCAGCGGCCAGGCTGCTTGCTACTGATTATTACATCGAGCGCCTCTCGGATGTGGTCGATATCAAGCTTGCTGACGAGCCAGGCTGGCACTACCCGGAGAGTGTTGATCTAGTGGCAAGCAACCCCCATGCGCTCGCCGCTTTTCATGCGTTCCTCCGCCGCCATGGCAAGCGGCCCGTCGACTTTGGACAGGCCACCTGGGCGGGCGTCGCACCGCTCGATGTGCACAGGCTTGGCACGCGCAGCGCGGCGCGGCCTTCGCTGGCGTTGAGCATGGCGGAGCGCCAGCTCTTCTACTGGACAATGCGCTTCTTTCCGGAGTCCGCTGCCTATGGGTTCCGACTGTATCGTGAGGCGCTCAAGCGGGTATTTGATCAGGCGCTCATTTTTAGTGTAAACGGTAACAACGATAGCCGATGGTACCGCGCCCACAACCCTGAAGCGCGCACCAACCCGGCGCGCCAGGCGCTGGGTGGTGTCGATTGGATCCTCGGCGCGCGGCTGCGCGGCTTCACCCCCTGGACTGAGGACGCGGCGGACCAAAGTCATC
>CADECW010000372.1 GCA_902825855.1 uncultured Rhodospirillales bacterium | reverse complement strand
GGCCGCCCTCAGCTCCCGATGAAGCTGAGCCAGCCGGTGATGACGTATTTCTCCTCATTGGGCGCCACTTGGCCGCGATGGGCGTGGGTGAAGCCGGCCGGCCAGATCACCGTCTTGCCCCGTTTCGGCGGCACGGTGTGGTCCTGATAGAGGAAATAGGTGCCGCCGCCTTCCTCGATATCGTTCAGGAAGGTCTGGAAGGCGAGCACGCGGTGCGCCAGGTCCATGCCGCTGCTCTCGAAATGGGCGCCATAGAAGCCGCCGCCCGGCTTGTAATATTGGATCTGCGGCGGCTCGAGGAAGCCCAAGCGGCTGGTCGCCTCGCTCAGCACCGGGAATTCTTTCAAATAGGCCTGAAGGCTGTGCATCACGTGCTCGCGGTAGGCGCGCACCGTGCTGGCATAGACGTCATAGGGCAGGCAGGTGAGGCTGGCGTCCTCCGAGTCCTTCCATGACTTGTCGACGCCCTTGGCGCTCAGGCCCGCGTGGGTGAGGCCGAGTCGACGGGTCTTCTTGAAGCCCTTGATCAGGTCGTCGCACAGCGACGGCGAGGGCATCGGGTATTCCTTGATCCAGCGCATCGTAGCTTCCATCAAACCGGCGGAAACCGCGCCACATTATCAGAGCCGCCGCGCGCGCGTGGAATCTCGTTTGCAAAGTGTGACTTTCCTGAGTAGCTTCGCCCCCCGTTCGGAGTGAGCACCGTTATCCGGGCCGGCTTGGGAGCGGCCTGGGGCTTGCGGTGGCTACGCCGTTGTGTAAGTTTCGTGGCGCATCCAACATGGATCGCCACACGGACATTCAGAGGGGGGTCTCGCATGTCTTATGACGACAAGAAGCAGCGCATCTACAAGGAGCTGCACCGGCTCTGGTCGATGCATCTCGACACCAAGAATCACAAGGTTTCGCGCCGCGACCTGATGAAGGGCATGGCGGCCCTCGGCCTCAGCGCCGGCATGGTCAAGTACCTGATGCAGGGCGCGCCGCTTGGCGTGCGCAAGGCCTGGGCGGCCGAAGGCGGCACGCCTGAGGAGCGCGCGATCAACGCAGCCAAGGCGCTGTTCCCGAACGCGAAAAAGAAGACCATCTCGATCATGCATCCGTCGGGCTCCGGCGGCAACATGTCGCCGTTCACCAAGGAGTGGAAGGAGCTCACCGGCTTCGACGTCGAGCTGCTCGAGGTCCCGGTGACCCAGACGCACCAGAAGGCGATGCAGGAAGCGGTGGCCAAGACCGGCCGCTACGACCTGATGCTCCCGGCGCCGCTGAGCCTGCCCGAGCTGGCCGAGGCCGGCGCGGCGCTCGACATCACCCCGTATGTCGAGAAGTACGATCCGGAAGACAGCCACGGCGACAACCAGCTCGAGTTCCCCGTGCGCGAGTTCGGCCAGAAGTACAAGGGCAAGTATTACGGCCTCTATTGCGACGGCGACGTCTGGCACCTCAGCTATCGCCTCGACAAGATGAAGGAGAAGGGCAAGGCGCCGGTCTCCAACAAGCTCATGGTCGATACCTGGGATGATTACGACAAGCTGTGCCATGAGATGCACGACAAGGCGAACAATTTCTACGGTGCCATGGAGTATCGGTCGCCGTTCTGGAACAAGTTCCACTGGATGACCCGCTTCCAGTCGAAGGGCAAGCTGTACTTCGACGGCGAGATGAACTCGATGGCGGCTTCGCCCGAGAGCATCAAGACCGACGAGGAGATGGTGGCGCTCCAGGAGATCATGCCGACCGAGCAGTTCACCTACGGCTTCACCGAGAACTACGCCCAGTACTACGCGCAGGGCCGCGGCTTCTGCCAGTTCGGCTGG
>CADECW010000371.1 GCA_902825855.1 uncultured Rhodospirillales bacterium | reverse complement strand
CAGCGTGAGCTTGGGACCGGTCATGATCGACACCCGCGCCATGCGCAAATGCAGAGCCAACCGACATCGCAAGGCTCACGGCGGCAAGCGAGAGCGCTTGCAGCAGCAGCTTGATGGGATTGCTCTTGCGCATGGACGTAAAAATGGCCTCCACCCTCAGCACTGTCAACGCGACTCGCAGAAAGCAGAGGCTCGCTCAGGCAGGCCGGCTTTCAAGCAACTCGATCAGCTCATCGATCTTACTTTGACGCGCCTTTTCTGACCCGCCGTGAAACGCATCGGAAACACAATGTTTGAGATGGTCGCGCAGTATCCCTTGCTCCACTCGGCTCAAGGCCGCTTTGACGGCGCGAATTTGCGTCAGGATATCAATGCAGTAGCGGTCTTCCTCGACCATGCGAGATATGCCGCGCACCTGCCCCTCGATCCTGCTGAGTCGGGCAAGCTGAGAAGTCTTGGGTTTGCTGTTCATGTCTTGAACTATACCCCCGCAGGGTATATATGGCAAGCATGAAACACAATTGCTGCGGTGCTCACGCCGATTCCCACCAAGCCCGGTCGGCAACCGCCGACACTCAGGTCGCGATCGACCCTGTATGCGGCATGAAGGTGCAGGTCGCGGAGGCCAAGCACACGGCCGTCCACGACAGCCGCGCCTATTACTTCTGCAGCCCCAAGTGCTTGGCGAAGTTCACCGCCGACCCTGATCGCTATTTGCGCCCGCAGGAGAAGGAGCCGGAGGTTCCGGCAGGGACGATCTACACCTGCCCCATGCACCCGGAAATCCGCCAGGTCGGACCAGGCAGCTGCCCGATCTGCGGCATGGCGCTCGAGCCGGAGCTCGTGACGGCCGAAGCACCGCCCAATGCCGAGCTGGCCGACATGCGCAAGCGATTCTGGGTCGGATTGGTCCTGTCGCTGCCGGTTCTGGCGCTGGAAATGGGTAGCCATCTCACCAATCTTCACATGGTGCTGGGTGCCAAGGCCTCGAACTGGATCCAGTTCGCTCTGGCCACGCCAGTCGTGCTTTGGGCCGGCCTTCCATTCTTCGAGCGCGCCTGGCAGTCGCTCAGGACCCGTAACCTGAACATGTTCACCTTGATCGCCATGGGTACGGGCGTTGCGTGGCTCTACAGCGTCGTCGCTATCATGGCGCCTGGCCTCTTCCCGCCCGCATTCCGTGGCTCCGAAGGATCGGTCGCGGTCTATTTCGAGGCGGCAGCGGTCATCACCGTTCTGGTGCTGCTGGGGCAGGTGCTCGAATTGCGCGCACGTGACCAGACTTCCGGCGCCATCCGGGCCTTGCTTGACCTGGCGCCCAAGACGGCGCGCCGGATCGCGGATGACGGCTCGGAGGAGGAGCTGTCGCTCGACAGCATCGTTGTCGGAGATCGCCTGCGCGTGCGGCCGGGCGAGAAGGTGCCAGTCGATGGCGAGGTGCTCGAAGGCCGCTCTTCGCTCGATGAATCGATGGTCACGGGCGAGTCGATGCCTGTCACGAAGGAGCAAGGCGCCAAACTCATCGGCGGCACCTTGAACACGACCGGCAGCTTGGTAATACGCGCCGAAAAGGTAGGGCGCGACACCATGCTGGCGCGCATCGTGCAGATGGTGGCACAGGCGCAGCGGTCACGCGCACCGATCCAGCGCCTTGCAGACCAGGTCTCCGGCTACTTTGTCCCAGCAGTCATCGCGATTGCCATCGCAGCTTTCCTGGCATGGACCATATGGGGTCCCGAGCCGCAGCTTGCCTTCGGCTTGGTGGCTGCGGTCACGGTGCTGATCATCGCCTGCCCGTGCGCCCTCGGCCTGGCCACGCCGATGTCGATCA
>CADECW010000370.1 GCA_902825855.1 uncultured Rhodospirillales bacterium | reverse complement strand
CACGCGCCTGGGCCAAGCACGTCTCTGTACAAGGAATTTGGCGTGCAATCGGTCTTCCTTGCGTTGTTGGGTTTCTGATCTGGTGGCTACCTAGTAGCTTTGTCGGGCCAGATGATCTTTCGCTATCACCGCGTTACAAAGCGGAGGCAATTGAAGGCTCAGCTGCGCGCTTCCTCCGGCTTGTCGGCGTTGCTCTGGCCTGCAGCACATACGGCTACTTCGAGGCACGGGCGCGGACTCTTCCATCCAGGCCTCGTGATTACGAGGACAGGAACGACTGATAACTGGCGCTCCGGAACCTGATAGGCCCGATGGCCGGCTTTCCGCCCGCGACAAAACACTGCCATATATCGTGGCATGACGGTGCGCCAGATCCACGGCGGCCCACCCGGGGTACTCCCCCTCTACCTTTCAGCCGCGACGACGCCGCCCTGGCTCCGGACCTGGTCGCCCCGATTCACGTCCAGAGCGACCGGCTGATCGTCCGAGCTCTGCTCGAGCCGGAGGCGGTCTACCCGGCGGCACGAGCCGTGGAGCGTTGGGTTTCCGGGGCTGGCTACTCGACGCCTGGGATCAGGCCGTCGAGGAGGAGCAGGCGCCCTGACCACCGGCCAGCCTATTCGAGCAGCCGGCCGCCTAAGGGTGGCCGCTTGCGTGCTCGACCGGGCCGTGCTCCACTCCCTCCCGAAGAGAGAACCAGACGTGTGCGAAGCCGCACACTTTTTTTGAGAATCACAGCCAATGTGAGCCGGGTGGCGGCGGGGCCGGTATGAAGAATGCACTGGTGCAGAAGATAGCAAGGATGCTTGAACGCGCTAGGCTTGACTATGAGCGAGACCCCGAAATAGAGGGACTGCGCCTAGACTTTCTTGTTCATGGCTCGAATGGCCAGAGCCTTATCGTTGAAGCAAAGAGTTGGTGGTCGCCCAGTAGTGGCGTCGGAAGAGCAATCAAGCAGGCGCAGCACTACAAGCAAGTGACCGGCGCTGATCACGCGTTACTAGTTGTAGATTCTCACAAGAGAGGCAAGCTAGGGCCGGGAGTTGTTGGCTTAGACGCCTTGCTCGCTGAGATCACTAAGGCTTTTGGTCCGGGGGTCGCAAGAGCTAAATCCGCTGCATACACGTCAAGAGCAACTAGACGCTCGCACAAGAAAGCCAACTCACGATCCACATTGGCTCCGACATCCGCCCAGAAGCGGGCGAAGCCCAACGTGTTTGCCGCCATGCCATTCTCTGGAAGGTACGATGACACCTATTTTGTGGCCATGGCCCATGCCGCCAAGAAATGCGGCGCGGTGTGCGAGCGAGTAGATCAAGGAGATTTTTCCGGCGACATTGCTGAAGAGATTAGGCGTTTGATTCGCAGCAGCGCGGCAGTGATTGTAGACCTATCTGAATCGAAGCCCAATGTTTTGTATGAAGCGGGATATGCCCATGCACTCAACAAGCCAGTAGTCCACATCTGCTCAACTTCATTCGATGATCTTCCTTTCGATGTTCGCAATTGGAACGCACTTCAATACGAAATAGGCAGAACCGCCGCCCTGCGCTCCCCTTTAGCTCGGCGCCTGCGAGTCGCATTGGCTATCTAGGATGTGAAATGCACCCACTACGCCCCTAGAGACAACCGTGCGCTCCGAGGCCAGCGTCTACTCGCCACCGCCCTTCCGCCCGCAGGATGTCGCTGCTCCAACGGGCGACTCAAGTGGGTCCCGATACGTCCTGAACGACGACCAGCTCGTCCTCACGGCCGGGCGGCTGACGACACCGACCGGGAGCCCGATCTACCTCGGCCTCGTTCGCAACAGCGTGCCCGAGGAGAAGAACCCCTG
>CADECW010000369.1 GCA_902825855.1 uncultured Rhodospirillales bacterium | reverse complement strand
GGCGCGGGATGTCCACTGCGAATCGCAAGCCAGGCCGCGACTTTCAATCCGGCTAGTCCGGCTCGCTCCTTCTTTAAGATGTTGCCGCGGCAAGCAAGTAGATTTGCCGACAGTGCAAACAATCCTACTCTGAACTCGGGATGACGTTCAATACCCGAGAAGACGTGGCGCGTGGACTGCGCGAGGCCGGTTATGCCACCGACCCGATCCTTGTTCAGATCATGTGGCTCGCCACGCGTATGCAGAAGCCGATCCTGCTCGAAGGCCCGCCGGGAACCGGCAAGACCTACCTCGCGCAGGCGCTTGCCGCCGCGGCGAAGACGGATTTGATTCGTCTTCAGTGTTTCGAGGGCATCACCGAGAAACAGGCCATCGGATCGTTCGACGAGGCGCTGCAGCGGCTGTACCTCGAGACGCAGGAACACGTGATAGACCGGGAGTGGGACAAACTCCGGTCGAGCCTCCATACGCTCGACTTCTTCACGCATGGGCCGCTGATGCAGGCGGTGCTCCAGCCGAAACCTGTGGTGCTGCTGATTGATGAGCTGGACAAGGTCGATCAGAAGTTCGAGGCATTGCTTTTGGAGATCCTGTCGGACTGGCAGATTACCATACCGAAGCTCGGCACGGTGAAGGCCAAGACCATTCCGTTTGTCGTAATGACTTCGAACCAGGAGCGGCGTCTTGGAGATCCGTTGCGCCGCCGAAGCCTCTACAAGCGAATCGAACACCCGGATGTTCGAAAGGAAGTGGAGATTCTCGATATCCGCACCGTGGATGCGCCTTTGGAGTTGAAGGCGCAGGCCGTTGGGCTGGCGCAAGCTCTCCGCGGATACAACCTGGTGAAGCCTCCGTCCATCGACGAAATCGTTCAGTTCGTGCGCGCATTGCAGTTGTTGGGCGAAGTCGAGATTCGGCCGGAAATGCGCGACGTGCTGATGCCGTTCCTGGCCAAGACAGAGGAGGATGTGAAGCGCCTGCTGCTGAAAGACGGCTTCCGGAGCCTTGTCGCAACAGCTTTGAAATACCGGGATGAGGCTCTCGCTGCCATGCGTGCTACAGGGGAGGCCGCGGCGTGAGGTTGGCCGTACTATTCGTGATGGCGGCGGCCCTCGTGTCAGCCGAATCGGCCGCAGTGCGCCAGTGGGGCAACTACTGGGCGGACCGCTACAGCGTGGAACGGGAACTCGTCCACGCCGTGATCGAGGCTGAGTCCGCTGGGAATCCGAGGGCCGTTTCGAGCGCGGGCGCAGTCGGGGTAATGCAATTGATGCCCGATACCGCAGCCACGTTTAGGGTCACGAACCGGTACGACATCCGCGAGAACGTGAGGGCCGGCGTGGCCTATTTGGCGTGGCTCCGCGATTTATGCGCCGGGGACAAACGGCTGATGCTGGCCGCCTACATTGCCGGTGAAGGCCGCGTCCGGCGCGATGGACTGAACGCTGCCTATTCGAAGGAAATCCACGACTACGTCACGCGTGTGGCGTATCTGTATCGCCGGAATCGATGGGAAACGCTACTGCGAGAAGGGGCTTGGACCAAATGAAACTACTCTTGATGATGACCGCGGCGACAGTCGTCGTGGGGCAAGCACAGATCAAGCCGGTCGTGAGCCAGAAGGCCGTGAACGATCAGGTCAACGTTGTGAGATTGGCTGCCCGCTTCACGACTGCGATCCGGTTGCCGGAGCCCGTGAGCTCCGTTGTACTCGGCGACCCCGGGAAGTTTCTCGCGGAGCACTCCGAGAAAGAACCCGCGCTTGTCCTGGTGAAGCCGATATCCGAAGAGGCAACGTCGTCGAACCTCTTGATCACTACTGCTTCGGGGCGGCATCTCAGCTTCT
>CADECW010000368.1 GCA_902825855.1 uncultured Rhodospirillales bacterium | reverse complement strand
CATTGTCTCCACCGGCGTGCCTCCTCGCCCTGGTGGTCGGATGGACGTTGCCGTTTGCCTCCGCAGAGCTGTGGAGCGCGTTCGTCCTCACGACGATTGCGATACCCGCCCTTATCCCATTCCTGAGCGGGATCATGCCCAGGCGAGCCGGGCTATCCAAGCTGGTCCACCTGCGCGTAGTCGGCACGGATCTTGTCTTGGCGCTTTCCCAAATCGCGCTTCTCGTCGCATTTCTGGCCCACCAAGCCTGGACGATGTGCGACGCGATCCTGCGGACACTGTTCCGGCTCTTCGTGTCGCATCGGAACATGCTCGAGTGGGTGACCGCCGCACAGACGAAGGCAAACCCGCAACTCAGCATGGTCGGCTTCTATCGGCAGATGGCCGGCGGTGTCACCCTCGGCACGGGTGCAGCGGTTCTCGTCGCATCCGTCGCGCCGAGTTCATGGCCGATTGCCGTGCCGTTCCTCATCCTTTGGCTATTGTCACCCGCAATCGCGCGATGGGCGAGCCTGCCGTCAGCGGCGTCGACCCACCAACCTGCTTCCGAGGCCGACACGCGGCTTCTGCGTTTGATCGCACGTCGGACCTGGCGTTTCTTCGAAACCTTCGTCACGGCGGAGGAGCACATGCTTCCGCCTGACAATTTTCAGGAAGAACCGACGCCCGTGGTAGCACACCGGACATCACCTACGAATATCGGCTTGTATCTTTCGTCAGTGATTGCCGCCAACGACTTCGGCTGGCTTGGAATGATCGAGACCGTCGAGAGGCTGGAGGCCACTCTCAAAACGATGAACAGCCTCGAGCGCTGTCGTGGGCATTTCTACAACTGGTATGACACGACTGATCTTCGTCCACTGGAGCCGAAATACATCTCTTCCGTCGACAGTGGGAACCTCGCCGGACACTTGATCGTGCTCGAGAATGCATGTCGTGAACTGGCAGCCCGTCCAATAGTGTGCTCGCAGGTGTTCGCGGGCATCGGTGATTCACTGGACCTCACGCGTGACTCCACGCGCGCGGCCTCGAGTGGTCCAGGGGCACCGATACGTGAGCGCCTGATCGATGCACTCGACGCTGTCGCGCCCTCGCTCCAGCAAACCCAGACAACTCCGACAGCCATGGCCTCCAGGTTGGCGGAGCTTGCGCCGCTCGCGGACAAAGTAACCAGCATGGCGCAGAGCCTGTCCGAAGACCGCAGCGAAGGCGGCAACGGCGATGCTGAGCCGCTGATCTGGGCAGAAGCGGTTGGCGCGACCATTCACAGCCATCATCGAGACCTTGAACAGTTGATGCCCTGGGCCGAACGCATGGCTTTCGACGCGGCGCCTTGCAAACAAGGACGCGATGGGGAATTCGACGGCGAAAGCGATTTCGCCCGGTTGTTGAATACAATGCCGACACTGGCCGAGCTGCCGGGCCTCTGCGAGAAGGCCGTGTCCGCCCTGATGCGTCAGCGTACAGCGCTTGCGGCACGACCCGGATCAGAAGGCAATACCGTCGCTCGTCTCGATACTCTGATCGATGACTTCAGGCGTTCCGCCGAAGCGGCGGCAGCGCTGGAGAGCCGCCTCGCGACGCTGAGCATACTCGCGCGAAAGATGTTCGACGCGATGACGTTCGACTTTCTGTTCGATCCGGAGAGGGAGCTTCTCTCCATCGGGTATCGAGTCGATGACGGCAGTCTCGACCCCGGTTACTACGATCTGCTCGCATCCGAGGCGCGGCTCGCAAGCTTTGTGGCAATCGCCAAGGGAGACCTGCCAACCCGCCACTGGTTCCGACTCGGACGCCGCCTGGTGCCGCTGGGGTCCAATGCCGCGTTGATCTCGTGGTCCGGGTCGATGTTCGGGTACCTG
>CADECW010000367.1 GCA_902825855.1 uncultured Rhodospirillales bacterium | reverse complement strand
CGGTGAGGCTGCTTTCGTCGTCGGCAAGGATACCGTCCCCGCCGAATGGGCGGCTGTCTCTGCGTTCATAGAGAAATTTGCTGTCTGGATCGAGAGCGCTGAGGCTCAGTTCAGGGCCAACAGCTTCGGGGTGCTTCATACACAGATTTGCTTTTGGGAAGTCCGACAGTATGAGGAGCTTTGCAACGCATTCGGCCGGCATCTCCTTAACATACTCGATCTGCCTGACCGTTCTCAACGCGCGCTGGCGTGGATATTTCCGCCGGAGGAGTTGCTGGAAAAGACCGATCAGGTCTGCCCCAACATCGTTTTCGTTGGCGACATCGTGACAAGCTCTGTGCGCCTCCCTCAGCGGTTTGCCGTGACGCTGCTCGGAACTGCCGGCTTCTATCATCATGATCGCATGACGCCGCGCAGAATAGACAACTACTACCTGGAACCTCTGGGCAACGGTATACCGCGCGAGCGTATTTTTGAGATCTGGAAAACGCCTACGGGCACCGTTCGCATGTTCGGTAAGACCGTTAGCGTTGTGGACGCCATAGATCGCTACGGCAATGTCCTTAAGGCTCACACGTGGGCCATAGCTAGCATCACCGCTCGCCTACGCGTCGACTTGAAAGATTGCATCAGCGGTAACGCGCCTGCGTTGTCGATGTCGATCCCTACAGGCCTCGCCGGAGCCGCCTATGATGCGAAGCTTTGGGATCGCTGGTCAAAGGTCTCCGCGGCGGTGGCCAAGACCGAAGCCATTGGTTCACTCATCGCTCGGGCAGAAGCACTTGAGGCGTCTTACAAAGCAATCATTCTCGCCAAGCTTCTCAAGGACCAGGGCGGCCACCGCTACGAATTCGAGATCAGCGAGGACTCCACCGAGGCCAAGATCGAGGAGAACGATATCTGCACGCTGGGAATCGTCGGTTGGCCCGGATTTCCCTTGTCCAACGGTAATTCTCTTAAGCTCGCGATCGACACCAAGCACCTATTTCTTCCTATGCATCGGCTGATCACCGCCCGAATTTTGAAATTTGATCGCGTGAACCGGTTGGTGGAGGTCCAGATCCAAGCAAGCTGGCATGGATTTCAAGCGGCGTTCGATGTGATCATGAAATCGGGCATCATTCCGCTGGGCAAACAGCCTTTGTATCTCCTCGAAGGACTTCCGTATGACGATTCACCGCAGGTCACGGAGATCCTCACCCAGATAGGCAATCCGACATGCGCAACGGCTGCTCCCGAAGCCTTGCTTGCCATGGGTCAGGCGGGTGCGAAAAAGATTCCCAGAGGCACAGCCGCCGATACGCCCATCGCAGAAGTTCTTTGGCAAGGAAACAAGCTCGCAGCGAAGGTCATCCGCGCCGCCAAAGACGTTCAGGCTATCGTCAACTACGCCAAGAACGCCAATCAGCATGAACTAAATGAAAGCCAGATCGCTGCCGCAACGGCGTGCGCCACGAACCAGCTCACGATCGTGTGGGGTCCCCCCGGCACCGGCAAGACCGACACTCTTGTCGCTTATCTGCATGCCGTAATCCGGCATGGAGGCCCTAAGAACATTTTGATCACCGGCCCGAACTATCGCACGGTCGAGGAACTTTCCGAACGACTCGTCGAGAATCTTGAGAAGGACGCCGCCGCCCCCTGCGATTTCTTTTGGCTCTACTCCAAATCTCGCACCCCCAAGCCCGTTGCCACGAAGGCGGCGCATCTGAACCTCAAGCCGGCGATCCTCGATACCAACAACGTGAACTATCAGGAGTTGTTGGCCAGCCTTGGCGATAAACAGAAGCTGACCCTTGTTGCACACACCGCGCACAACCTCCATCGTCTCACCCAGCACGCAGGATCGGTAAGCGCGTACGTCGATCAAAT
>CADECW010000366.1 GCA_902825855.1 uncultured Rhodospirillales bacterium | reverse complement strand
GCGCGAGCAGGTTCGTCGGCGCTGTCGCAGTGTGTGACGCCGTCAGCAGTCGACCGCTTTCGGTGCCCGCTACGATGTCACCGCTTTCGGTGCCCGCTACGATGTCACCGCTTGCGGCATCGACTGTCATTGCTTCGAGCGGCTGCGGCAGATGGAGCAGGCGTCGTAGGTGCCGGAATGCCTCGAGTCGTTCGAGTAGGGCGCCCCGCGCTTCCGCCGTCGGATTGGTGAGGACCGCCTGGGCAGCGATCAGCAGTTGCCGGTCTGCACCCGGCGCATCACGGCTTGCGATCGCCAATTGCCTCGACAGCGACGCCACACGTCTGTCTTCGGCTAGGCGATAGGCGACGAAGGCTGCGACTGTCAGAGCCAGCAGCGCCGCTCCAATCACCATGCTTCCGATCGCGACACGCTTCCAGAAGCGCCGGTGGTTCTCGTGCGCCGCCGTCAGGAAGGGCATGACCTCCGAGGCGACGACGAAGTCCGGGTTATCACGAACGATGGCGTCGGCCTGGTCCAGTTGTGCGCCTTTGTACAGAATGCTCCTATCTTGCTTCTCGTTGGCCCAGCGCTGGGCGTCGCGCCTTATCTGATGCGGCGTGAGCCGGGCGGGACCGCGATACTGCGGAACCTGTTCGCCGGTTAGGGCGGCCTTCAGCTTCTCAAGACTGTCGCGGTTGTTTGGACCCCTGCGGAAATCGGCCCAGTTGATCTCCTGGAAGAGCTTACCGGCGCCCAGCTGCTTCATGTCTGCCTCGGCGATGCCGGGCAGGGCGACAGGGATCAGCTTGAAGGTCGGCTCTGCCCCATACCGCGCGAGCGCCTTCTCGGCCTCCCAAAGGTGGGTCGGGCCCCAGCCGTTAGCGCCGAGAAAGATAGCGACACCGGACGCCTCGGCCAATGACCGCTCGATCCAGGGAAGGAAAGCTTCGCCAGTGGGAATTGCGTAGGCATCAATGAAGAAAGGTATGCCGAACTCGAGATCGAGCATGTCAGCGATCTGCTTGACCGTGTCCTTGTCCAGGCTGTTGTGGCAAAGAAAGATTGGCTTTGCGCCACGCGCGCCGCCGCTTGCGCCTCCCACCGCCAGCGTCAGTGCCGTCTCGGTCATGACGGGTTGGTCACCGACGCCTCTGCGGTCAGCTGTCCGGTCTGCTTGCGGGCAGGCTCGACCGGCTCGAGCAGGCTGCCTGCTAGTCCACGAAACCAGTCGCGAACGGTCGAAGGCTCGATGTCGCCCACCAAGGGCTTGGAGAACAGGCTCGCCATGACATGCGCACCGAGCTGGCGATAGGCCTCGAACTGCTCCTCGTCGAAGAACTGATCGAGCGTGGACTGATGCGGGAAATCAGGATGGAGCAGGCGATATCGCTTGATCAACTCCGCTTCGTTCCCAGTGACCGACAGCTTGATGTAGAGCAGGAGCCCGACAGGTCCGGGCTTGCCGTCTTCACCCGGATACTTGATGCGGCAGAACATGTAGTGCGTCTTGCTGAACTTCGAGGCGGGGTTGGGCCGCAGGTCCTCGAGCGTCGAATCGATGCGGATGCCGAGGTCGATCTGGGCATGTCGCACCAGGGTAAGATGGCCGTGGAAGGAGCACTCGGGGTCGGCCTCGCCGTCGATCGAGATGATGAACTTGCAGCGCCGTCGCAGCAGCTCGTAGACGGCCATATTCTCGATGTGCCCACCATCGGACAGATTGAGCCACGGCTCCTTCTCGGACATTCCGACGCCCGTCATCTCGCGCAGGAGGTGACTGAGCCCTGGCGTCTCGAAGCGAGAGCGTTCCTTTGGATTGCGAATCCAGAAGCCCAGCCTGACGTTGAGAAAGGTGAGCAGCGCCGAGAGGGTGGGCATCGAGGCCAAACCCATATGATAA
>CADECW010000365.1 GCA_902825855.1 uncultured Rhodospirillales bacterium | reverse complement strand
AGGTGAAGGCTGGCTGGAGGATTCGCCCTTTCCACACGGGTTGCTGATGGATCGGGACGGGAATCTGCTGATGGTCGGGTCGGGATTGAGAGGGGGCGTGACCAAGGGGATTGCCATCGCCAGGTACGACTCCGAAGGAATTCTGGATGAGACATTTGGAGACGACGGCCTCGCGACGACCGACCTGGATGTGAACGATCACCGGGAATTGACCCACTAACGATCATCAGGAATTGACCCACCCGTGGGTAAATGGGGAACAATAGCCCCCTGCTGCTGCGCAGCAGCAGGGGGCGACGCAAATTTCCCATTTTACCCCGCCGTCCGCTCCTTCTTCTCTGCGCAAAGGAGGGGCCGGCATGATCAAGGTGGATCAATTCATGGACATTCAGGAACTCAAACAGCAAGGCCATTCGTTGCGTGCGATCGCGATGCTGACCGGGCACTCGCGCAACACGATTCGCAAGGTGCTCCGCGGCGAACACGCACTCAAGGCTGACAACTCGCCGCGCCATTCGCAACTCGACCCGTTCAAAGAGTATCTGCGCACACGCTACGAAGCGCATCGACTCTCGGCCATCCGACTGCTCGAAGAGATCCGGCCGATGGGTTATGCCGGATCGATCGCCACGCTCAGGCGGTACCTGCGCACGCTCAAGCGCGAAGCCATGCGACTGGGCAAACTCACCGTGCGGTTCGAGACACCGCCCGGTCAGCAAGCGCAGGCCGACTGGGCCTATTGCGGCAAGTTCGCCACCAGCGACGGCAAGCTGATTCCGGTGTACGCCTTCGTGATCGTGCTTTCGTTCTCGCGGATGCTGTTCGTGCGCTTCACCACGTCGATGCGAATGCGGGAACTGATCGAGTGCCACCAGGAAGCGTTCGGCTACTTCGGCGGCTGGACCAGGTCGATCCTCTACGACAACATGAAGCAGGTGAAGCTCTCGCCGTTTCGTTGGAACGAGCAGTTCCTCGACTTCGCCAACCATTATGGCTTCGTGCCCAAGACGCACCGCGCCTATCGGCCTCGCACCAAGGGCAAGGTCGAGCGCGCCGTGGATTATGTGAAGGACAACTTTCTGACGGGCCGGATCTTCGAGGGGCTCGATGATCTGAACCTGCAGGGGCGACATTGGCTGGACAGCACGGCCAACGTGCGGATTCACGGCACCACGCAGTGCCGGCCTGTGGATCTGTTCCAGCAGGAAGAACTGACGCCGTTGGCGAGCATCGCACCCTACCGCTTTCTCGATCCGGTGGCGCGGAGCGTCTCCTGGGAATCGATGGTGCACTACCAGGGGAGCCGCTACTCGGTGCCGCCGGAATACGCGGGAAAAACCGTGCAAATCGCCGCTTCCGGCGGGCAGATCACCGTCTGCCTGGGCGATTGCGTGATTGCCGAGCACCGGCAGGCGGCCACCGCCGGGCAGTCGATCGTCGAGAAAGAGCATCTGGCGGAACTCTGGAAGATTACCGAGCGCCAGGTGCAGGTGCCCGAGGACAAACGCTGGCAGATCCGCTTCGAACAGGCCGTGCAGCAGATGCCCCTTTCGCGCTTCGAGGAGGTGCTCGTATGAGTGTGACGTATGAAGCCAAAGCCCTCGACGGTCTGGAGCAACTCGGGCTGGCCACCGCACATGCGCAACTCGATGGGGCTGCCCAGCGCGCCGCCGCCGATGGGTGGAGCTACACGCACTTCCTCGGCTACCTGCTGGATGCCGAGATGCAGGAGCGGAAGCGCAAGTGCGTCGAATTGAATCTCAAGTTCGCGCACTTCCCGTACCGCAAACGACTGGAAGACTTCGAATTCAGCGCGCAGCCCGGCCTCGATCGTCGGCTGATCGACGAGCTGGCCACTGGCCGCTTCCTGCAGGAAGGACGCAACG
>CADECW010000364.1 GCA_902825855.1 uncultured Rhodospirillales bacterium | reverse complement strand
GCATGACGGCCAGAAGCTTGGCCATCCCGCACCAGCCAGTGACCCCGGCGAAGGCGAGCCCGGCGCCGACGAAGGCCGACAGGCCGAAAAAGGCCGGCCCCACCCAAACGCCCAGGACCACGCCCAGCAGCACGAGGCTTCCCGCCACGATTTGCACCTGGCGCATGATCTCGATGGGCTGGCGCTTGTCGACAGCGACCGACAGGCCGGCCTTCTTCCAGGCCTCGAGGCCGCCCTCGAGGATGTAGGCGTCACACGCGGCGGCTGCGGCGAGCCGCGCCGAATTGGCGGCGGTACGCGCGCCGGACCGGCAGTGGAAGATCACTGCCTTGCCGGTGGGGGCGTCGACCTCGGCCAAACGCGAAAGCGGAATACTGAGAGCGCCGGGAACATGCTCGCGCGCATGCTCGTCGGTCTCGCGGATATCGACCAGGACGGCGCCCTGATCGATTAGGTGGCGGGCGCGGGCAGCATTGATGGTAGGCAAAGACATTTGTTTTCCTTTCCGCCAGGTCAGTCCTGGCAATAGAGACGGTGCAGTTTCGCGAGCAGGCTCTCGATCCGCGGATCGGCAATCCGGTACCAAAGGGTCTGGGCGTCGCGACGGAAAGTAACGATCCCTTCCTCACGCATGCGCGCCAGATGCTGCGACAGCGCCGACTGCGACAACCCGATCTCGTCGGCCAGCCAGCCGACCGTCGCCTCCCCGACCTCGACCAGCCGGCAGAGGATGAGCAGCCTTCGGCTGTTGGCGAGTGCGCCCAGGAGGCCGGCTACTTCGCTGGCCCTGGTTTCGAGGGCACGCGGATCGATTGGGAGGGAGGCTTTCTTCATGTTAGGTATTGCTAATTTAGTGACTACTAATATATATGTCAAGCCATAACCGAAGGAACTCCATGACCGCCAGCCCGACCATCGACGCCTTCTTCGACGAGGCGACCTTCACCGTCACCTATCTGGTAAGCGACGCGGCGACGGGGCGGGCCGCGATCATTGATCCGGTGCGTGACTACGATCACAAGTCGGGCAAGGCCTCGACGGCGTCGGCCGATCGCGTGCTTGCCAGGGTCCGCGAGCGCAATCTCACCGTCGACTGGATCCTGGAGACGCACGCCCACGCCGACCACCTGACGGCGGCGCCCTATCTCCAGGCGCAGACCGCAGCCAAGACCGTGATCGGCGAACATATCCGCGCGGTTCAGACGATCTTCAAAGCTGTGTTCAACGCCGCCGACGTGCGCGAAGACGGCGGCGAGTTCGACCGGTTGGTTCGCGATGGCGAGCGGCTGGCGCTGGGCAGCCTCGAGATTGAGGTGATGCATCTGCCAGGCCATACGCCGGCCGACGTCGCCTACCGCATTGCCGACGCCGTGTTCGTCGGCGACACCATTTTCATGCCAGATTACGGCACGGCACGCGCCGACTTTCCCGGCGGCGACGCCGCTACGCTCTACCGCTCAATCCGCCGCCTGCTGTCCTTGCCTGCCGCGACACGGCTTTTCATGTGCCACGACTACAAGGCGCCCGGCCGCGACCATTTCGCCTGGGAGAGCACGGTGGCCGAGGAGCGCGCCCACAATGTCCATGTCCATGATGGCGTTGACGAAGCGGCGTTCGTGGCGCTGCGTACCAAGCGTGACGCCACACTCGCCGCCCCGATGCTGCTGCTGCCCTCGGTGCAGGTCAACATCCGCGCCGGCAATCTGCCGCCTCCAGAAGCCAATGGCGTGAGCTACCTCAAGATCCCGGTGCGTCTGACCTGACCCCGGGGCTTTGGCACTGCAGGTATCATGGAAACGCGCCGGAAGGGGAGGGTGCTGCACAAGATTGACATTGAAAACTGTTTAGCAGTTTGCTGAAAAACCCGAGAGTTTGGAGTTTAAGGGCTCAATCGAAGGGT
>CADECW010000363.1 GCA_902825855.1 uncultured Rhodospirillales bacterium | reverse complement strand
CGCGCGACGTTGACCGCGTCCTGGCCGGTCAGCGCATCGACGACCAGCAGGGTCTCGACCGGGTGGGTCGCCGCGTGAACCGCCGCGACCTCGTCCATCAGCGCCTCGTCGACATGGAGCCGCCCGGCGGTATCGAGGATCACCACGTCATAGCCTTCGAGACGCGCCGCCTCGCGCGCGCGGCGGGCGATCGCCACCGCATCCTGCCCGGCGACGATCGGCAGCACGTCGATGCCGGCCTGCTTGCCGAGCACGGCGAGCTGTTCCATCGCGGCCGGGCGGCGCGTGTCGAGCGAGGCGAGGAGGCACCGGCTCTTGCGCTGGCGCATCAGGCGGAGCGCGAGCTTGGCGCTCGTCGTCGTCTTGCCCGAGCCTTGCAGGCCGGCCATCAGGATCACCGCCGGCGGCTCGACCGCGAGCGCGAGCTCGGATTCATCGGCGCCTAGCGTCTCGACCAGATGATCGTGCACCAGCTTGATGATCTGCTGGCCCGGCGTGACCGAGCGCAGGACCTCCTGGCCGATCGCCTTTTCCTTGACCTGGGCGACGAAGTCCTTGACCACCGGCAGCGCGACGTCGGCCTCCAAGAGCGCCACGCGCACCTCGCGCAGGCCCTCGGTCACGTCGGCCTCGGAGAGGGCGCCGCGCCGCGTGAGCCGGTCGAAGACCGCGTTGAGCCGGTTGGTCAGACTGTCGAACACGGGCTAATCCGTTGATCCAAAACGCAAAAGCGCCAGTGCGCGAATCTCGCGGACTGGCGTGCCTCCTCGGAGGCGGCCGCTCTTAGGCTTCAGAGCGAGCGGAATGTAGGCGGGGGGAGCCGCTAAGTCAATGTGGCCGCGGCTCTCCGCGCCGAGATAGTGGCGTCTATTTCACAACATAAAGGCGCGGCTTGCCTTTGCCCAGGTACCCACCATAGATGCGCTGCAAGTCACTAACGCCAGTGTTTAGCAAGGCCTCCAAAGTTCCCCAGTCATACGCCAAATCTTCCGAATGCATCTTAAGTAATCGAGGGAATACAGTGGGCTCTTCATATGGAATATCTGTCTCCTCCGGCTCCCGCGTTCTCCATCCGAGGGCGGACATCTTTTTCCATAAATACTCTGTTTGATGACGCGAGACTGCATCGATGGCCCCCGCTCGGTAAAGCAAGAAACTCATAGACGTTTTCCAGTACGCTTTTTGACGTGCAAGCCATTCGAGTGTGAATCTCTGCCCGACCAATGAGCGGCGATACTGCCGTTCAGGTACAAGAAATTCACTGGCGAAGGCATTGGCTTCGTCTTCAATGGAATCTGTCGGAACCCGATGCATGATGATGTGCCCAAGCTCGTGAGCAAGAGATGCTCGCATTCGATCTGAAGGAGCGTGCCTATTCAGAAATACGCAGGGGGGGAGATCGCGCACGGTCATCGTTACACCATCGACGCCCTTTTCAAGGTCGCACCAGATGACCAGAATCCCGGCGCGCTCACAGTAGTCCGTGAGATCTGAAATTGGACCTTCGGGAATCGACCACGCACGTCGAAGGGCACGAGCGATCTCCAGCGGCCCGCCGCCCTCGTCCACGTCGACTTGTGGCAACGGAAGCTCAGGTTCGAGATGAGCCGCCCGTAGATACCGCCGCAAATGAATGAGGCGAATATTAAGCTCTGCGTGGATTTGCCTGAGAACTCGCTCGCCGACAGTGCTCTTTTTCCGATTCATGGGATGGACACTTAGCGGCAATCCCGCAAGGCCATCCTTGAGGTAGAAGAATCCTTTCGGAAATGCGAGCGCGCGACTTATGTGCTCTACGTTTTCCTCAGACGGTCCTTCTGGCAAAAGCCCGTTTTCAATGCGTGAATAATGCCCCTGGTTCAATCCAGCATCTCGCGCGACCTGAGTTTGGCTCGCGCCCCTGTACTGCCTCA
>CADECW010000362.1 GCA_902825855.1 uncultured Rhodospirillales bacterium | reverse complement strand
GCCCTCCAGTGTGACCTTTCCACCGTCGACAGTGATCTTAATGTCTTCCGCGTCGAGCTGGGCATTACGCCGTAGCGCTTCCTGGATGCGATGCTTCACGTCACCGGCGTCGGCGTTAGATCGCACGGTGATCTGGTTGGTTACACCCGTCACACCCGACAGCTTCCGTACCGCAGCCTCGGCGCCTTCCTTCTGGAAGTGCCACTGGACCTCACCGGAAAGGGTGATCCAGCCCTTCTCAACCTTGAGCTTGACCTTGTCGCCGGGCACCGTCGTGTCCCAGGCGATGATCTTCAATGCCCGTCGGGCGATCTGATCATCGTCGCGCTTCTGGTTGTGCGCGAGACGCACCTGAAGTTCCTGGGCCACCGCCTTGACGCCCCTGATTCGGGCGACAACCTGCTCTGCGATAGCCCGCTCGGCATAGCTGCGCACATGGCCTGTGAGCGTAACAACCCCGTCCTCAACAAGCACGCCGATATGCGCGGCATCTAGCGCCGGTTCCCATTCCAGCTCGTCAAGAATGTGCTGACGCAAGGCGATGTCGCTACTCATGATGTCCTCCTGTGAGGTGTAGCGCCGACAGATTGGACCATCGGCCCGGCCTTACGTTTGCGCCAAGTCAAAGCCGCCGTCACATCCGCCGGGCACCCTCCTGGGCATTGAAGCTTGAAAGGCGCCCATGCCCTACGCAACGAACGCGGCCCTGCCAGCGTCAGTCCGCAATTACCTGCCAGCGCACGCACAGCACATCTATCGCGAGGCCTTCAACGAGGTTTGGGCGAGCTATTCCGCGGACCCACGGCGCGAAGAAATCGCGCACCGCATCGCCTGGGCAGCCGTAAAGCGCCGTTTCCACAAAGGGCGCGACGGGCAATGGCAGTCGGGCGCGGACGACGCCAAGAGTGCGCCATGACCTATGCGACTGTGATGGTGAATCTGACCCTCGGCCAGTCGAATGCCCATGTACTCGGAACGGCCATTGCCGTTGCCAAGCAGTGCGGAGCGGGCATCACTGGCGTTGCGGCCTGCCGTCCGATCGAAATCGCTTGCCGGGATTATGCGGTACCGGCAGTCCTATATGAAGAGGACCGCAAGCAGTCTGCACGACAGATAAAGGCGGCAAAGATCGAATTCCAAGAGGCGGTAGCCGGACTGCACGGCCCGACCGAGTGGTCCGCTCGAACCACGGTCCTGCCCTTGGCCGATCACCTGTCGCAGCAGGCGAGAGGGGCCGATCTGATCGTGGCGGCAATGGCGCTCCCCAAAGTTCCAGCCGACGTCACGCGCCAAGTCGACGTCTGTGACCTTGTGATGAGCGCAGGGCGGCCGGTGCTAGTCGTTCCAAACGGCGTGGCCCCGAGTCGATTCGAACGCATTCTTGTCGCCTGGAAGGATACACGGGAAGCGCAACGAGCCATAGCGGACGCCTTGCCGCTTCTCGCCACATGCCCGCATGCGACTGTTGTCGAGATCACTCCATCCGAGGAAATCGCGGTCGCAACAACCCGGCTGGGTGAAATCACGCACTGGCTGGGCCGGCATCAGGTCAAAGCAGAGGCTAGGGTCACCCCCTCCTGCGGTGCCAATGCCAAGCAGCTACGCACGATCGCCCGCGATGGTGGCGCCGACCTAGTCGTTGCCGGGGCCTACGGCTACAAGGCGGACCATGAATGGGTGCTGGGGGGCGTGACGGCTGACCTGATGGCAGGAGAGCGCTGCGTGCTGTTCGCGCACTGACAACCTGAAGGCGCCTCAGTGCGGTGCATTGGGCAGCATTCGGTCGATTGCCTTGAAGGCTCGCCGAGCGTGATCGACAAGTTCGCCATCAGTGGGGTGATCCATGGCGCTGACACCGACCAGGCTTCTGCGAACCTCCGGAGCGTGCTGCTCGACGTGCTTCACCAGCTCGTTCTTCGCGC
>CADECW010000361.1 GCA_902825855.1 uncultured Rhodospirillales bacterium | reverse complement strand
TGTTCTTCGACCGAAGTAAAGCGCAGCGCAGCGAGCCATGAGGGAGAGGAATATCCCGTGCGCCGACTCAACATCATAAGTCGCCCGCATGGCGGCCTCCCACGCCTCCCTCAAGCCACGTCGGCTAGCCGCGCGAGTGCAGCCAGCCGGGTAGGAAGGTGTACGGATCCGTATTCACGGACCGGTTCCAGCTGACCTCATTGTCCTGCAGCAGGCTCGCGAGCCTGCCATCTTTGCAGGCATCAAACAGGTCGGTTGCACCGCCCAGGTGCTCGCCACCGATGTAGATTTGAGGCACCGTCTTGCGCCCGGTGCGCTGCTCGATAGCACGTCGGATCTTGCCGCCCCTGTTGTTGACCTGGTAGGCCACCGAGTCGAGGTCATAGGCGCGATACGGAATCTCATAATGCGCGAACATCTTGCGTACGGACCAGGAAAACTCACACCACTCCGTGGCAAACAACACGACTGGATTTTCATCGTCGTGGGTTGCCTGCTCTAAAAACTCCAGTGCATGGGCCTCGGCTACGACAGGCGGCGGAGTCGGGGCGGCGACGGTTGCCGCGACTGGGGCCTGGCTGTCGAAGCGGTAGTTCGGTGTCGAGCGCGATAATTCCTGTTCTGCCTCGGTCATGTCGGCTGGAATATTTTCAAACAGCGTCGTACTTAGGTAGCGCTCGCCCGTGTCCGGCAGCATGCAGAGAATGTTTGTGCCAGCGGCCACCCGTTCGGCGAGTATCAGCGCGCCAGCGAGCGTCGCGCCGCCCGAGATGCCGGCGAAGATGCCTTCCTCAGTGGCAAGCTTCTTGGCGAGAAGCAATGCGTCGTTGCCGTTGATCGGAATGATGTCGTCGATGAGGCCGGCCGTGACAGCGTCTTCGGTCAGCTTCGGGATGAAGTCCGGGCTCCAGCCCTGCATCAGGTGCGGTCGAAACAAGGGGTGGCTCTCGCTCGGCCAGCCGCTGGCGTCGCGCGGTTGCGGGATGCCGCTGCCGAGGATGGGCGAATTATCGGGCTCGCAGACCATGACCTTGGTGTGCGGCGACGCTTTCTTCAGCACGCGCGCCACGCCCTTTAGCGTGCCACCGGTGCCGAAGCCGGTAACCCAGTAATCGAGTTGCCGATCCGCAAAAGCGCTCAGGATTTCCGGCGCGGTTGTGCGCGAATGCACGTCGGCATTGGCTTCGTTCTCAAATTGTCGCACCAGGAACCAGCCATGTTTTTCGGCGAGTTCAACAGCTTTGTTGAGCATGCCGCTGCCCTTCAGGTGCGCCGGCGTGAGCACTACTTTCGCGCCCAGGAAGCGCATCATCTTGCGCCGCTCAATGCTGAAGCTTTCGGCCATCGTGACGACCAGCGGGTAGCCTTTTTGTGCGCAGACCATCGCGAGGCCTATGCCCGTATTGCCACTGGTTGCCTCAATGACCGTCTGGCCGGGCTGCAGCGTGCCGCGTTTCTCTGCATCTTCGATAACGCCGAGCGCGAGCCGGTCTTTGACCGAGCCCATGGGGTTAAAGGATTCAACCTTGACGTAGACGTTCACGCCCACTGGTGCAAGCTTATTGAGTCGCACGATCGGTGTATTGCCAATTGTTTCGAGGATACTGTTGTACAGCTGCGTCACATCAGTCACCCAGCGCGTTATAACGGACCATCGTGCGTCGATAAATGCCGGCCGCCTTCATTTGTTCGGCAAGCCCGCCATGCAGGAGCTCGTCCCAGTAGTTCCAACGCTCGATGAATTCCCTCGCCTGAACATAGTCGCCGCCGTAATGGCTTTGCAGTACCTGTTCGAGCATCAGCGTCACGACATCGTGATAACGATCATAGTTAACAATCAAAGTGCCCGAGGCCCCATCGAGCTCGAGTAGCCCGAGCTCCATGAAGAAGTTGAATTGCATCAGCTGCATGACATCATACGGTTGGT
>CADECW010000360.1 GCA_902825855.1 uncultured Rhodospirillales bacterium | reverse complement strand
TGACAGCTAGTGAAGGTGCCCGGCGCATTATTGGTGGTTCGACGCTTCTCGTGGCCCCGTTTGCGGTCACTACCGCGTACCTATGGCTATCGCGCACTTACGATCTCTGGAATTGGCACACCGGCACGGCTGATTTCTTAGCGCTCGGAGCCAGCATTGCTGCCGGACTTGTCGGCGTTCTTGTGCTGCCAATAGGTCGTGTGTCACGGGCCGTTTTCGCGGTCGTTTACATTCCCGTCTCCGCCTGCGTGCTCATCTACTGGTCGTTGTCATACGTCTGCGGAGTCTTCGGAGCGTGCTTGTAGAACGTCTCAAATGGGCCAGTGTAAGTGAGCGAGCAGATTTTAACGACCGGCCTACTCTTTCGAGTGCGGTCAGTAATCTGGCGCAGGCGTCTACGGCTGTCATCGCCGGAAACAGTCATTCGAACTGCCCGCGTCTACTGCATACTAGCCGCCTTCCGAAGCCTTTCGACGATCTCGCGAATTTCCTGAAGTGTCGGTGCGCGCATATAAGGAAACCAGGGAACCAGTCGCCGGTGTGCGAGCGCCACACCTAACGGCACGCTTTCTTTGGGCGTATCAATAGGCCAGTGACCTTCGTTGGTTGCTACGTTTTTGAGGACCGGCACGCCGGCAGCGGCGAGCCCCAGCACCGCTATCGCGCCTGGACCTTGAAGCAAAACATCCACAATCGAAAAAAAGGCTCCGCACAGCTGGCTGCCTGCCTCAACCTTGTTTGCCCCAACGATCAACTCGTTCCACTTCTTCCTCTTAGCGACTCTTTCTAAGTCAACGAACTGGCTGGCCATTGGATCGTTCTCATCAGCAAACAACTGCCAAGTCTCCCTCCGAAGATCCTCCCCAAACTTCTCCTTCAAGCGAATGAGGTCATCAAACGAAGATTGGCCCGTGAGTTCCTCAATCAGTTGAGCTAACCTGCTGATGCGCTCAAAACTTAGAGGTTCTCCGCTTGGCATACTGAATTGAGAGGAGTCGCCGCACAATTCGGATCTCGTCCACCAGTATGGATCAGGCTCAACGTCAGCCCCGGCACCGACCAGTCCGAGCGCCTCCATGTGGTTTTTTGCGTCACGTAAAAGCACTCGGACGACATCCCCGGGCTCGGTTGCTGCAAATGATGCAGCTTTTGCCAAACTAGCCTGCATCACTTGTCCTCGTTGGACGAAATCAAGTGCACGAAGATATGTAGTGCTCTGTGATGCAATCTGCTCTTCTGCCCAACTGTCACCACCGCCAAGCGGGTGCGCAAAGAGATTGTTAAACCCAGACCCATGTGCTCGGAATCGACGAAGCAACTCACCGTCGAATTCCGAATCCCACAGATCGCCATCGCGAAATCTCATTTTCTTGCGATGAACGGGATCGTACCACTGCTCGCGAGCGTGAATCTCAATGAAGCCAGCCTCGATCAGATCTAGCAATTTGCGAGGACCGACGCGCGATGCACCAGTATCGAACGCCTTTCTCAGTGAACCCGCTGTGGGAGCCCACAAAATCAAAGGTTTGCTAAGGAGTACTAAGGCGGGGAGATGTCTCCAGAACTCAACCTGATAATCAGAAGCATGCGAAAATACCCGCATAGGGTGTCTCCATCAGCCAATACTGATTGCTCCTATCACAGATCCCGATGGGTGTTGCGACAAACGTGACGCTCGCGCCCTGCTCGACCAAGCGGCGCGCTTTCGCCGAGGCCGGTCAGTCGTCATTGCCAGGCGGTCGCCCCCTCGGCGGCGTGAGGTGGCGCATAGCAACAGATAGCTTTCAGATCTATGCGATCTATCGGGTAAGGAGGAGGCCAAAGACCACAGTTTAATTGTACCGTCACAAACACCCTTTACGCGGTCCGCCCTTGGGGGCCGAGGTGGCAGAAATCGCTAAAAAGCGTGCTTGGGCGCGCACGATGCGCTGGTTTCGGGGCGCAATCGTACTCCT
>CADECW010000359.1 GCA_902825855.1 uncultured Rhodospirillales bacterium | reverse complement strand
CCTGGATAGACTCGTCCTCGCCGTCGAAGGGGGCCAACTTCGCCCGGTCAAGCGACATCGCAACGTTTGCGACGACCTTGGAGCAGACATGCTGGCCGTGGCCTTCACCGAGCAGACTTACCGGACCCTCGCCAGCACGCCGTTGGAGGCAGCCGGAATCGGCGGCGACGCTGGCGGCGCGCGGTACCTTGACGTGCTGCGTCTGGATCCGGCAACGGACCTGCAGTCGCCGCTCTTGAAAGCGCTTTGTCAGCGCTCGGCCGTGGTGATTGAGCAGCTCGTGGAGCAAAATGTAGAGTTGACGATGTCGACGGCGGCGATTCGACGTGAAGTAGAGACTCTTCAAAACAACCTGGTCGAAGCCGAAAAAGCGATCCGCGCATTCGGTCCAGGAGAGAGAATTGCCTACACGGTCTTTCCGACCGAGGAGAGTGTGCCTATCCCTGGTTCGGTCGATGCTGCGGCACGCCAGTTGCTGCCTGTGGGATCGTATGGGGTTTCGTCGGTCGACCTGTTTTTTTGTGTCCCTGCGATGCGGACGATGCTGCTGGGCGGCGACCTGATGGTTTCGTTGCGGTTGCTGGAAACGCGGGAAGTGGTCGGTGCATGGCGAGCCGACATATCGACTTTGGAAACGGGATGGCGCAGCTTCAAAGTCAAGCGGGCTATCGAAGTCGAAAACGGTCACCTCGAATTAAGTATCTATTCGACCGACCCGAACAGCGGGGTGTTGCTGGCTCTCGGTGTGGCACATCCATCACAAAAGGCCACGCTTTCTGGGGTTGACGGGCCAAAACGGCCTCTTGCCCTTCGGGTCGGCCAATTCGTTCCTGGACTGACGGTGAAAGACGGTCTCCAGGGCAATGCCGCGAGTCCAGCCAATGACGGCCCGCTCATCCGCAGGATCAGCGTGGCGCAGTTCGAGCGCTGCGAGGTCGAGGGTATGTCCGAGGATGAGGCGAGGACCGGGATGGTCCACTACTATCATGACGATTCCCAATTCCAGGTCCATCCCAAGGCCGGCACCGTCGTCAAAGCGATCTTGCGCAATGCGCTGCCTACCGGAACAATCCGCATTGTTTCGCAAGTTCAGACAAAGCACGAAAAGGCCAAAGTCGTGCAGTTCGGCCTGATGGCGATCCCGAGCCGGAGAAGCCGCTCGCGTGTGTCGGATGCCTTGACAATGCTGAACGGGCCAGCGAGCCAATTTTCGGGATGGGTGGATTGCCAGCCGATGCGTCGCAGACAGGTGGAACTTCACTTTGAGATGCCGCTCAATGGTGCACATGACCTGATTTTGTTGACCCGTTCAACCGGCTCAACAGACTATGCGTGGGCAAGATTCTTCGATGTCTGGTACGAGGTACAGCATCCCGACATCGTACATTTGGGTTAGTGGATGGACCTGTCGGATCCCAGCAGGTCGGGTGAGGTGCTCCGAGGCGACGAACCTGCAGTTGCCATTGTTATTCCGATGTACCGGCACAGCGGGCTGGTTGCAGAAGCCCTGAGCAGTGCCCTTTCTCAACAGGCTTCCTTTGGTATAGTAACGATCCTGGTGAATGACGGGTGCCCTTATCCGGAGAGCCATCTGCTTGGAATGCAGTTCGCGCATCGGTTCAAGGATCGCATCGTCTACATCAGAAAGCCGAACGGCGGGTTGAGCAGTGCTCGCAATGCGGGCATCGAGTTTGTGGTAAGGCACCTTCCCACGGTTCAGGCGATCTTTTTCCTCGATGCCGACAACAGGCTTCAACCGGGGTCGTTGGCCTCTGCCTATGAGTTCATGAGCCAGCGCCAGGTCGGATGGGTCTATCCAAATCTCAGGATGTTTGGACAGAACGCGTCATTCGACGTGTCGCAGAAGTTCTCGAGATTGCGGCTGCTTTGCGAGAACTATTGTGAGGCCGGAAGTCTGGTAAGTCGGCGAGTCATCGATGCCGGCGCGCGGTTCGACGAGAAAATGACCACCGGATATGAGGATT
>CADECW010000358.1 GCA_902825855.1 uncultured Rhodospirillales bacterium | reverse complement strand
GCTGAACCTCACGCTAGTGCCAATGGCAATGAATCAATCGTGCTACGCCCTAAAGGCAAAGGTACATGTTCAGCAGCGATACATCTATCTCGCCTTGAAGGCGGCAATCGAGCAAGTTCGCTCCAAAGCTACGGGGGCTGTGTTCGACGCGATTATTGTTGCCACGTTTGACACCATTCCGTTCCTATTGCCACCGGAGCGCCTCGCGCAGTCCTTTACGCTCCACATTCAGCCAATATTCGACCAGATGGCCAATCTTGTACTCCAGAACAAGAGGATAACTGAAGCGCGGGATATCTTGCTGCCGCGCCTCATGAACGGGGATACCGCAGTGTAATGGCCTATACACCCATCAACAGCGAGGATCGCCTAGTCCAGGCGACATTCGCCGAGCATCTTAAAGAGTCGCTCGGATGGGAGAGCGGCTATGCCTGGAACGAGGAAACCTTCGGACTGGACGGAACGCTGGGCCGCGCCGATACGAAGGAGGCCGTTCTAACACGTGATCTGGAAGCAGCACTTATTCGCCTCAATCCCGCGCTCCCGCCTTCCGCCATTGAGGATGCCGTTCGCGTACTCACCGTCAATGACATGAGTCGTTCGATGGTTCAGCATAACCACGACTTCTACCGCATGCTTCGCGGCGGTGTGCCTGTGCACTACCGCGATGCGGCGGGTCATCAGAAATCCGCTCATGCCCGCGTCATCGACTTCGAGAATAATCCCGGCGCGAACCGCTTTCTGGCTGTCCGTGAATTAAAGCTCACCGGCGTTCGCACCCCCAACTACAACCGGCGCGCCGACATTGTTTGCTTCGTGAACGGCTTGCCGCTCGTCTTCATCGAGTTAAAAGCCGTCTATAAGAATATCCGTGCAGGCTTCGACGGGAATCTGCGCGACTACATGGACGAGAACGTTATCGCCCATGCGTTCCACCATAACGCTTTCCTGATCGTCTCCAATGGCGACGTTGCGCGCTACGGCTCGATCACGAGCGAGTGGGAGCATTTCCATGAATGGAAACGTCTTGAGGAAAATGACAGGGGAAGCGTCGATGCCGAAGTCTTATTGAACGGCATGCTTGCGCATGATCGTCTCCTTGATCTCGTTGAGAATTTTATACTCTTTGACGAGAGCAAGCCCGGCGCGACACGTAAAGTGATCGCGCGAAATCATCAGGTGCTCGGCGTTAACCGCGCCGTCGCTTCGGTGGCGTATCAAGAGGAACTCAAGCAAGAGATTCCGGCAGATAAGCGCCTCCGTCACCGGATTGTCGAGCTTCCCATCGAGCGCCCGGAGCCGAAAGTGAGCAAACAGAAAGGCAAGGAAGTGACTGCCTTGCCTCCATCGCCCTTCATCCCGGAGGGCCCCATTAACCTCGTAGAGCGCGCGCACCCCGACCTCGGTCGGCTCGGCGTTTTCTGGCATACGCAGGGGAGTGGCAAGTCCTATTCGATGGCTTTCTTCGCAGAGAAGGTTCGCCGGAAGGTTCCCGGCAACTTTACTTTTCTGCTCATGACTGATCGCAACGATCTCGACAGTCAGATTTATAAGACCTTCATAGGCTGCGGAGTTGCCGACGACCAGACGCCACGCGCGGCGTCTGGCACGGGCCTTAAGGCAATTCTCAAGGAGAACCACCGCTACGTCTTCAGTTTGATTCACAAGTTCAATCAAGATGTAAAACCCGAAGAGCCTTACAGCGACCGCGACGACATCATCGTGATTTCCGACGAAGCGCATCGCACCCAGGCCGGGCGACTTGCACGCAACATGCGGGTCGCGCTACCCAATGCGGCATTCATAGGATTCACGGGAACGCCGCTCTTCAAACAGGACGAGATCACGAAACGAATTTTCGGCAACTATGTCTCGCGCTACGATTTCAAGCGATCCGAAGAAGACGGCGCAACTGTCAAGCTGGTCTACGAGAACCGGGGCGAGAAACTTGGGGTCACTTGCCGTGACCTCAATGAGACCATCGCC
>CADECW010000357.1 GCA_902825855.1 uncultured Rhodospirillales bacterium | reverse complement strand
GTGTTAGGTCCGCTGGCGGTAACTTACCGCCCAGTCGGGAGCATATTCCCCGACCCCCGCAATGCCCGGACCCACCCCAAGGAGCAAGTGGACCAAATTGGGGCCTCCATCCGCGTGTTTGGCTTCACCAACCCCATTTTGATCGATCCTGACGGCATGGTGATCGCCGGGCATGGCCGCCTTTTGGCGGCGAAAGCCATGGGCCTATCAGAAGTGCCGACCATCGTGCTGGCAGGCCTTTCGGAGAAGCAGAAGCGCGCGCTTCGCATCGCCGACAACAAGATAGCCCTTGGGGCCGGTTGGGATCTCGATCTGCTGAAAGTCGAGCTGTCGGAACTCCAAATCGACATCGACCTGTCGCTGACCGGCTTCTCGACTGGTGAGATTGACGTGATCCTCGACGGGACGACCGATCCTGATGACGAAGTCATCCCGGCGTCCCCGGTCGAGCCGCGAACGCGACCCGGCGACATCTGGATTGCAGGAGAGCATCGGATCGGCTGCGGCGATGGGCGAGACCAGGCGTTTCTCGAGGAAGTGGTGGGTCCGGGGAGACGGGTCGACGCTGCGTTCCTGGATCCACCATACAACGTTCGGATCAGCGGGCATGCCAATGCCAAGGGCCGCCATCGCGAGTTCGCGATGGCCTCGGGCGAAATGAGCGACGAGGCATTTCGGACATTCCTCACCGACACGCTCTCAACGTGCGTGCGCGTTTCCCGCGATGGCGCAGTCCACTTCGTCTGCATGGACTGGCGTCACATGGATGATGTCTCTGTCGTTGGCAAAGGCATTTACGGGGACCTTCTAAATCTTTGCGTCTGGAACAAAAGCAATGCCGGCATGGGGTCGCTCTACCGTTCCAAGCACGAGCTTGTGTTCGTCTACCGCGTTGGCAAAGCATCGCACTTCAATGCCGTCGAACTTGGTCGACATGGCCGCAACCGCACCAACGTCTGGGACTACGCCTCGGTGAATTCAATGCTGGGGAGCCGGCGACAAGATCTCGCTTTGCACCCCACCGTCAAACCCTCGGCAATGGTAGCTGATGCCATTCAGGACGTGACCCGTCGCGGAGACGTGGTACTCGACACTTTCCTCGGCTCGGGAACGACACTGATCGCGGCTGAACGTACCGGCCGTCGGTTCCGCGGGCTCGAGTTGGATCCTGCCTACGTTGATGTCGCGCTCGCGCGCTGGAGCGCCATGACTGGTCATGAGCCACACCTAGCCAAACAAGGGGAGGCGTGAGATGGCCGAGCCCCCCGACCGTACTAACAATGGCCGATTCAAAAAAGGACAGAGCGGTAACCCGAACGGGCGGCCAAGGGCTGTGATGGCCAAAGCAGGCTCGGCATTCGAGGTTATCTTCGAGAGGGAGCTCCCCTTGATAGAGAACGGGGTTGCGCGGGTTGTTTCTCTTGAGGAAGCGTTGCAGCGCAAAACCTTGCGCGAGGCGTTTAGTGGCAAGCGCTTGGCCGAGCGAGAGGTTCTCAGGTGGATAGCCAAGCGCGACAAGCTACGAGCAACCAAGAGCCCCCAGCGTTTTCCGAAGATTAAACACTATATAGAGGAGGATCCCAGCAATGCCGACTCGGCGTTGCAGATCCTCGGTGTTGCCACGCGTAACCCGAACCACGGGCAAAGGGAAAACACGCGAGTACCGCTGCTTCTTGAACGGTGGGCCGTAGAGGCTGCATTGACGCGTCGGCGCAGCAAGCCTCTTAGCGATGAGGAGGTCAACTGGATTAGACGCTGCACATCCGACGCTGAGCAACTGCGATGGCCGCGGAGCTATAAAACATGACCGACGGGGGCGATGAAAGTGAGAGCATAGGCTATCGTCGGCCACCTGCCGCTACACGTTTCCGCAAGGGTCAGAGCGGAAACCTCCGGGGGCGTCCCAAGGGACGACGGAGCGAGTTGCCCTATGAGGCCGTGCTTGGACAGATCGTGACGATCCGCGATGGAGGCATCGAACGTCGC
>CADECW010000356.1 GCA_902825855.1 uncultured Rhodospirillales bacterium | reverse complement strand
TATGGACTTTCTGATACAAACTCTAGATGCGTGGGAAGTTCAAAAGGCCACGATGCCGGTCCCTCGCCACGAAGTGGTACTGCGCGTCATATCTGGCGCTTCGGCCGGCGGGATGACCTCAGCGATTTCCGCCGTCGCGCTCGCGAGTGAAATCGACCATGTGGATGACCCGGACGCGCCGCCGCCGCCACAACGCAACCGTCTCTACGACGCTTGGGTTCGCCAGATCGATATCAGCAAGCTTCTGACAACCTCCGACATAGATGGTACAGGCAAGGTTCAAAGCCTGCTTAACACCGCACCGTTGGAGCAAATTGCCCGTGATGCTCTCACGGCCCCAATGCGAACGACCAAGAGGCCATACATCAGCGACCCGCTTGCATTGATTCTTTCAGTCGCTAATCTTCGCGGCGTCCCCTACGCCTTTCACATGCTCGGTGAAGACACCGGCTCTGAGTATGGCAATGTACGAGCACATGGACCACATGCAGTTCGCCCTGAGCTGGACGGGACGAGAACTAGCAAGCGCGAGATCTCTTGTGCCATCCGAGTCGCCGCAGGGAGAATGGCCTCATCTGGCATCCGCTGCGCTCGCGAGCGGCGCGTTCCCTGTCGGCCTCGCTCCACGGCTCCTAGATCGCCCGAGAAGCGACTACAGCGCTCGGCACACATGCGCTCCGATCTGGCCCGTCGGCGATCCGCCATACAGCTTTCTGTGTGTCGACGGTGGCCTTATGAACAATGAGCCACTAGAGCTAGCGAGAACGTACCTCTCTGGCGGGGCCGCAACTCACAGTCCCCAATCAGGCGATGAAGCACATCGCGCTGTCGTGCTGATAGATCCGTTTCCGAATACTGCCGCTCTCACCGAGCCGTATCAATCTGACGCACGCTTGTCGGCCTTAGTGCTCAACATATTCAGTGCGCTCAAGAACCAGGCGCGCTTCAAGCCGCAAGAGCTCGAACTCGCCGCGAGTCCGGACGTGTTCAGCAGATTTATGATTGCGCCTTCCCGAAAGGATGAGATCGGCAAGTCGATGGACCCGGCAATCGCGTCCGGAGTAATGGGCGGATTTGGTGGATTCTTGCACGAGTCTTTCCGGCGTCATGATTTCCAGCTCGGCCGCCGAAATTGCCAAGCATTCCTAAAATGGCGTTTTTGCCTTCCTGCGATCAATCCGATTGTAGCGATAGAAGATCCGTCCCTAAGAGAACAGTTTCTCGTTCGAGAGCCCGATGGCCGAGTTCAACATTTCAAGACTACTGATGGTAAAGAAGTGCCGTTCCTGCCGATCATCCCACTCGTCGGCAAGGCAGCAATCCCAATCCCCAAGCCCAAGCCGCCCTCAGGGAAAGAGATCCAGCTCGACGCTCTGCGTAAGCTCGTCAAGAGCAGGGTTGAGCGTGTCGGTGCGACGATCATTCGATCGGACCTCGATTCTCTGCTTGGAGGGCCCACTAGGTTCATGCTCGAGAAGGCATGGACTTGGCGCCTCGCCGCCTCCGTGACCGATAAGATAATGAACGTCATAGTCAAGCAACTAGCGCTTGTCAGATGACGAAAGGTTGAAGAACAGTTGGCCGGAAAAAGGATGAGACTGACGCTTAGCTTGGTTTCGTGTTGCTGGCTTGTACTGATCCGCCTTCTCGACCGAGGCGGCAGACAAGGAGCTCTACCGGCGATACCGCGAGGAGCGTCTGATGGTTCGCAAACGCGGCGGACGTAAGCGGGCGATCGGAACGAGGGCGCCGCTGTCTGGGCAGGATGACACCTTGACCGCTGTTCACGGAGTCGCGACGGATATCGAGGAAGCGCGCGGCGTTGGCGATCTCAAAGGTATCCCTCGCTGAGCCGTACGACCCCGGCCTTTCAGTGCTGAGTTAGTAGACCTACATCAGTAGCCCGTAGAGCGCGGCAAGACCTCTCGCCCGCCCAGCTGGATCAGCTGCTGACAGTCTTCGAGCTCGCGATCGGCGCCGCTAGAGCTCGG
>CADECW010000355.1 GCA_902825855.1 uncultured Rhodospirillales bacterium | reverse complement strand
GTCGCCGGGGAGAACGGCGGTGGGGCGTTCATCCTCGTCTACCTCGTGGCTGTTGTCGGGATTGGATTCCCTTTGCTGATCGCGGAACTCGCGATCGGCCAGAGAACGCGCGCCAATGCGGTCGCTGCGTTTGAGCAGATCTCCGCTCCTACGCCCTGGAAATGGACGGGATGGTTGGGCGCCGCCGCAGGCATCGCCATTCTCAGCTACTATCCCGTCATCGCCGGATGGGTCGCGAGGTATCTATGGACCTACGCGGTCGAAGAGCAGCAGATTGGCTCCGGACTAAGCTTCGCCAAGCATTTTGAAGCCATCATCGCCGATCCCTACCAAGCGTTATTTTGGTTCGGGGCAGTGATCGCGGTGGCGGCATCGATCGTTGCCGCCGGAGTCGAACGCGGAATCGAGCTCTCCAGCAAGATTCTGATGCCGCTATTCGCCGCCCTGGTCGTCCTGCTGGCCGGGTATGGGCTCTCACTCTCAGGCGCGTCGCGTGCTCTTAGCTTTCTGTTTGCCCCGGATTGGGGTGCGCTCCTGGAACCGAAGACCTACCTCGCTGCGGTGGGCCAGGCGTTCTTCTCGATCGGGCTCGCGATGGGCTTCCTTGTGACCTACGGCAGCTATCTCCCAAGAGGTATGAAATTGCCGCGTGCGGCATTGGTGATTGCAGCTGGTGACACGCTCATTGCATTGATCGCGGGCGTCATGATCTTCCCCGCCGTCTTCACCTACGGCTTCGATCCCGCCCATGGTCCGACGCTTGCTTTCGTCGTGCTGCCGGAGGTCTTTGCGGCGATGCCGGCGGGGCGCTGGATCGGCCTTGCCTTCTTTCTCCTGCTCCTGGCCGCGGCGTTGACATCTGTGATCGCCCTGCTGGAATTGCCAGTGTCTATCGTGATGGCGAAGCTACGGTGGCGACGGCCTTATGCAACGATCTTCGTCGCCGTTGCGGCATTCCTTCTCGGAGCTCCCTCGGCGCTGGGATACGGCGTCCTCCGGGAGGTTCTGCTCACGTCAGCTCCGTTGCTTGATTTGATCGACCATTTCACGTCAAACATCATTCTGCCGCTCAGCGGAGTTGTAGTCGCATTATTCGCGGGCTGGGTCTGGCCGACCGCGGACGCCATGCAAGCATCGGGCTTGGTCGCAAAGCGGATGCGTTGGCTATGGATTTGGTTGCTGCGCGTCGTGATCCCCGGAATCATCGCTCTCGTCATGATCCGGGGGCTTGGACTGGTGTGAGAGGGGCTGGCTGTGACCTGCCCCGGGGATTTCGGACCATCGATAACGTGAGAGACTGGCTCCCAACGAGGAGGGTGCGACGTGCAAGTCGAATTTCACTGTGATTCAGCGCCAAAGTGAGGCCCACTCCGCAAAGATCGCAACCTGCTGAAATAGAACGCGTACATTTGATTGTGACGGCGTCCCGATCGGCGCCGTTTGGGATCCAGCCCCAGCCACAATTCGCATCGGCAGATCAAACCCTTGATCTGACCTGCCGATGGGTTCCCACCCCAATGCTGAAACACACTCAAGCAGAGGGCGATCTCAATGATGGAGGTCATCGCGCAGTCCGCCTTCCGTGAGGTGGCGACCCTGCTGGTCATGGCTGCCGTCGTCGGCTTCATCGGGATAATTCTCCGCCAGCCGCTGATCGTCAGCTTCATCGCTGTCGGCCTGATCGCCGGCCCTTCCGTCCTGCATGTCGTGCGATCCGATGAGCAGATAAGCCTTCTATCAAAGCTTGGCATCACGGTCTTATTGTTCCTGGTTGGCATCAAGCTCGACATCAAGCTGATCCGCTCGCTTGGCGCGGTCTCCCTGATGACGGGCCTCGGTCAGGTTGCGTTTACGTCGATCTTTGGTTTTGTAATCGGACTGGCACTTGGCCTTGATGCCGTCACCAGCCTCTATGTAGCCGTCGCGCTGACGTTCTCCAGCACGATCATCATCGTCAAGCTTCTGTCTGACAAACGCGAGATCGACTCGCTGCA
>CADECW010000354.1 GCA_902825855.1 uncultured Rhodospirillales bacterium | reverse complement strand
ATGGCGGCCAGCTTGCCATCGGCGGAGAGGTAGATGCCGACCGCGCCTTCCGCGGCCACGCGAGACGCGGCCTTGTTGGCCTTGGCCCCGCTCTTGATGCGCAGCAGCTCTTCGGCCTTCTTCAGGTCTCCGCCCGCTTCCTCCAGCGCCTTCTTGCATTCCATCATGCCGAGCCCGGTGAGCTCGCGCAGTTCCTTGACCATGCTTGCGGTGATTTCAGCCATTACCTTTGCTCCAGGTGCGATGTGGAATCCCCTGTAGATGGGGATCGAGTACATACGAAAAAGGGGCTTCGCGCCCCTTTGTCGCCTAGCCGTTCAAAAGAACCTCAGGCCTTCTCCGCGTCCTCGACTTCGACGAAATCTTCCGTCGTCGGCGCGACCATTTCGGTGATGACCTGGTTGCGGCCCTCGAGGATCGCGTCGGCCACGCCCCGGGCATACAGCCGGATGGCGCGCGTCGAATCGTCGTTGCCGGGGATGATGTAGTCGACGCCATCGAGCGAGTTGTTGGTGTCCACGACGCCCACGATCGGGATGCCGAGCTTCTTGGCTTCTGTGACCGCGATCTTGTGGAAACCCACGTCGATGATGAAGAGCGCGGTGGGCACGCCCGCCATGTCCTTGATGCCGCCCAGCGAACGCTCGAGTTTCTCGCGTTCACGGCCGAAATTGAGCTGCTCTTTCTTGGTGAGCTTCTCCATCGAGAGGTCGGCGACCATCGCGTCCATCTCGAGCAGGCGCTTGATCGAGCCCTTGACCGTCTTGAAGTTGGTGAGCATGCCGCCCAGCCAGCGGTAGTCGACGTACGGGGCGCCGGCGCGCTGGGCTTCTTCCTTGACGATCTCTCTGGCCTGGCGCTTGGTGCCAACGAAGAGGATCGTGCCCTTGTTCGAGGTGACCTGGCGCACGTATTTCAGCGCGTCCTGGTACATCGGGAGCGACTTCTCGAGGTTGATGATGTGGATCTTGTTGCGGGCGCCGAAGATGAACGGGGACATCTTCGGGTTCCAGAAACGGGTCTGGTGGCCGAAGTGGACACCGGCCTCCAGCATCTGGCGCATGGTGACGGACATAGCTTGAAACTCCTGTCGGTTAAGGTTGGGCCTCCCCCGCGGCGAACCTGGTCTCTTGGAGACGAGGCACCTTAGCCATGGTGCGGGGTGCGGTTTCGGGAATTACCTAGTCTGTGGCCTCATTCGTGGAAAACGGCCCCCAGCTAGCCCGAGATTATAGCTCGAAAAGAGCCCAGTTTTCAAGCAGTTCCAAGACGAGCCGCCCGCCCCGCGTTATAATTTCGCCTTCCCGAAAGCCGTGCAGACCGTGTCGATCCACCTCAAGACCGCCGACGAAGCCGCCAAGATGCGCGTAGCCGGGCGCCTCGCCTCCGAGGTGCTCGATTTCATCACGCCCCACGTCAAGGCCGGCATCACCACCGCCCAGCTGGACAAGCTCTGCCACGACTACATGGTGGAGGTTCAGGGCACCGTCCCGGCGCCGCTGCATTACACGCCCCCCGGCCACACGCCCTACCCCAAGTCGATCTGCACCTCGGTCAATCACCAGGTGTGCCACGGCATTCCGGGCGACAAGCTGCTGAAGAGCGGCGACATCGTCAACATCGACATCACCGTGATCAAGGACGGCTGGCACGGCGACACCAGCCGCATGTTCTTCGTGGGCGAACCTTCGATCCAGGCCAGGCGCCTGTGCGAAACCACCTACGAAGCAATGTGGCACGGCATTGCGATGGTTCGCCCTGGCGCCACGCTGGGCGATATCGGCAATGCGGTACAGAAACACGCCGAAGGCCGCGGCTACAGCGTGGTGCGCGAATTCTGCGGCCACGGCATCGGCAAGCGCTTCCACGAAGAACCGCAGATCCTGCACTACGGCCGCCCGGGTCAAGGCGTGACGCTGCAAGCCGGGATGATCTTCACGGTCGAGCCGATGATCAACGCCGGCCGGCGCGACATCAAGCAGATGAACGACGGCTGGACCATCA
>CADECW010000353.1 GCA_902825855.1 uncultured Rhodospirillales bacterium | reverse complement strand
GACTCGACCCACGCCTGGAGATCCTCGACGCGATAGACAACGCGCCCGCCGAGCTTCGAATAGCGCGGGCCGGTGCCGTAGATGCGATGCTTCTCCAAGGTTCGAATGGAAAGCCCGACGAAGCGGGCGGCCTCGGGCGTGCGCAGATAGCGCGGCGGCAGGTCGGCAAAATTGGCGGGCAAGGGAAGCCTCCGTGATCCTGTGGGAGGCCGCCGAGAAGCGGCGGCCATCGAGGATCACGATGGCGGTCCATGGCTGCCTCCAAATAGGGCGATCTCGCAACCCAGCGAGATCGCCCCAGCCGCAGGTCTCTAGGAGCGTCCGCGGTACGGATGCAGAAGCAACCGCCGATAGCCGCCGTTCATCATGGCGACGCCGAGACGCACAAGGCGCGCCGTGCGATCGCGGAGTTCATGGGAGATCCAGTGCCGCTTCGGAACAGCGCTAGCGCCGAACAACGATGTAGCAATCTCACGGTGTGTGGCGCCGTCGAGACGGCCATCGAGGGCGCGAAGGGCGAGCACCAATCTGTTTACCCGGGCCTCCGAGAGCGCCGCTGGATTCGGGCCAGGATTGCGGCCGTCGAGTGCTCGCCATAGCCGGAGGACAGCTGCCACTCTCACTTCAAAGAGCCTGTCGAGCGGCAGAAGAACCGCAGGCGGATCTGCACCGCTGCTGTCCAAATGCACGCGCATCCTGGCGCCGAGACGCTCGATGACATAGTCGTCACCTTCAGCGGCCAAGACGGGTTCAAGCGATAGAGCTTTGGGCTTGAACTTGGGATTGCCAAGCTCTGGCGGAAGGTTGGTCAGGGCAATGACGGTCGGCAGAGACTCTGCCGTCCAGAGCCCGTCATTTGGATGATTTGTCGTCGGGTAGAAGTAACCCCCAGCGCCGGGCGAACGCATTCACCTCGGCTGGTTCAAGGGCCCCGCAACGATCCATTTGTTGCAGTCGTTCCCGATCTTTTACGAATTCGGGATTGCGGTTTAGGAACTGAAAAGCAAACCCAGGGGCATCGAATGTCTCCAGCTTCTTGTATGCCTCCGGTGACCGCCAGTACGCGCGGTTCATGAGCATGCATCTCCATGGAACTCACACCCCTTCCTTGGAGAGCGCAGGATGCACAACCGATCGTTGCTTCGTTAGCGACTCCCGGCGCAAAGACGATTGCGGTAGGCGCAAGCAACCAAATGTCAGTTTGGTGCGCCGCCGAGCAGAAGATGACGATAACCGCTCTCGGTCATCCATTTGGCGCGGGCGAGATGACTCTCCCAGGCACGCCTGGCGCGTTCGGGCTCGCGATCAGGATTGATGTGCAGAACCACCTTTGCAACTTCGCGCCAATCTGCCCCTTCGGCATCGGCGTCAAGGAGACGCAAATACGTCACAAGATGCTGTTCATCGTAGCCAGTCAGTACAGACTCCGCCGGAGCGGTATCGGATACAGGCGGATCGAGTGGCGTCTTGGCCATGGTGTCGCTCAGTCAGAGTTCAATCTGCATGATTGCATATCATCGAAGGATCGATGAAGCGAGATGACGCCAGCGCCACCGATCCATGACAAGGCAAGCAGTCGCGGATGTCCATCTCATCCAGAGTCCACCTTCCTCCACATGGAACTGCGTCTGCCACACAGGTCTTCTCAAGCTCAGGACGTGTTAACGCTTCCGTACGACATTTTGTTCAGTATATCGAGGTGCTATATATTGAACAGTTGGCTTGGCTTCCCGCATGGACCTGCGGGAGGTGTTCGCCGCCAATCTGCGACGACTGCGCAATGCAAAGGGCGTCTCGCAGGATGAGCTTGCCCATGAGGCGAACGTGAGCCGCAGCTATCTCAGCCAGCTCGAGAAGGGCGCGTTCTACGCGAGCCTCAACATCGTCGGCCGACTTTCAGAGGCTCTTGGTGTTGAGCCCGCTGAGCTGCGGAAGATTCCGCACAAGCGGACATCACGCGTATAGAGAGGGTGAGTTGGACTGCGCGCTTGCCGTGCCGGGGCGA
>CADECW010000352.1 GCA_902825855.1 uncultured Rhodospirillales bacterium | reverse complement strand
GGCCAGTGGCCGTGGCCGCGCACGGTGCTGGCGCGGCTGATCGACAAGCTGACGGAGCAGGGTGCGGTGGTGATCGCCTTCGACGTGGTGTTCGCCGAGCCTGACCGGTCGTCGATCAGCCGCATGGTGCGCGATCTGGTGGCCTACACCGATCCCGAGACGGTGCGGAAGCTTGCCGTGGCGGTGCAGGACAACGACCAGGTTCTGGCCGACGCGATGGCGCAGTCGCGGGTCGTGCTGGGCTTCGGCTTCGACGTCAAGGGCGGCCGGGCGCCGCCGCGGCGCTATCACGGGATGGCCTTCGCGGGCGACAACCCGCTGCAGTTCCTGCCGGTGCAGCAGGGGACGGTGAAGGCGATTGCGCTGCTCGAGGCGGCGGCCAAGGGCAACGGCAGCGTCAACACCGACCTCGAGACGGTGGTGATCCGGCGGGTGCCGATGCTGTTCCGGCTGGCCGGCCAGGAGGGGGTGTTTCCGGCCCTGTCGATCGAGGCGCTGCGGGTGTCGCAGGGCGCCAGCAGCTACGTGATCAAGTCGTCGGGGGCCAACCAGGAGGAGGCGTTCGGCACCAGGAGCGGCATCGTCGCCATCAAGACCGGCGATCTGGAAGTGCGCACCGATGCACGCGGCCGCATGATCCTCTACGATTCGGGGCATCGCGAGGAGCGCTATGTTTCGGCGGCGGCGGTGCTGAAGGGGACGGCGCCGGCGGCCAGGCTCGACGGCCATGTCGTGTTCATCGGCACCAGTGCGATCGGGCTGAAGGACATGCGCAGCACGCCGGTCGACGATGCCGTGCCCGGGGTCGAAGTCCATGCCCAGCTTGCCGAGCAGATGCTGACGCAGGACTTCCTGGCGCGGCCGGACTTCGCCGACGGCGCGGAGTTCCTCTATCTCGGTCTGATCGGCATCCTGCTGGTGGTGCTGCTGCCGCGCCTGTCGGCCGGCCGGACGGCGATCGTTGCGGCGATCTTCATCGGCGTCGGCTTTGCCGTGCCGTGGTTCGCCTTCTCGGAATACCACCTGCTGTTCGACCCGGTCTATCCGCCGCTCACCCTGGCGGCGATCTATGTCAGCGGCACGGCGCTCGCCTTCATGCGCACCGAGCGCGAGCGGGCGGCGATCCGCGGCGCCTTCGGGCTCTACCTGTCGCCCCAGGTGGTCGAGCAGGTGGCACGCCGTCCCGAACTGCTGCAGCTTGGCGGCGAGCAGCGCGAGATCACGGTGATGTTCAGCGACGTGCGCGGCTTCACGCGCATTTCCGAGCAGTTCGATCCGCCCGGGCTGACGCGGTTCATGAACCGCTTCCTGACGCCGATGACCGACCTGGTGATGAGCCACCAGGGCACGATCGACAAGTACATGGGCGACGCGATCATGGCGTTCTGGAACGCGCCGCTGACGGTGCAGGGCCATGCGGCGCGGGCCTGCGACACGGCGCTGGCGATGCAGGATCAGCTGCAGGTGCTGAACGAGGAGATGGGCGGCGAGGCGGCGGCGGCCGGGCGCGAGCACATTCCGCTGGCCATCGGCATCGGCCTCAACACCGGCACGGCCTCGGTCGGCAACTTCGGCTCGGCGCAGCGGCTGACCTATTCCTGCCTGGGCAACGACGTGAACCTCGCCTCTCGGCTGGAGGGGCAGTGCAAGACCTACCGGGTCGGCATCGTCATCGGCGACCGGACGCGGCAGGAGGCGGCGGGCTACGCCACGGTCGAACTCGACCTGATCATGCTGAAGGGCAAGACCGAGCCGGAGCGCGCCCATGCGCTGGTGGGCGGCGTTGCCATGGCAGAGACGGCCGCCTATCAGGAACTGGTGCGGCGGCAGACGGAGTTCCTGGCGCAGTACCGGTCGGCGGCCTTCGTCGAGGCGCTGGAGCTGATCGCCGGCTGCCAGGAGGCGGCCGACGCGCTGGGCTGGAACCAGGGCTATTACGAGATCATGCGCGCGCGCGTTGACGGCCTGATCGACGACTCGCCGCCCGATTGGACCGGAGTCTATGTCGC
>CADECW010000351.1 GCA_902825855.1 uncultured Rhodospirillales bacterium | reverse complement strand
ATTGATCTCGACCCCTGAGATGACAGGGTCCAACGGCGTCGCCCGCAGGTCGAGCAGGCCGGGCGCGCTCGTTCCGATGATCGCGATACGCCCGGCAAGCGCAGAGTGATGCACATTGCCATGCAGGACATCGGCGGCTGAAACTGTCCGCCTTGGATCATGCCGGGTGAAGTGCAGCCAAAGCTGGCCGTCCCGATCGGTGGGGATTACAGCCTGCCCGATGGCGATCGTCGTGATCCCGCGGTTCCCGGCAAAGCCGCCGTCCCCCGCGGAACGGATACGGATCGTCGATGCTCCGAGGTACACCCGAAGCGCCTCGGCTGACAGGGACGGGTACAGCCTGTCGGCGACACCCACCAGGATCGGGATGCGGCGCAGAATCTGGTCCTGATCGGGGAACCAGTTCAAAGCACCGATCCCGGCGGCTGCCTGCGCGAAAAGCGGTAGGTTGCCCGATGCGCCGGCGAAACTCGGCACGAACCTCTGGACGTTCTCGCCGATGGTCGCAAAACCCGCTTTTGCCTTTGGCGGAGCGTCAACGGTTTGCGAAGACCCGATGATGCCGAGCACCGTGGCGTGGCGCGCGATGGATCGCGCAAAGGTGTCGTCAGCCGTACCTTCTTGCATCATCTTGTCGAGGAGCGGCTTCAGGTCGGGCGCGCTACGGACAGCTTCGGGAAGGTGATCGAGCGGCCCAGCCGACGGTTCCGGAAAGACCATATCGAACACGACAACTTTTGCGCCTGCAGCAAAAAGCTGATCGACGAGGCGGGCGAGCACGTCGCGGCGCCACGGCCAGGTGCCGAACGCCTTGATGGACCGCTCGTCGATATCGACGATGCGTACCGGATAGGCCGGGTCCGGTGATCGCGGCAACACTTGCTGGAGGATGTCGAAGCCCAGGAGCCTAAGCCGTGCAACGAAACTGGGGTCGATCTGGCGGACAAAGGTGCAGGCCGCCACAACGCCGAGAATAATCAGGCAGTAAACAGTTCTGACGCTCAAACGTCCGGCGCCGGAAAGCCCATTGCGCAGCATGCTGTAGATAAAGACCCGTGCAAATTGCCAGCTGCATGATACATTCTGCCGAATACTGAGGGGAATTCAAACTTCGGATAGCCACATGTCAGTTTCGGTCCGACCTGCAGCGTGTCGCGGTGGGATGGGTAGCTTTGTGCTGGCTGCAGCGCTGTTTCTCCTCCCGGCTGGCACAGCGCGGGCACAGGATGCGGCGCCGGAAATCGGTACTGCCGTTCTGATCAAGCGAGATGTTGTCGCCACGCTCGGCAGCAACAAGCGCGACCTTCGAGAGGGCTTGCGCGTACACCGCACGGAGTACCTGCAAACGGGCGATCAAGCCCAGGCGGAGCTCAGACTCGATGACCAGACCAAACTGGCGTTGGGCCCCAATGCGGACCTGAAACTCGATGAGTTTGTGGTCGGCAAATCGGGCGGCGTCACCACCATTGGGGTCAACTTCGCCAAAGGCACCTTCCGCTTCATCACAGGTTCCCAGAAGAAGGATGCCTACGTCATCGAGACGCCATCCGCGACCATCGGCGTCCGAGGCACCGTGTTTGACGTCTACGTGGACGGCTTGGGAGATACTCTGGTGCTGCTTCATCAAGGCGAGGTGAGAATCTGCAGCAAGACCAGAACCTGCCGCCGGCACAACTCGGTGGGGCGCATCATTCACGCGACGCCGGCAGGTGTTCTGTCCGCGCCGATAAAATTCTCTACGAAACTGATCCCGGGCCTTACCGGGGTAGGCACGGCGTTTCCATTCGTTGGCAAGGCGCTGCGGATTGATCCCGTCCGGCGCCTCAGGGCGGCAGCCATCGTCGAGGAACCCGTGACCAAGGCGGGGGAGACGGTCACTAAGGGGGCACGCGACGTTGGCAAGACCATACGCAAGGTCGTTCCGTTTTAGGTGAATGGTGTTAGGTGGTGTCCGGCGGATCGCGCCGGATGCACAAGTTGGCCGCCTTGTCGTGATCCCCAATCGTTACAG
>CADECW010000350.1 GCA_902825855.1 uncultured Rhodospirillales bacterium | reverse complement strand
GCTGATATCCCATTTCAGCTCGCGGTGGCGGATGTCGTCGGGTGGCGTCAATCCACGTGGCCGCAATCCACCATCCCGATGGATGCCACCTGAGTGGCAGCAATCGAAAATCATGATTAGGCGGCAATCATAGGGGAGCTGGCTGTAGAGGCTGTATATCTAGTCGTCCAGTATATCCCAAGTTGCAATCCCCGGCGCTGGAAAGTGTGCCGACTAACGCCCGTGTCCGGGCCGCCAAATCGGCGGCAGGGCGGCAGGACCGACGCCATGTGGATGCGGGTCCCGCGGTCGGCTGCGGGCTTCCATCCCGTCGTCTCTGAAGCAGTCAGCTTGTCATATCAAAGTACGTCTTCTCGTCCCGCGATCCGATGGACGAACCTGCCGACCCATGCCGGCTTGGATACTCGCTTTGGAAAACATGCGAGCTGGTCCTCGGCTAGCGCGCTATTGCAGACGACACGGCATTCTCGGTTGACGCAACTGCTCATGTTCCTAGATCCGGCCTGTCATTTAAGCCGTTCAACCTTCGGCAGCACACCCTCGAACAGGCCTTCGAGCGCGCTCACACGCTTCTCGAGCCTCTCGGCTCCGTAGTTGGCCAGCTCCGGCTCGCGCTTCCGCTATGCCCTCGCTGTTCCGTCTTCAGTTGGCACAACGGCGTACCGATACTCAAACGCATCCTTGCCGTCCTAAAAATGCGTATCACCGCGTTGTTTCTCTCGTCCTTGGTTGTGCCGGACCGACTTTGCCCCTTGCAGCTTCACAGATCATCGGCAACGATGTCCTTAGCTGTTGTTGCAGGTGAGCTTAGAGTGATACGCAAGGTGCGGCATCAGTCGGACGTGCTCAACGACGCCGCGCGAAGTTACGTAGTTGGCCGCTAAGAAACGGGACCGTGGCTGAATCGGCGTTCGAAGAGGTCGGCTAGGGCGCTTAGTATCGCAGACATGGAAGTGGCCCAGCCGGGCGGGATGCTCACGCAAGCCCGATGCGGAAGCCGTTGCTGTCTATTGTCGCGACCTGATACCGGGCCTCGCCGTCCTTCAGGCCGATATGCACCCAGCCGTTCGGCGGGTACTCATTGATCAACTGGTCGATCCCCAGTTCCTCGACGTAGCCTGCGAGAAACGCGGCGATCTGGTGCGGCGTGCCGTAAGCGTCGCATTCGAAGTCACAGGCCAGCCCGGCACAGTGGGCGCTCGATGAAGCACCACCGACCGCCGCATTCAAGGCAGGACTGCGGTATCCCGACGACACGCTGATGGGCTTGTTGCCTAGCAACGCGCGGACTTTCTCCATCACGGCAGCGATGCGCTTCAGGTTCTTCATGTGCTGCGGCGTCGCCGGGTTGTTGTCGATCCCCTGACGAGCAGCGGTCTGGCTCTTCGTGAACTCGGCCAGTGAAAAATTAGCGCTTAGCATGGTAGTGGGCATTGCTTATCCCTCCCCTTCAATGAGAATTTCGAGATGGGCAATATTTTCCAACGCGTTGGTGCCGGTTGTGGCTTCCATGAAGTCGCCCCTTAGCACTTGCGGCTGCCTCCCAAGTTCTCCTTCTCTCCGCAAGAAGCAGGTGCACCCGGCGATTGCTGCCGGCTTGCTGCTCCGCGTAGTCAACGCTATCGCGTGAAGGCCCACGCCATGCTGAGCTTTGGGCCTAACCAACTAGGGATTCCACCAAGCCTTTATGACAACCTCAAATGCGGGCCGGACCACGCCGAGTCTTTTGACGAAGTGTGCACCAGGAGGCTCAAGCGTCTTGCGACCCTGTGAGGCAATGCCAAACCGTCCGCCCGGATACGTCCAACGTACCGTCCGTACCAGTGTCGGCAAAATGTAGGTGTAAAGGTTGTATCGAGGATCCGTTGTCTCACCACGCTCTAAACTCGCCACCCAAAAGTTGACACGCCAATAATCCTCGTCTTCTCGGCCGTCCCACCACGTCACATTCCGGGGCAGTGGCAACCGCTCCCACTTGATGCCATCGGGAGGAACCGCCTTCGGAAGCCAAGTTTCTTGGGACGCCTCCAAATTAAACCCTTC
>CADECW010000349.1 GCA_902825855.1 uncultured Rhodospirillales bacterium | reverse complement strand
CGTGATGGCGTTCAAGCCGGCCAGCTGCATCGCTGTCGCGTTGCTGCTGCTGGGTGGTTGCGCCAGTGCGCCGCCGCCTGCGCCCGTGCCTGTCGAGGCGACGGCGGCAGAGAGTTCGGTCGCCGGAGCGCCTGGTGTTCCTGCGGCGCCGGTCGTTCCCGAGCGGGCCGCCCAACAGTTCGCTCAGGCGGTTGCCCAATTGGAGGCGGGCCGCCAGACCGACGCGGAGCTGGAGCTCAAGCAACTGGAACTGGCCTATCCCCAATTCGCGGCTCCCAGCATCAACCTCGGACTGCTGTATCAGCGGGCCGGCAAGCTGAAAGAAGCGGCGCAAAGCCTGGAAGAGGCGGTGAAGCGCGATCCGGCGAACGCCCTGGCGCAAACGGAGTTGGGCTTGGTTTATCGGCGTCTCGGCCGATTCAAGGAAGCGGAGGCCGCGTACATGGAAGCGCTGCGCATCGATCCGAACTACGCTCCGGCGCACCTGAATCTGGGGGTGCTGTGCGATCTGTTCCTGCAGGAACCCCAGCGGGCCTTGCAGGCTTTCGAGCAATACCAGGCTCTGTCGGGAAACGGCGACAAGCGCGTTGCGAACTGGATCGCGGAACTGAAAGGTCGGCTCGGCTCCAATGCCCCGTCGCCACCGGCGCAGCCGACGCCACCGAACACTTCGGGTAGTGCTCCATGAATGCTCGCACGCTGACAGAACTGTCCAGCGCGATGCTCCTGCTCGCGGCGAGCGCCTTTGCTCCCGCTCAGGCTCAGGAAACCTCTCCGCAGTCGGCGCCCGCACCTGCGGCGCAGACTCCGCCGGCATCGGATCCGAAATCCGAACAAGCCGAGCGCGATTCCGTTGAGCCGGCCGTATCGGAGCCTGCAACCACGCAGGGCACCGAGAGCACTCCGGCTGCAACGCCGAGCCCAGCTCCGCAAGGTGCAAGACCGAGCTCGAGCAGCGGTGGTTCATTTCGAACGATGGATCGCCTCGAACTGGAAAGCAGCGCCATCACGGGCAACCGTGAGTTGCCCAAAGTGCTCTACATCGTGCCGTGGAAGAAAGCTGACCTGGGTGATCTGATCGGTCGGCCGGCCAACAGCCTGCTCGACGAAGTGCTCACGCCGGTGGATCGCGACGTGTTTCGTCGGCAGACGGATTACTACACCAAGCTGCAGGGCACTGCCGAAGGCGGACCTGCTGCTTCCGGCGCCGCGGCGCCGCCACCCACAAAGACGAAAACCGAGCAACCGCCCCGCTGAGCGGGCGCGCTTGCTACCTGATTGACGAGTTCTGGTTCGACATATTGTTTTGAGGAGAGGAGAGAGTCATGGAGTTCTATTCAGTCGTCGTCGGCTTCTTTCAGGGAGGCGGCGAATTCATGTACCCGATCGCAGTCGTCGCAGCGATCGGCCTGGCTATCGCGATCGAAAGGTACGTGTACCTCACGATCGTGAGCCTCAAGAACCGCAGCCTGTGGAACGACCTGACGCCGTTGCTGGCCCAGGGCGACTTCAAGCGTGCGGTTGCACTGACTTCCAAGTCGGATGCTGCCATCGGCACCATCCTCAACTACGGACTGGCTCGCATTCAGTCCGCACGCCGTCGCGATGACATCGAGAAGGCGATGGAAGAGAGCCTGATGGAAATCGTGCCGAGGCTGGAGAAGCGCACGCACTACCTGGGCACCTTCGCCAACATGGCGACGCTGCTCGGACTGCTGGGCACGGTGATCGGTCTGATCGCGGCCTTCGGTGCGGTGGCGAACGCCAACCCGGCCGAGAAGGCCAACCTGCTGTCGGCCTCGATCTCGGTGGCGATGAACTGTACGGCGTTCGGCCTGATGGTGGCGGTGCCGCTGGTGATCGTGCACGCGGTGCTGCAGACGAAGACCACGGAGCTGGTCGACAGCCTCGAAATGGCGTCGGTGAAGTTCCTCAACAGCATCACCGAGCGACGCGGCGACACGCAAGCCGGCGCCTGATCAAGGCTCCTCGCTCACTGTTCCAAAGGCACAGCCATGTTCTCCACACGACAGGCACGATCCCGCCTCATCCGCCGCTTGCGACGCGGCCAGGG
>CADECW010000348.1 GCA_902825855.1 uncultured Rhodospirillales bacterium | reverse complement strand
GCAACAAGCCCACCTCGGCCAAGGGCTTCTCCGGCTCGGTGCTGATCGTGTCCGGTAGCAACCGCGAGACAGTGCAGCTGGCCGTCACGGGTGACAATTCGCTGAAGGGCGAAGCAAAGAACCCGGTGCCGGCCGGCGCCGCCGTGACGCTGGTGCTGAAGAACGCGGCCGGCAAGTCGGGACAGGTCAAGTTCTGATGGCAGGCACTGTCTCTATTTGAGCGGCCTCGGGGTGCATAGCATGAATTGGTCGATTGTCGCGTTTGTTGGTGCCGCGATAACCGAAATCGCTGGCTGCTCCGCGTTCTGGGCGTGGTTACGAATGGCGAAGTCAATTACGCTCTCGCAGCGTCTCGCCTGTGCGCTGCGCGGACTGCAGCTCAAAATCCCTTGTTACCATTGGTAGCGCCGCGCTGATGGCCGATGCTAGCGCCGCACTTCGCGCCGGAGGATATCTGGCGTAATTAGACGACACCGCGCGACAAGAAGGGCGGGGCGTCGTGCAATGGTACGCTGGCGGCACTTATGCCCTGCCTGGGCGCGCGAGTTTGATGCTGGACCTCCCACGTTAGCAACCCGTGCACCCGAAATGTCAGATTCATAGCAGTGCAAAGCCATGCCAATTCGTCCTCCCATCCACCGTCCTGCCTGGGCTAAGCCTCGCGCCGAGGCCGAACGCCTGCGCAAGGCCCGCTTCGACGCAACAAGACTGGCTCCTTCTAAGCGCGGTTATGATGGTCGATGGTTAACCCTGCGGCAGGCGTTCCTGATACAGAACTCATGGTGCCAGCATCCCGGCTGCCAGCAGCTGGCGACTGAGGTGGACCACAAGATACCGATACGGATTGACCCCTCCCGCCGGCTCGACTGGACGAATCTGCGGGCGCTTTGTCGCCGGCATCACAGTCAAAAGACGGCGGCAGAGACGTTGAACCGTCGCTAATTTGGCTCCTCATCTGGGTCTGGCAGTCGATCTGGCTTGCTCGCCAGGTATTCGTCGAGACTGTTTGTTGGTGACCGCCGCCGTTCGCCAGGCATAGTGAAGCCGGTGCCAGCCGCTGTTGCCAACCGCGCCGCCAAAGAGGCCCGGGACGTCGGCGTCAGCCCTAATTCTGACGCCAGACGCAAAGTTAATAGGGCCTGACGATCTAGCACAAAGAGCCAGGAATTCTTGACGAGATCGCCATCATGGTTGCGAATGACGGCGCCGCCGGTTTCGCGCATTTGGATCACCGCGTGACGGTGCAAAGCGACGGCATTGCAGTAGGCGCACAATAGTGGGAGATCGCATGACGCGATAAGGCCAAGCGGCATAGCGTTCTGTAGGTGCACCCAGACATCGCGCGCATCTTCGCCGAGGAACTCCGGTGGCGGGCCCAATGGACCACGCGGAAGCGGTTCCTCGATGCCATCGAGGCGCTTGTGGCTTGGATTGCCGTGCAACAAATGCAAAGCCTTACTCTTAGGTGGCCGACCTGTGCGCATCTATCCACCTTTATCGCTATTCCGGACAGTTTGGACCTGCCGTCTATCACCGGCAAGTTCGTTCGAGTTTCCCGGGCGCGTCTCTCGAGCTCCATGCGCGGTTTCAGGGCCGCGCTGTTTAGACGATCCTCCCCCCTTCGTCACTTGGCGAAGTGAGATCCGCTGCCTCTGTTGCGCGCGGTAGCGGCTGCGCTGTTAGAACGGGTCGTCTACGCGCTTAGCTGATCGACTAGGACGCATGTTCCTGCTCCTCGATGTTTTTGGTAGCGACGCGATGCAACGCCACGAAGTAGGCAAGCGGCAAGATTGCGACCCACGGCCGACCGTTCGCTCGATGCGCCACGACAGGGATATCGCCGGGCTCTGCCTCGACGCGGGCCTGCTCGAGCGCCGCCCATAATCTCAGCATCTCGGTGCGTTTGACCTCAAGGTGCACCCCGGGAAGATCGTGCACAACGTCGGGCGATCGGGAGCCGCCTTGATATTGGACGCCACGGCGCGCCGAGACGCCCAACGCGCGGAGCTCTTGGCATAAATCGAGCTCGCCTCTTTTGCCTTTTGCCTTGCTGTTCATGCTGCACCTCGCGCCGCCTTCTCCTT
>CADECW010000347.1 GCA_902825855.1 uncultured Rhodospirillales bacterium | reverse complement strand
CGCTCCTGAGTGGAGGTCTCGTTGAATGGCCCGCTTGCTGTCTCCCCGAGCATAGTGCGAAAGCGATTCGAACGTCTGTTTCCAATCACCGGCGCACGCATCCTTGAGATCGGGGGGTACCCTCCCGAGCGCGCTGTCGCTTCGGCTCAGTGTTGGTGGTCAATTGATCCGAGGAACCCCCGCAATGACGTCCTGTCGACAGGCGTGGTCAGACGTTTGTGCGGTACCGCAGAGGCACTACCGGAGGAGATCTCAGAGGTGGACGCAGTTTTCGCCTGCAACAGCTTCCAGCATGTCGCCGGTCTTGCCACCGCGTATCATGAGATTGGTCGGGTGCTCAGGCCAGGGGGTCTCGTATACGCTTGCTTTGGGCCGATCTGGACAGCGCCGGACGGAGCTCACATTGAAGACGTTCGCGTCGCAACGCGTCGGTACGACTTCTGGAAGCAACCGACCCTCGTCCCCGCGTGGAGCCACCTGACCTTGGGCGAAGAGGAGTTCCAAGAACTCCTTTGCGAGCTACACGGTCCTGATCTCGGGCTGGCGCTCGCGCGGTTTGTAAGTCGCTCCGACTGGGTCAATCGCATTAGCATTGACGCCCATCTCCGTTTGCCCATCGAGGCGGGATTGCAGATAGTTTGCATGCGCGGCTGTCGCCGGTTTGGCTACGCCTACGATCCACCCGATCCGCCGGAGCGCTTTCGTAAGCGGGTTGGGTTGGAAGCGGCGAGAGCGACCACCGGGCTCGACGCACGCGCCCTGCGGGTGCGCGATTTGGAGCTTGTATTGCGTGCCCCATAGCGCGCACGATTGCATGCCGTTCCTGACGGCACGAACTGCTTAGGGTTATCCGATTCCAGCAAGCTTAGGGCTCACTTGGCATTCACTTAGACGCGTGGAAGCCGATGGGGCTATTGATATCGGGCCTTGCATGCAGCCGGAGGGGAGTCCGGCGGGCGAAAAAGTCGAGGGCATCAATGCGCGCGATGTATCCAACACAAGCCAGAGGGGTAGCAGTCCTAAAACTTCTACAAGCAACGCTAGCACATGCAGTCGAGTCAAACGAGTTCTACCGTGAGCGCGCGCCGGTCTCAGCGCATATCGACAACTTGGATGACCTGAGGAGATGGCCGATCTGCACTCGGGATGATCTCGCCTTGCTGTCGGAATTGGCATTGAGTGGGCCTGAGTTGCCGCAATACGTTGGTCTAACATCGGGAACTGGAGCCGCCGGGCGCCGTGATAGGCCAATTCTCTTCCGCATTGCTAGTGAGGATCAGCGGCACGTTCGTCAGACGCTCATGGATGCAATTGCCGGCGCTGGACCGAAAACCCTATCTATCAGATTTATCACCGACTCGCATGGACTAGATTTTACCGGGCCGCGCGCAGGAGTGTTTGCCCTTCCGCTCGCCGCAAGGCTACATATGTCAGCCGCGATCACCCTGCTGCGCAAGCGCTTTGCCTTCTCTGGATACTCCGCGCATATCGAGCACATCTCCGGTCCCGTGAATCTCGTCTACGCGTTCACGACGCTGCTCAAGGAGGCAGCAATAGAACCGTCGGAATTTCACATCAAGGCTTTGGCCTGCTGGGGGGACAGGCTGGGCAGAGACATTCGTGAGGGCATTGAGACCTATTGGAACGCGCCGGTCACTGATATCTTTGGGTTGTCCGAGGCGCCTGGTGTGGCCGCGATTGGATGTCCTGAGTGCGGCGGCCTGCATTTCCTTCCTACTGCCCATATAGAGATTCTCGAAATGGAAGCCAACAATCCGGTGAAAGCGGGGGCTCCAGGACGACTCATAGTGACAAGCTTTTACCCTCTCGCGCGGCTGATTCCGGTGATTCGATACGACACTGGCGACTTCCTTTGCGATAATGGTTGGTGTGCCAATGGTGAACGTTCGTTTCGCTTTGTTGCCCGGAACGAAGATGTTGTCTGGCTGCCGGTGCATGGCGAACGCAGTCTGTTCGTGTCGGCGCGGGCGATAGAAGAAGCAATCCGCTGCCTCCCAGGCGCGCGACGGGAGCAGGACGACAGGCTGAACTATTTGGGATTGCGAACAAAGTTGGGCAAGCCCAAATATC
>CADECW010000346.1 GCA_902825855.1 uncultured Rhodospirillales bacterium | reverse complement strand
CCGAGTGTGGAATCAGGGGCGTCCGGGAGTTGGAAATCAGCACTACAAGCACGCCAAGATGCTGCCTCAAGTCCGCGGCGCACTGGACCTCTGGGCTGCGCATGTTCAAGCGGTATGTAATGACGCGGCTCAGACGACTCGAGACGTGCGCGCGGATGACGTAAACTCGCGCACGCCGTCAACGGATTCGCTTGCGGTGGCATAGGTGCGGCTCGGTCGACGGCAAACGCCATGATCCGCAAGTCGGCAGCTACCGCGGTAACGGTTGTTCCGCAGCGCAGCGAAGATCGACGAAGGTAGCCGCAATCTTCCGGATGGCTGCTGAACGAGCACATATCGCACCACGGGGCACGCGAAGCCGGAACTGACCGTGGCTATCTGAAGCCAACGATGGTCCGAAGCAAACTCGGCAGGTCACATGGATGGTTGGGCGATAGGGCTCGCGGTTGGGCTTTGCCTAGTAATGATCCTCGCGGAGGGAGCATTTGGTGGCAAGGAGTTGGCCCGCTGGCTGGCTTCGCTTCGACAGCCTAAGCTCTACCCCCCTCTATGGGTATGGATCATTGTCGCAGTCGCCACCTACGTGATTCAAGGTGCGACAGCCGATTAGTCCTCTTGAGGGCGCAGGGTTTGTTTTGCTCGTCGCGTTGATGACTGCAAACGTTGCCTATAACGTTGTCCTGGAGCGCATGCAGAGCCCCCGCTTCGCTTATGTGGGCATCCTGTGGTTCTTGCCACTGCTTGCTGCCTTGCAGATCGCTCTCTATTTCGCAGACCAAGTAAGCGCCGCCCTGAACTTAATTTATGTCCTATGGGTCGTTGGATTCGATTTGCCAATCATGCGCATGCTTTGGAAGCTCAACAAGTAGTGCCTCCTTGGCCAACCAGGTCGTCGGATCATAGACACATTGATCGCAGGAATTGAACCATGCTGCGGGGTAGTTCGGGCCGTCCCCGGCCACTATGCGCGGTGGTCACTGGTGAGCCAACCCGCCGCCAACGGCATGGAGCGCTCGTCCGGCGTCCGCATGGAGGCCGGTCGGAGTATGGCGCTACGAAAACAATCTCTTCCAAGCTTGGCCACTGTCGCGCTGTCATTTGCGCGGTGGCTCAAATAGCTCGATGGGATTCCCAGCCGGGTCATCGAGGAGGATCTGCTTGCCCCCGAACCCAGTCACAATGTCGTTGCGGAACTTTGCCCCGGCTTTGCGGAGCGTCGCGATCTCGCCTTCAAGATCGTTGACCTCGAGTTGGATGCGGTTCCAGCCGCCAGGTTCAGGCTTGCGCCCATCCGGCATCGGTTGAGTAGCGCCACCCGGCCCACCCGTTGCATTGAGCAAAAGGCGCAGCTCGCCCCTTGCGAGCATGGCGAAACTAGGCGCAGGTCGCATGGCCACAGTGAAGCCAAGACGCTGCGTGTAGAAGTCGACCGCTGCGTCTACGTCATCGACGAAGTAGCGTACGTTGACAGTGGACATGAGTACCATTCCTCAGTCTTCCGCGATAACGCCCACCAGATGCAGGAGAGCCCGACGTAGTCTTTGTAGGGGAACTCGGGCCTCACCATGTTTTGAACCTGGTGCTGATGTATATTGTGCAAGAGATCGACCGAATGAAGTCCGCCGATGGAGGCTACACATGCGCCGCCTGGTGCCTGCTCTCACCGCTATCCTGATGCTGATGATGGGTTCCGCTGGCGCGCAGGAGTCGAAATACTACGAGCTGGCGAAAGGCGACTATCCCCACGACGTGGCCGCCGGCCCGTCCGGGGAAGTCTGGTTCGCTGGGCAGAAGGCCGGTATCGCCGGCCGGCTCGATCCGGCGACCGGCCAGATCGAACGCATTCCGCTCGGCAAGAATTCCGCACCGCATGGCGTCATCATCGGGCCGGACGGAGCGCCCTGGTTCACCGATGGCGGGCAGAACGCGATCGTGCGTGTCGATCCAGCGACGAAGGAGGTGAAGGTATGGCCGCTGCCGCCCGAGCGCATGCCCTACACCAACCTCAACACGGCAGCCTTCGACGGCAAGGGGCACATCTGGTTCACCGGTCAGAACGGCATCTATGGCCGTCTCGATCCCAAGTCGGGCGACATGAAGGTA
>CADECW010000345.1 GCA_902825855.1 uncultured Rhodospirillales bacterium | reverse complement strand
ATGTCGATGTTGATCGCCACCGCCTCGTTGTCGGAGCGCACCAGCACGCATTCCAGCGGCTCGGTGTCCGACGCGTTGATCTCCTGGTGCGGCACGTAGGGCGGAACATAGATGAAGTCGCCCGGGCCGGCCTCGGCGGTGAACTGCAGCTGGTCGCCCCAGCGCATGCGCGCGCGGCCCTTCACGACATAGATCACGCTCTCGAGGTGCCCGTGATGATGGGCGCCGGTCTTGGCATGGGCGTGAATGGTGACTGTGCCGGCCCACAGCTTCTGGGCGCCGACGCGGGCGAAATTGATGGCCGCGGCGCGGTTCATCCCCGGCGTCTGCGCGGTGTTGGTATCGAGCGATCCTGCCGGGATGACCCGAACGCCGTCATGTTTCCAATCGGTCATGCCTTCCATCTAGGCCCGTGGCCTCGCCGCCGCAAGGTGGCAGCTGTAGGATGGCGCCATGAACAGGATCGACGAAACCAAACCTTTCAAGCCGGTGAACATCGCCGTCCTCACCGTTTCGGACACGAGGACGCTCGAGACCGACAAGTCGGGCGACACCCTGGTCGAACGCATCAACCGCGACGGCCATGTCCTGGCCGACCGCGCCATCGTCACCGACGACGTCGACAAGATCCGCGCCCAGGTCAAGAAGTGGATCGACGATCCCAACGTGGAGGCGGTGATCACCACCGGCGGGACCGGCGTCACCGGCCGCGACGTCACGCCAGAGGCGCTGGAGGGCCTGTTCGAGAAACGCATAGAGGGATTCGGCGAGGTCTTCCGCTGGATCTCCTTCCAGAAGATCGGCACCTCGACCATGCAGTCGCGCGCCATCGCCGGCGTCGCCAACGCCACCTACATCTTCGCCCTGCCGGGCTCGACCGGCGCCTGCAAGGACGGTTGGGACGACATCCTGCGCCAGCAGCTCGACATCCGGTTCAGGCCCTGCAACTTCGCCGAGCTGATGCCGCGCCTGAACGAAGGCAAGATGCCGCGAAGTGGTTGATCTCGCAGTCCAACGCCTTCTCATGATCGTCCGGACGTCGCGCTTTCCGCGCGCTCAAGAGCGCGCAGCCCTTATCAAATGAACATTGCTCTTCTCGCCGCGCTGCGCCAGCGGCCGGCGTTCACTGGGCTTGCCGCCGTCGACCTGCAGCCGCTGCCCGCGACGGGCACCGCGCACGGTCATGTGCGCCTGCCCAACGGTCTCATTGCGCGCGTCGCGTATGCACATGACGGCGATGCCTCTGCTGCTGTGCGCCTCGCCGTACAGGCAGAAGCCTTTCGCCGCCTCGCGCCGGCGCACCGCACACCCCTCTTGCACGACGTGATCGAGCCACGTTCCGGCCTGCCGGGTGGCGCGCTGATCGTCGACGCCATCGACGGCCGCGCACCGCACCTGCCGGACGAGCTTGCCGCCATGGCCGACACGCTGGCGCGCATTCATGCGCTCCCGCAGCCGGCTGACGATTCGCCGATACCGCTCCAGGAAAATCCCTTCCTCGAGACGCTCGCCGCAATCGAGCAGAACGCGACGCGCTTCCTCGACAAGGCCGTGCCCGATGCGGGCGCGCGCGGCGAGATCGCCGAGGAGCTCGGCCAGATGCGCGAGCTAGCGAACGCTGTCGCCGGGCGCGCGCAGCCGCTTGCCATCGCGCTGGCCGACACGCATCCCGGCAACTTCATCGTCGATCGCCACGGCATCGCCTGGTTCGTCGATCTCGAGAAGGTGCATGTCGGTTCGCCCGCCATCGACCTCGCGCATGCAACGCTTGCAACCTCGACGCTGTGGCATCCCGATGTAGGCAAAGTGCTGTCCCGTGCCGACGTCCGGCGCTTTTACGCGCTGTATCTTGGCAAGGTCGGACCGCGGCGGGCAGCCGAGCTGGAGCCGTGGCTGCAGCCGATGCGGCGGCTGACGTGGCTCCGAACCACGCTTTTCATGGCTCGATGGCGCGTGCAGACACGCGCTCCCCGCGATCCATCGGACTCGACACAATGGAGCGACGCCGGGCTCGAACCGGCTATGAAGGCGCACATAGACGCGCGCATCGATCAATGCTTCCGCCGCGATACGATTCAAGCGATCCGGGCCGAATGGATGACTT
>CADECW010000344.1 GCA_902825855.1 uncultured Rhodospirillales bacterium | reverse complement strand
TAGTTATTACCCGCGCGCAGAGGTCGCCCCGAATGCAACTCCGAACATTACCCCATTTTTAAGAGGTTGCGCGGTCTGCTCAATATTTGCCGATGCGGCTCGTCGCCTCTTTGATCAAGCCCAGAACACGAGACGCTCCAATGGGATTTGTTTCCGCGATTTGTTTCCCATCCCAATCTACCACCAGCACTCCGCCAGGTTCTCCGGGTCGCGTGTACGTGGCCTCGATTCTCGGTAAGATATGCAGAAGGTTGGGAGGACAGTAAGGCCTTAAGCTAGAACCCATCCTCACTTCTTTGCCTAGCCGCTCAAGAACTGAAATGTGTACCGCCTCGCCGATTGCTTCGTCGCGTCGATCATATGATGAAAGAGTTTGCCAGAGCCGCAACGCCTCGCGCGGGATTGGTGTGTTCGCCACAGTTCTATAGGCCAACTTCAGCAACTTATAGTAGCGGCGCCTCGAATTGTGTTGATCTGCGACCACGCACTTTTCTTGCTCCAGCTGGTGCAAGTCGATCGGGAAATCTTTGAAGTGATATTTTAGGCGCTTGATCATCCAATCGTACGTAATGTCATCTAGGGATGCCGTCCGCTCAGACCGTCTTTGCTGCGCGGAAATGTAGCCTCCGCCAACATCGGCATGGACTCCCGTAAACCAAACTTGTTCAGTGTGCGTGTGATACTGCTTGAAACGAGGCCGTCGCCACAACGTTGCGCCGAACGGCTTTCGCAACTCATCAATTGCCATAGCATGGAGATTTACGTCGGTAATCGAAGAAAGTGTTACGTCGTGAAAAGCGTAGGACTGGCGGTTTCGTCTGTTAAATAGTTCTAATGGAATGCCAAGTGCACCGACGGTGTCAAAAACACCTAAGCAGCTTATTCGGAATGACTCTCTGTTATGGACGAGAGGGGTAAGTGCTAGCCAATCGCCAGGCAAACGGTCTGCTGGCGCGGTCCGGTAGTAGTTCCAAGCAGCCTCTTCATTCTCACGATTACAATGCTGCCGTGCTAGCAAGCCGGCCGAATGAATATAGCCTGCCACGGAGCGCGCCGTAAATGCGCCCCGAGAAAAACCAAAAATAAAGATCTGGTCGCCCTTTTCATAATGATGAGACAGAAATTTGTATGCCCTACGAATGTTGTCTGCGATGCCTTCGCCGAATATTCCCCCTCTGAAAATGTCCATAAAACCAGTACCAACACCCCTTTGATAATATACAAAGTTCTCATAACCCTGTGTTTCTATTGAGTGGACTAGCGGCTCATGCTGAGCTTTCTGGTCGGAAGAGGCTCGGCTCTCTGATGTCTTATTTTCCTCAGACTCCCGCCTAAGATACCTTACTATCCCATCTTCGAGTCGCACTATGTTCGTGTCGTTGTCGCCAGAGTCGGCATCGTTCCAAGTCCCGTCGAGCAGCAGAACAATTCGCTTAACCATCGCGCCCTCCTCGCACCGCTCTTTTCTATTGGATTCAGCATCATGCGATTCTATCTGCAGCCTTCCGGCATTCGTCGTCTGTGACGAAATGCACACTCACTGCGGAGCCACTCCTTCTGCGCCCGCTTCGATACCCGGCTCTACCTTGCTCGGCGCCATTTAGCACTCCGTGCGGGAGGGCCTGCAACGTCCTCTTGTGGTCGCTTTGATTTAGTTTTGAAGCTCCGTTTGAGCCGTCTAGCTACCATTACAAGTCTCTCTGCCCGACAGGCCATGCTCGAGCAACGGATCGAAGGGATTCGTCAGACACGGATGCGGTATGGCTATCGGCGCGTTCACGTGATGGTGCACCGTGAAAGCGGGCGGCTCTACCGCGAGAGGACGCGCCAGGTCTATGGAGAGAAGAGCCAGGCTGCGCACAAAAAGACCCGGGCGCTCGGTCAAGGCCAAGCGATGCCTGTTCTTGCGTGAGCCCTTCGAAGGCGCCCCTGGAGGAGGCCCGCGCATCACGGTCGGCGAGGACAAGGCATATGACAGCCGAGACCACGTCGCCGCCCTGCGCCGGCTCAAAGTCACGCCACACTTCGCCCAGAACGATGCCCTGACCGTCCGGAAGATCTTGATCGACGCCCACGCCTCCAACAGGGTGCCATCCACCGAGAAGTGGTCGCT
>CADECW010000343.1 GCA_902825855.1 uncultured Rhodospirillales bacterium | reverse complement strand
AGATCGAGCGCTGGCACCAGACGCTGAACAACCGCATCCTGCTCGAAAATAACTATCTGCCCGCCGATCTCGAGGCTCAGATCAATGCCTTCGTCGATCACTACAACCACCAGCGCTACCACGAGGTCATCGGCAATCTGACACCGGCCGACGTCTACTTCGGACGTGGCAATACCATCCTGTTGCAACGAGAAAGGATCAAACGACAGACCATTCAAAACAGACGCTTGATGCACGCCAGACTGGCCGCTTAGCCAGTTCAACAGATGCGCCCCATCTTCTCTTCCAAGTAGGCCCAAACTGTCTCAAATGTTCTGACGACGAACACTTACGGCTGCTATCTGAGGAGACTGGCTCTGTTTCAGACCCTGTCGAAAGAAAACTTTGACGAAGCGGTTAGCGATCACGTGATCGCATAGCGATCGTTCTACGCTAGTTACAATCATTCAATCTCCCTGAAATCCTAACTTAAGATCGAAACAGTTACACAGTGCGTGCGATGCCGAAGGTGCCGTCAGTTCGACAAGCTGCGGTTTCATCACGGGTTCCCAAACACCCGGCCTCGCTGTTCGAGCTGTGCTGCTGGTTGCGTATTGACCAGGCGCAGGATTGAAACGGCAAAGGCGCAGTCGCCATGGACCTATTGGATCTTCGCTATCTATCGATCATTGTCGAAACTGGTAGCTTTTCTCATGCCGCACAATCACTGGGCATTAAGACTTCGACGATCAGCCGTCGCATCAGCAGGCTTGAGGACGAGCTTGGTGTCACGATCTTCGAGCGAGGGTCCTTCGGAATCCGCCTTACGGCCGCCGGCCGCGACGTTATGGTCCACGTCCGACGAAGTCTCGACGCGGTAGAAAATGTGGTTCGCTCCGGCAAAAATACAGGCGCAGCAAAAACGGGGCGCCTGCGACTGGGTGTCCGGATGCCGCCGATCGGACAGCCTATGCAGTCTTTGCTGGCCAGCTGGCGCGTCGCACATCCCGGTGTCGTGCTCACACTTCACGAACTGAATGACAGCGAAATCTTCACTGCCTTGGTCGAACGCGCGTTGGATGCGGCGCTCGTTACATCCAATACGCTTAGGTCTGGTGCCACGACGGTCCCGCTCTATCGCGAGAGACTGGTCGCGGCGTTGCCGGTCCTGCATGGCCTCACCTCACATGACTCTCTGACCTGGGAATACCTGCGCACGGAGACATTTCTCACCCAGGGATGGGAGGGCAGTCACGCGGCGCGCGAGTTCTATGTCTCGCTTCTGGGAGACGGCGCCAAATTCTTCTCTCATCCAGCGGGGAAGCAATCGATCATGGCCCTCGTCGGTGCTGGGTTCGGCCTCACCTTGGCTGCGAAGAGTCAGTCGGAGGTCACCTTTCCTGGGGTGGTCTACAAGCCAATTGCCGAAGACGACGCCTGGGTGCAAGTCGAGCTGGCGTGGCTGCCAACGAGTGAGGACGCCGCAGTCGGCCGGTTCATCGCGTTCATGCGCGACGAGGCACGCTCACGCGGGTTGCTTTGACTTGGTGCGCCGAAGTTTTGCGAACGCGCGGTCCGTCGCCATGAACCGGGCCAGCATCGGCGGAATAAGCTTGCCCGGATCGACAGCTTTGCTGGCTCCTTGACCAAGCGCTTCAGCGTACATGGCAAGGTCACGGTGAACCGCCGCGGGTACCTCGACGGTCAGCCGTACAGGCTTGTCGTCCTCGGTCGCGGCCAGCTTCAACTTAGACATGACTGTCTCCTCACTTGCGATAGGGTCGAGCACCAGGTCACGCGTAACCAGCACGCGAACGGGAAAACCCGGCCGGATGGTGATGGTTGGCTGCACGTTGAGTGACCAACCGACGACGCGCTGACCGATCTGGTTCACGCTATCGGCGCCGCCGCGTCGAATGGCTCGAAGCAGCTCGTCCTCGGTACCACTTGTCCCGACTTCCGAACCAATGCTTAAAAGCGTCGAGAGGATCGCGGCTTTGAACAGCGTGCCCCAATGATTGTCGACTTCGTCTTTAAGACCGGCATATCCCTCGGCGTCTGCGCCCGGCTGGCGCTCCAGGACGATGGAACGGCCATTCGGCATATTGAGACGCGTCCAGACCGACCGGTGGGCGCCCATTCCCCGGCTTCGGATACACAGGCTCGATCAGCCGACACAAGCGGC
>CADECW010000342.1 GCA_902825855.1 uncultured Rhodospirillales bacterium | reverse complement strand
GACGGCGGGGTGGCCATGGGTAAGAAAGTCGGGTACTGCACGCCGCGCGGTGCAGTGGAGGCTAGGGAATTAATCGAGAGGCTGGATCGGTTCCACGATTTCGGCAACTGCTATAAGGCCAGCTGCCGCAGTTGAGGCGAGTAGATCAAATACACCTCGCCAGCCGATGAGGCCAACGAGCCCGTCTGATTCTAGGGTCGAAGAAGGAACTCCCGTGGAACGCAGTGCCTCCTCTGATTCACGGATGCCATTCCACATTGCGCTCATCATGTCCGAATTGAGCGCATAGATCTGGCGCAGCCTGTCGCGTACCGATTGTGAATCGAAGGTCGCCATCTCGGATCGATGTGCGAATGCGTTTCGAATCTTTCGAATGAGATGGAGGGTTTTTCGAACTTCCATCCTGATAAGACCAGTGCGATATGCGCAATCGATTCTTGCTGAAAACGAACCAAGTGGAGCGTGTGGCCCTTCGAGCAATTCGTCGTCGCCTTCGACTGCAGGCAGCATGTAGGCTGCCAACACTTCCTTGAGAGCGTCGTCGAGGAGTGCTGCAGCCACAATCACGGAGCCGCGATCACTTTCCAAGTGGAGTTGCGCGTTGAACTCTTGGAAGCGTGCGGCAATGACTGCGTTGTTTAGCTTCGCCGGCATTGGCTAACCAGTGCGCCAATCTTTCCCGGGCATGATCCTCTTCATATACGCATCGAATAGTGGAACGGTGAACGCCGTATCTCCATGACTCGGGCTCCAGATCATTCCCTTATTGATCAGCTGCCCGCGGGTTGGTCCAAGGGCCGTTACCTTTCTACCCAAGCGTTCGGCGATGTCGCCGGATCTGTGCGGGCCAGCGCCCAGATCCGCCATCGCCCGCAAGTACCTCTTCTCGAGGGGAGTCAGACGATCAAAGCGGACGCCAAAGAAGCTTGCATCCAATGCAGCTATCGCCGTATTCGAGGCAGCGATTGCGTCGGCGACGGTGATAGAAGGGCCTAGTGCGAGGTCCCATGCATGCTTCCCCCATTCCTGCAGAAAGTACGGATAGCCCTTTGTCTCCTCGATGATGTGAGAAACGGCATCCTCTTCGAAGGTTACACCGAGGTCAGTTGCAGGCTTTGAAATGGCTAGTCGCGCTGCAACCGTTGGCAACGCATCAACTTCATGGAAGTCGAACAGCCTCTCCGCATAGGACTTTGCTCTGCCGGTCCGGCCGCGTAATTGTGGTAGGCCGGCACCAAGAAGGGTGATGGGGAGCCGTCGCTGGGCGCTCCGGTGGAGAGCCGTTATTAGGGCTGCTAGCTCTTCTTCCCTCACGTACTGCAGTTCATCGATAAACATGACGAGAGCCGTACCGCTTTCTCGGGCCGCCTCTCCAAGGGCCTCTAGCAGTGCAGGCAAGTCCTGCTCTAAGTCTCCATTGTCTGCGAGGCCGGCCTCCGGTTCGCAATCGATGCTGATCTCGAGATCGGCATACTTGACCTTGAGAGCGCCGACGAACCCTGCAAGGGCTCGTAGACCGCGCTGAGCAAGCGCTTTGGCCTTCTCGGTCTTGCTCAGGCGGAGTAGGGCAAGACGGAGCTGAGGAGCAAGCAACGCCGGTAGCGAGCGATGCTCAGGGGCTTCCATCCAAACGGTTTGGATCCCACCGGTCTCGGCCCCCTCCTGCATCCTCCGGAGCACTACGGTCTTGCCAACTCCCCGGAGGCCAACCAGGAGCGCACTCTTATCAGGCAGACCGCGACGAATTCGCTCAACTGCAACCCGGACCTTCTCCCGAAGCTCGTCACGACCGGCAAGCTCGGGCGGTTGGGTTCCCGCTCCCGGCGCGTAGGGATTTGTGACGGGGTCCACGGCCGTAAGTTATACAGAGATTACGAGGTTTACAAGAAGCCGATAAACTGCCTAAACCTTGCTCAATTATTGGCGCGTTCTTTCTGCTTACCTGCTGCTGACCTGGCAAGGCCGCACTTGTAACCCAGCGGACTATAAAGCGTTTTCAGGCAGATCCCCAGCCTTCTAATCAGAGGGTCGCAGGTTCGAGTCCTGCCGGGGGTGCCAGATGCCCCAGCGGCTTCAACCCTCGATCAGTCTTCCCTGCGCGTCGCGGCGCTCGGGGCCCTTCACGCGCGCGCGTCCGTCGCCGAAGGCGCGGTCGCGTTCCTTGAAGCCGCGCG
>CADECW010000341.1 GCA_902825855.1 uncultured Rhodospirillales bacterium | reverse complement strand
AATGAAATCCACGTCGACCGCGCCGTAGCCTATGCACGCGCGCAGGGATGGCTCGAGGTCGACAAGAACCGCGACGTGTCCCTCACCGATGAGGGCGCTCGACTGGACTAAGAGCGAGAGCAGCACCTGGGACACAGCGAGGAGCAGCTTAGCAACTCAGCGTGCCAGCAGTGTGCCACTGTTTGACAAGAATCGTGCTACTCGGCGCAGCCTATAGTACTGCTGCCAAGCCGCCGCAGATGGCGGGTCAGTTGAGGTGCTTCTTGCTAGCCTTCGGTACGCCGACCAGCGAGACATCCGCCAGGTCCGGCGCGATATGCCTGATCTCGTCGAAAAACACGGTGAAATACCGGGGCAGGAGTGCCTTCATTTCGTCGCCGATCAGCATGGCGCCGTTTTGGGACATCATCGTCAGCTCGCTGGCCTGGTGGAACCACAACACGACCTCCTCCAGCGAGTCCGGATCATCGAGGATGACGAGGAAGCCCAGATTGGAAGCACTGTGCTTGCGGCTGATTTCGGCAATCGTCTCGTCGTGAGGGTCGGCGAGCGAGAAGCCCACCCTTACGCAGTGACCTGAGTCCAGTGTGACGTCGTATTGACGCCACGCAAGGGTGCCCAGCGGTCGTCGTGTTTCCGGGGAATGTCGCGGCATGTCCCCCAACTAAGCTGCTGCGGATTGCTCGGCGTAGGCCAGCACCAGCCGCTTCTTCGCGGCCAGATACTCGAGCCATTCTGTCTGGGTTGCCTTGGGGCTGCTGGACAACTCGACCACGATATGACGAAGTGTCCATCTTAGCCGGGCTTCGGCAACCTCCAGACAGGCGCCATACGCTGCCTGGAGCTCAAGCCACAGTCGTGACTGCTTGCTCTGGAGGTTATCCATCCAATGCTCCTGATCTGCGGCTACCAAAGCCGTCTACTCCGAAAGATCGCATAGGCGACGATGCCAATGACGAGGAGTGCTGGAAACAAGACCGGGGCACGAGCGACCCTTTCCAGCCTTTCAAGACACAACCGCGCAGAAAGCACGAACGCGCCGCGTCGCAATGTGCCGATGGCATGGGCAAACCTGTCGGCTACCAGCCGTTGCGCTGACGCAGTTTAGCGGCAAAGAGGGAGCTGGGCAGGGAATCGAAATGCTCCTTCCCCGAGATCGTAAGGACCAAGTTGTTCTTGGCCTCGGCGACGAGCCGCAGCTTCAGCAAGCGATCAACGTCGCTGCGACGCAGAGAACGTATGTCCGACTCGCTGAAGGCGATGCGCCGCAGGGTAATTGCCTCATCGTCCGTAAGCTCGAAAAGGCGTGAGACGTTGGCGGTGCTTGTGCGGCTCATAGGCGACCTCGCAGGTTACGCCGGACCAAGAGCGATCCGCCGAATGACAAGCCGCGCACTTCCCCTTTTGGGAGCGATGCGGGCCTCATTCCTGGCTCCGGCTGCCCGTACATCGTGGTCAGCCGGAAGGAGAAAACGGCGATCCGAGGGTCAGCCGACGGTCTTGAGATTCTCGGCGGACAGCTTGCCGCTGCGCTGATCCGACACCAGGTCGAACTCGATCTTCTGGCCCTCGACCAGGTGTTTGAGGCCGGCCCGTTCGACGGCGCTGATATGGACGAAGGCGTCCTTGCCACCGTTTTCCGGCTGGATGAAGCCAAAGCCCTTGGCCGGGTTAAACCACTTCACGGTTCCCATAGACATGAGGAGAACCCTTTCACTGCTTAGTTGAATTAATGCATGACCACCCGCTGCTTGGCGCAGAGGGCTGACCGTCGAATTTGCATTGATTTTCGGGATCAAGTCGCTGGCGGGCGCCCTAAGGTGAATGGCGCGGCCAAATCATCAGTCCGTTTATCGACTGCTTTCATATGGGCGCTTCGCATGCCCTTTGCAAGGAAACATTGCAATGAGCAGGACAACATCTCATATAGAGCTCATCGACATCATCGTCGACCCCGCCACACAAAGGACAGCCTCATGGATGCCGACCGAGCGCCGAATCGCTCGGGCGTCGAGGTGCGACGGGCCGCTGCGGCTTTCGTGCAGCCGATCAGAGGCCGAGGAGTGCTGCAACTCCTGACGTCCTTCGGTCCGTTCGTCATCGCCTGCGCGGCGATGTATCTCGTCTACCCGAACTTTCCCATTTTGGGCTTGGCGCTTGCCCTGCCGACCGGCCTGCTGCT
>CADECW010000340.1 GCA_902825855.1 uncultured Rhodospirillales bacterium | reverse complement strand
CTAGTAAGGTCACACTCTCTGACGGTTCGACCGCGCAGGTGGAGATCCTCGGCAAGGGACAGCAGTTTGTTGCTTACGGTATCCACCCAGACACGAATCGACCGTATGAGTGGACTGGCCGTTCCCCCTTGGATGTGCACGTAAGAGAGCTCCCGCTTATCAACGCAGAGAAGATCGAGACATTCCAGGCTGCAGTGGAGGGGCTGCTGTTAAGCACACCAGGAGCCACTTGCAATAGGCGTAGCCGCCTAGGCAAGGCTGCCAAGGCCGACGATGCGCGGTGGCGTGACTCTAGATGGCGCACTCTTGTAAATAAAGTACTGAAGCATGTACCGAACAACGATCTCGACTACGACGATTGGGTTGAAGTTGGCATGGCGCTCTACGATGCGCTCGGACCAAGAGGCAAATCGCTGTGGATACGGTTTTCGGCGCAATCGCCGAAGAATGTCCCCGAAACAACGGAGCGGAAGTGGCCGAGCTTTGCTCCGACACATTGGAAGACGGCGGGGACGTTATTCTACTTGGCGCGGCAAAACGGTTGGGTCGGAAAAGTACCCCTCAAGTACATACCAATATTGCGCCGCCGAGCACAGAATGCTGGGCGCCCCGAGGTCATGGTTATTGCTGGCGAACTTCCTCGCTGCGTAGACGAAGCGGAGAAAGCCCTTATTGAAGCGGACTTGGGCTACTATCAGCGTGGCGGTCAAATCGTCCGTGTTGTAGCTCCGCCGAATCCGCTTGCATCTGACATTAGTCATTTGGCCTCGGTGCGAATTAAGGATGTCACCCCGCGCGAACTCGTTGAAGCCTTTACTCGCGCCGCCAGATTCCGGAAACCCACGAAAAGTGGGCAAGAAGTAGACATTGACTGCCCACTGGGCCTGGCACAAACCTATGCAGAACGGAGCGGGAAGTGGAACCTGCCACATCTAAGTGGAGTGATCGGAGCGCCAACGCTGCGACGTGATGGTACTCTGCTCGCCAAACCCGGTTACGATCCCGCAACGAAGCTCGTTTACTTGCCGGGAGACCTAGAGTTCCCATCATTTTCGAACTTTCCGACTCGCGAAGAAGGTTTGCACGCGCTGAGCCTATTTAAAAAAATGCTGCGTGAGTTTTCCTTTGTCTCCGATGCTGATTTCGCGGTGGCCCTTTCGGCGATCTTGAGTACCGTCATGCGTAAAAGCTTACTGAACGTGCCCATGCACGTCTACTCCGCGCCCGTTGCGGGCTCTGGCAAGAGTTTACTGGTAGATATTGTGAGCGAGATTGTTTGGGGGCGTCCCGCAGCTGTGATGTCCATGGGCGAAACCCGCGAGGAGCTCGAGAAGAGGATTGGAGCGGCCCTTCTCGCAGGCGATCCGATTGTTGCCATCGATAATTGCGAGCGCCCGCTGGGCGGTGATGCACTTTGTCAGCTCATCACTCAGCTAACACTCAAGGTCCGAGTCCTTGGAAAGTCGCTAAACGTAGAAGTTCCGACGTCCGTCTCCTTGTTTGCCACCGGCAACAATCTCATCGTCGAAGGTGACCTGACTAGACGCACTTTAGTCTGCCGGCTGGATCCGAACGTTGAACGTCCTGAATTGCGACAGTTTGATGCCAATCCGATCGACGAAATCCGCCAGAACCGCGGGCTGTATGTTCATGCTGCGCTAACAATTGTGCGCGCCTATCAACATGCCGGCTGCCAGAGCAAACCGGAACCACTTGGGTCGTTTGAGGATTGGTCCCAGCTGATACGCGGCTCATTGCTGTGGCTTGGGGAAGCGGACCCGTGCGAGACTATGGAGACCGCTCGGACTGGCGATCCGAAATTAATCTCGCTCACCGGTCTGCTTGAGCTTTGGAACGAGCACTTTGGGAGGGAGATCGTTACCACGGCGAAGGTCATTGAACATGCCACAAGGCGGCAACTGCATCGCGACATCGTGTCAACAAATACGATGGAGTTTCGCTACCCTGAGCTTCGAGAGTCTTTGCTAGCAGTCGCTGGTGATAAAGGAGCGATCAATGGCTGGAAGCTCGGCAAGTATCTCAGCAGCAAAGTTGACCGCATTGTCGGTGGCTATCGTCTTGAAGCAATTGGTCTTTCCCACGGCAGCCAGCGTTGGCAACTCACAAGCGTTAACCCGCAAAAGCCCCTCTGTGAGATTCCCCATTACACTGCCATCGCGCGGG
>CADECW010000339.1 GCA_902825855.1 uncultured Rhodospirillales bacterium | reverse complement strand
CAGAACCGCCTCGGCCACCGCCACCGCGACTTCTTGCGCCGCCATCGGCTGGAACAGCGAGTGCGACAGGCGCACATTGTCCCCCTCGGTGCCCGATTGCGCGATGGCGCGCAGGAACTCGAAGAACTGTGTCGCGTGCACGATCGTGTAGGGCACAGGCGAGCTCTTGATCTTGGCTTCCTGGGCAAGCTTCGCCCGCATGTAGCCGCTCGTCGAAAGGCGCTCGGTGCCGACGACGGACAGCGCGACGTGATGTTTGATGCCCGTCGCGATCTCTGCCTCGGTCAGGTTCTTGCCTGAGGTCACGAAGAAATCCATCGCCGCCTGATCCTCGAACGACGGCGAGTTGGCCACGTCGACGACGACTTGGGCGCCGCCCAGCGCCTCGACAAGACCTTCGCCGGTGATCGTGTTGACGCCGGTGTTCGGCGCTGCGGCGATCGCTTCGTGGCCCTTGGCCTTGAGCTTCTCTACAACTTTCGAACCGATCAGTCCGGTTCCGCCGATGACTATGATCCTCATGAGAATCACCTCCTGCTCGTCCACCCTCTGTTAGCGTCACGGAAATCGATGCCGGTTTTGGGAAGCCCCCGACATTGGCCAGTTGGCTCGCTCAAGGTTCGCTATTTGGATGGGGCGACCTCGCACTTGAGATAGGTTTCGCCGTCGCCGCATGGGCTCGCGCACACGACTGAAAGGTGCTGCACGCCAAACCTGAAAGGCAAACCTGTCTCAAAGTGCAGGTCTATCTGCTTCTTCGGTAGCAAGACCTAGCAGGCTGCACGGTATCGCGGATTCGGTGCGCGCGTGATCATGGTCTCGCCACTTGCAGGAGACGACCATGACAAATATGTCACGCATGACAAACACGACCTTGGACAAGACCCCTCCCGCCGCAAGAACGGGCCCCGACGAGTTGGTTCCGTCGCGCTATGCGCTGCAGGTCGGCGACATCGAGGTGCTGGTGATCAGCGATGGAATGCTGTCGATACCAACCAAGGTGTTGGCGACCAACGCCGACCCGGCCGCATTGGCGGGCTGGCTGGGCTCCCTGCACCTGCCGGTTGATGTGCTCGACTGGCCCCTGAACGTGATCGTGGTGCGCAGCGGCGGCCGGACCATCCTCGTCGACTCCGGGTTGGGCGATCTGTTCCCTGACTTCACGAAAGCCGGGCGGTTGGCCCTGCGGCTGGAGGCTGCCGGCGTCGATCTTGCATCCATAACCGATGTGGTGCTGACCCATTTGCACATGGATCACATCGGCGGGCTCCTCAGCGACGGGCTGAAGCGCCGGCTGCGGGGCGATGTGCCGATCCACGTGTCCCGCAACGAGGCCGAGTTCTGGGGAGCGCCTGACTTCTCCCACACCAACATGCCGTCACCGGTGCCACCGGTGCTGCGGGCGGCCGCTCGGCGGCTCCTTGATGAATACCGCAGCCAACTGCGACTGTTCGACAAGGAGTACCAGGTTGCCCCTGGGGTGGTCGTCTCGGTCAGCGGCGGCCACACACCTGGGCACAGCGTGGTCCGCATATCTTCTGGCCTCGAGCGGCTTACGTTCGTCGGCGACGCGATCTTCGCGGTCGGGTTCGAGCACCCCTACTGGCACAATGGCTTCGAACACGACCCGGAGGAGTCGGCCCGCGTGCGGATCCGTCTTCTGCGAGAACTCGCGGCGAGCGGCGACACGTTGGTGGGCTCGCATGTGTCGTTCCCGTTCTGCCGGGTGGCGTTGGACGGCGATGCCTTTCGCCAGATCCCGGCCTACTGGGACTACTGACCGCTTGTTCAGTCAGAGCGGCACCAGGGCGTGCATTCATCATGCGCTCACGCCCTAGCACCCACCTGACAAATCAGAGCTCGGCAGCGATCGGCGCGTTGATAAACGGGCTAACAGAAGGAAATCCAACAATGTCACAGCGGATGGATTACAACGCAGCCTCGCCGGCTGGAGCGAAGGTGCTCGGCGCCGTACACGCATACGTTTATCAGTCGGGATTGCCGGCAAGGCTTGTCAATCTCGTGATGCTCCGCGTGTCCCACATCAACGGATGTGCCTACTGCATCGACATGCATTCGCGGGACCTTCTCAAGAGGGGGCTATCCGTCGAAGACCTGGTTCTCGTGCCCGCTTGGCGTGAGGCCGGCGGCAAGTTCGACGAGCAGGAAAAGGCAGCGCTGGCCTGGGCAGAGGCCGTGACCCGCCTCGGCGACCGTGGT
>CADECW010000338.1 GCA_902825855.1 uncultured Rhodospirillales bacterium | reverse complement strand
ATCTGGGCGAACGAATTGCAGAGGGGCGGTGTGAGTAGCGAAGGTGACGCTAAGGCTTCGGCGGAGACCAGTAGTTCCAGTGTGGGGCCAGATAAGCAGGGTGCTTCTTCTCTGCCGGTCGGCAAGGCCAGCCTGGTGCGTGCTTCCTTCAAGTCCGGGATGAAGCCGCATGCCATCGCTCGTGCGCTTCGGGTTTCTATCGCGCAGGTGAATGAGGTGCTCGCGTCCACGGTGAAGCGGAAAGCTTGAGGGCTGCGGGTCCTCTTTGCAGACACTTTTGGCAAAGACAGATTCACGATGATCGGCTAGATCCTTGGCTATGACCGCGAGCGCCTCGTGCGGCGGCGACACTACGAACTTGAACGACCAACGGCATAATATGCAGACGCTGCGGCCCCGCGTGGCGACGGCGAAGCTGTCGACGGTGACTTTGATGCCAAAGCCTGCGCACCCGTTCTACTCGTCGCCGGCTTGGATGCAGCTTCGTGATCGCGTTCGATGGGAAGCGGGTGGACGCTGTCAGTCGCCAGGCTGCGGTCGCGTTGAGGATAGGATGTACGTCGATCACCGCGTCGAGTTGAAGGATGGCGGAGCCCCGTTGGATCGAAGGAACGTGTGGCTGCTCTGCGGCTCGTGCCATACGCGCAAGACGGTAGCCGAGAGGGCTAGGCGAACTGCGAGGCGGCATGGGGGGCGGTCGGTGTAAAGCCGCGTCGGCGCCCCAAACCGCCCCCAGCCGCACGCGCAGAATTTTAATTCCCGTCCTAAAGCCCAAAACGGGCTCGACGGCGCGAAACTTGAGGAGGCCTAGGGGTTGACCGCCAGCAATGCAACGGGCGGCTCGGTGGGCAAGAAAACCGCCCCTGTAGCGGGTCGGACCGGCAAGCCATGGCCAGCCGATGCCGTTGAACGTCGGGCCGTCGCCGACTTGGTGCCCTATGCCCGAAATGCGAGGACGCATTCGCCAGAACAGGTCGCCAAAGTCGCGGCTTCGATTGAGCATTGGGGTTGGACTTCGCCGGCGCTAATCGATGAAGGCTGTAACATTATTGCTGGTCACTGCCGCGTGCTGGCAGCGCAACGCCTAGGCTTGACCGAGATTCCCGTGATAGTGGCTCGCGGTTGGAGCGAGGCGCAGAAGCGCGCCTACGTCATCGCCGACAACAAGCTGGCCTTGAATGCTGGTTGGGACGAGAGCCTGCTGGGCATCGAGCTAACTGATTTGAAGGGATTGGGGGTCGATCTCGGGCTGACCGGCTTTGGAGAACTGGAACTCGACGCTTTACTCAGCCCGGCCAGCGGCGAGACGGACCCCGATGACGCGCCGGAACCACCAACCAATCCCATCAGTAAACCTCGCGATCTCTGGATTTGCGGCAAGCACCGCGTGTTGTGCGGCGACGCGAAGAGCCCGGCTGATGTCGAGCGGGTATTGGGTGGCGAACTTGCGGACATGGCGTTCACAGACCCGCCCTATGGGGTCAACTACGCCAGTTCGGCAAAGGATAAGCAAAGAGGCAAGCACCGGCCCATTCTGAACGACCAGCCCGGCGAGGACTTCGAGGCGATGCTTCGGGCTGCCTGCGCGAACATTCTCGCCGTTACGAAGGGAGCCGCTTATATTTGCATGTCGTCTTCGGAACTCGACACGCTACAGCGAGCGTACCGCGCGGCCGGCGGGCGGTGGTCGACGTTTGTGATCTGGGCCAAGCATACTTTCACTTTGGGCCGCGCCGACTACCAGCGCCAATATGAGCCGATCCTGTACGGTTGGAAGGACGGCGCCGACCACTTCTGGTGCGGAGCGCGGGACCAGGGCGATGTCTGGTTCTTCGACAAACCCAGCCGAAACGACCTGCATCCGACTATGAAGCCGGTGGCGCTGGTCGAGCGTGCCATCCGCAATTCCTCCAAAAGCAGGGACATCATCCTGGACCCATTCGGCGGTTCGGGGACCACGATGATAGCCGCGGAGCGACTGGGCCGGCGCGCGCGCATGGTCGAACTCGACCCCAAGTACGTCGACGTCGCCGTCCAGCGATGGCAGGCGTATGCCGGTGGCGAGGCGACGCTCCAAGAGACAGGTGAGACATACGCCCAAGTGGCCGCAGGTCGCCACGAGCCTACGTATGCGGCTGTCGCGCCCGTCCAACAGGGAGTGGCGACGTGACCGGTACTCGTGGTCGCCCGCCGCATGTCCCCACCGACGAGAGTCGCAACCTTGTCGAGTCGCTCTCCGGCTTCGGCATCCCGCAGGATGAGATCTCCAAACTGATCGGCATAGACCCAAAGACGCTGCGTCTGCACTACGCC
>CADECW010000337.1 GCA_902825855.1 uncultured Rhodospirillales bacterium | reverse complement strand
TGGATTCCGAGGGCAAGCCCACCTTGATCGACTTCGGGGCGTCTCGTGCAGCGCTTGCCGGGCGGTCGACGACCTTCACCGCGATCTTCACGCCCGGCTATGCGGCTGCCGAGCAATTTGCATCGAAGAAGCTTGGGCCGTGGACCGACATCTACGGGTTGGCCGCCACGCTCTACCACGCAATGACCGGCAAGAGTCCACCGAGTGCCATCGAGCGCGTTTTCACGGACGAGTATCAGCCGCTGATCGATCTGCAGCCGGCGGGCTACAGTGCTGGTTTCCTGCAAGGTATTGACGCCGCGCTGGCGGTGTCCTCGGCCGACCGACCACAAAGCGTTGCCGAATGGCGGCGAATGCTCTCCTCGTCACTAGAGGCGACACGGATCGCCCGTTCGCCCGGCCGCATTGCCCGTGCTGCAAGCAGGACGAAACGAGCGCGACTCAGCATCGGAGCCCCGGCGATTGGTCTCATATCTGCGGCCGCGTTGGTCGTGCTGGGCGGGACAGCGTACGTCGCGTTCACCGCCAATGCGCCTGCGCCGCCGACGGTGAGTACTGCTGCCATCAGCCTCACGAGCGAGCAGCTCGAACAGGCGCTGGCGGAGCGGCGCAAGGCCGATGCCCAGGCTGCGGACATGGCGCGGCGAGAAGATGAGGCGCGCCAGAAGGCACAGGCTGAAGCCGAGGCCAAGCGCCAGGCCGACGAGCAGCTCGAGCAGACGCGGCAGGCGCGCCTGAAGGCCGAGCAGGAGCTGGCCGAGCTGAACGCGCGTCTCGCGGAGCAGCGCCGAACAAATGCCGATCAGGCCAATCGTGCCGTCGAGGAAGCGGCGCAACGCAAGGCCGAGCAGGAAGCACAGGCGTTGGTCGAAGCCGAGGAGCGTGCGGCGAAGCAAGCGGCCACCGAGGCGGAGGCCAAGCGTCAGGCCGATGAGGCCCTGGCCAAGGTCGAGGCCGAACGGCGGCGGGCCGAGGAGGCAGCACGAGCCAAGGCAGAAGCCGAGCAGGCGGCGTTGCGCCAGGCGTCGGAGGGCGCGCAGCGCAAGGCCGCCGAGGCCGAGAGCGTGAAGCAGGCCGAACAGGAACGGCTGAAGGCCGAGGCCGAACGGGCCAAGGCAGAAGCCGAGCGGCAGAGGGCGGAAGCCGAACTCAAACTGCGCGCCGAGGCAGAGGCCGCTGAGAAATCGTTGCGGCTCGACCAGCCGGCGCGCGAGCGGCTGCAGCTAGCCCTCACCTCGCTCGGCTTCGACACGCGCGGCAGCGACGGCATCTTCGGGCCACGATCGCGTGAGATGATTTCGGCCTGGCAGAAGGCGCGCAATCAGCCGGCGACGGGCTATCTGAATACTGCGCAGCAGCAGGCCTTGCTGAAGGAAGCGGCACCGGCGCTGGCGAAACTCGACGAGGCGAAAAAGGCTGAGGAGGAAGCGAAAGCCAAGCCCCAGACGACGGCACCTGTCGCAACCGCAGCTGCGGCAACGTCGCCTGAACCGCCTCCGCCGGCGCGCAGCGTGGCGCCGCCTCACAGCTCCAAGTATGATGGTGTGTACAATGGCATTGGCCATGCTGGAGGCTGGTCATCGCGGATTACCATGTCCCTCCAGATCGTCAACGGACGAGGTACCGGCACGCTCGCGTCGGCTGGCTGTAGTCCGAGCCCTCTCTCCCTGACCGTTTCCGATGCCGGCACTATCAGTGGCGAAGCAAATCTCAATTGCGTGGTCGGCGGGACACCTTTCACAGGGGTGTTGACGATTTTCGGCACTATGCAGCGCGAGCTTGTCTTTCAATCCGGCAGGGGTGGACATACCTTTCGGATAGTGCCTGAGCGAGGCCACGCACCCGCTGCGGCCACGCCTGCGGCGGCTTCACCCGACGGGCGGTGGCGCGGGACCTACGCTTGCACTGCAATCGACGGCGGCGGCTTGTTACCGAAATACACGATCGATCTGAACCTGACACTCGCCAAGGGAACTAGCTCAGGAGGGGGAGTCCTGCCGAGCCGTTTGAATGACTTCACCATGAACATTGAGGTCTCGGTCGATCCGCCAAATGTCACTGTCACGCGCACCTCGTCCACGGGAGGCACCAACCCGGCTCCCGGCATAAGTTCGTTGCGTGGCCAGTTCGACGGCACCTCCATTCGCGCGAGCGGCAGGCAAGCTCCAAACAACCGGACAGCAACAGGGGGCAGCGTCTACGAATGCGTGCTGACGCTTTCCCGCATCCCTTGAGGAGGGATGAAACGCCGCTCCTCAACGGGAGCTATCACGACATTCCCATCGGCCAATCAATCAAACCTGTCGCAAGAGTCG
>CADECW010000336.1 GCA_902825855.1 uncultured Rhodospirillales bacterium | reverse complement strand
AGCTCGCTGATCTGGCCGCTTGGTACACCGGGCTAACGACCTTGGACCTGATTTCTGAAACTGCCGGCGTGCTACCGCTATTGCCTCTAGCGAACCACTCGGCGACCCAAGTCTCTGCATCCGCCTGTATCGCAGGGAGCCCGTCCGGATCGACCGCCAAATGAGCAGCGAAGGCTGCCTTTGCCCCGTCCCAGTCCCACTTGGGCCGTCGGCCAGTTCGACGCTCAGGTACTGTCATTGGTGCCACATCCAGACCTTGATCGGCCTCGACCTGATGGGCGGCAGCTTTCTCTCCATCACCCGCGGAGGCTGGCAGGGTGATCGCGTCCGCAACGTTGCCGGGGCAATCAGAAGGGGAAACGGGCGCAGGCCAAACTCGCTTAGCGTCATTGCTAGCGATCCTCAGTCGCCCCCACCACGTAGCAGTCCGATCATGCGACGGCACAGCGGCATAGAATCCGTCTTTGCTCTCATAAATCTGCAGTTGAGACCATCTCAGCGTTGGGATGTCACGAATGTCGCCATGGCCGTTTTCCAGCCCGAACATCGTCAGCTTGCCGTTCTCACAAAGCTGCGGCAATTCACGGAAGATTTCTTTCGGGTGGCGCAGCACCTCCGAACCAGGCTCGTACAACTCAAGCCAAATCGCGGTCTCGGCTGGACGCTCTCTTTCTACGGCTTCCTCTTGGCGAGTTGCCGCCCAAACACACACTTCCGTTAGAGTTAGATAGCCGTTCATCGCACCTCCGTATCGGTGCTTCCGTAGGGTGGTCGGCGCGGCAGCCCAGTACGGTCAGGGTTTTCGGGGATCAGCCTATCCGCGCCGATGAGATTCTATGCTTGGCGGCTGTGGAGAGCCACGACGTTGCCGGAAGGTGGAATCAGGATGGTCTCCACCAAGGCGCCGAGCCGTTCCAGTGCGGCGCGCTTCTCGGCCAGGTACGCGTATCGGTCGTACACGCCCCTTACCCCGGGCATCGTATGCCCCAGGACGCGTTCGGCGATGTCGGAGGCGACGCCGGCCCGTGACATGAGCGACCGCGCTGTACGCCGCAGGTCGTGCAGGCGCCATGGCGTCATCGGTTCCTGGCGATCAGCCGCACGCCGGTGGTTGATTGTCTGGTCGAGCTGCCTTTTCGCCTTGCTGAAGCCGCTGAACGGCTTGAACCCACCATCGGTGGAAAAGACGAAATCGCCCGAGTCTTCGGCCCGCTCCCCAATCAGAGCCGCAAGCGCTGGCGTGATGGGAATGACGTGTTCCACCTTGGTCTTGACGCGATCGGTGGCGATAAGCAGCGCACGGTCAAGCTTGGTCGACGGCTCGACCTCAGGCCACTGGAGGCGTGAAATCTCACTGAGGCGAGCAGCAGAAAGCAACAGGGCTCGCACAATCCGAACAAACGCAACTGGCGTGCAACTATCGAGAGCCCGCCAGACGTAGCGGATCTCGTCATCGGCCAGCACCCGATCGCGGGCAATCTCGCTGATCGACGTGTGACCCATGCCGGGGACGATCGGTGACCGAAACTCATCGTCCCGGGTTGCGTGCCAATTGAGAGCGGAGCGCAGTACGCCCAGCACCTTGTCTGCCACACGTCGTGACTTGCCGTCGTGAGAACGGGTCGACTTGGCGTTGGCGATCTGGTCCAGCAGCTCAACAATTTCCCGGCGCCTGATCTCATTCACTGGCCGGGTCCCCAACCTGGGGCGGACGTGCCTGTCTAGAAGAGACGCCATTTCGGCGGCGGTGCGTAAGCCACGGCCCCGGACGCGTCCCTCGATGAAGCCATCCAGCACCTGATTGAGCGTGAGAGCAGCAAGCGCCCGACGGCGGCGTTCCTGGCGCTCACTGACCGGATTGCCGTCCGTGGCGACCTTTCCGGCATGGGCCTTGGCGGCCTTCCTGGCGGCCTCTGGAGCGATTCCCACGCCGATAGCCAGCCAATGCCGTCGGCCGTCCTTCGTGTACCTGTAGCCGTAGGAAAGGCGCCCTGAGGGCAAGCGGCGCACAATGAAACCGGGAAGCTCGGTATCGGCTAGGCTCTCGCCGCGCTTCAGCGCATCCACGGCGCGCTTCGTGATGGTCTTCTGCACCGCGTGCACCTCGCGCTGACCTGCAACCGAAGGTCCAGCGTGCACCACTCATGCACCAGTGCGGAGGAAAGCTCAATCAATTTCGAGGAAAGATGCCCAACCGTGGGTAATGCGGTATTTGCTGTATTTCTGGGACATCGGACGGTGAGGCGTGGCGGGATCCAGGAAATTCTGGTGCTGGTCCACGGCTTGGGAAGCCGACGCTCTACCCCTGAGCTACACCCGCGTCGCTGCCTTTC
>CADECW010000335.1 GCA_902825855.1 uncultured Rhodospirillales bacterium | reverse complement strand
GGCTCCAGCAACCGGCGATTGTTGAACCAGTCGACCCATTCCAGGGTCGCGAACTCGACGGCTTCGAACGACCGCCACGGCCCGCGCCGATGAATGACCTCGGCCTTGTAAAGTCCGTTGATGGTTTCGGCCAGAGCATTGTCGTAGCTGTCGCCGACGCTGCCCACCGACGGCTCGATACCGGCGTCGGCCAGGCGCTCGGTGTATTTGATCGAGACGTACTGGCTGCCTCGATCGCTGTGATGCACGAGCCTGCCGCAATGAAGAGGCCGGCGGTTGTGCAGAGCCTGCTCCAGTGCATCGAGCACGAAGCCGGCGTGCGCCGTCCTGCTGACCCGCCAGCCGACGATGCGGCGGGCATAGGCGTCGATCACGAAGGCGACGTAGACGAAGCCCGCCCAGGTCGCCACGTAGGTGAAGTCGGAGAGCCACAGCGCATTCGGATGCTCTGCCTTGAACTGCCGATTGACGTGGTCCAGCGGGCACGGCGCCGCCTTGTCGCTGATCGTGGTTCGCACCTGCTTGCCGCGGATCACGCCCTGCAATCCAAGCGTTTGCATCAGTCGCGCCACGGTGCAACGCGCCACATCGCGGCCCTCACGATTGAGCTGCCGCCAGACCTTGCGCACGCCATAGACACCGAAGTTCTCCTCGAACACCCGCCGAATCTCGGGCTTCAGAGCGTCGTCCCGCTTGGCACGTGCTGACAACCTGGTTGGGTCGGCGCGCCGGGCGACATGGCCATGGTAGGTCGATGGGGCGATCGGCAGCACCCTGCAGATCGGCTCGACCCCATACGCGCCGCGGCAATCGTCGATGAAGGCGATCATGGCTTGTGTCGGCGGTCGAGCTCCGCCTGCGCAAAATACGCGCTCGCCTTGCGCAGGATCTCGTTGGCTTGGCGAAGTTCACGGTTCTCCCGCTCGAGCGCCTTGAGCCTGGCTGCCATATCGCCGGTCAGGCCAGGCTTCCCGCTGTCGCGTTCCGCCTTCTTCACCCACTCGTTCAGGGTCTGCGCCGTGCACCCGATCTTGGACGCAATCGACACCACCGTCGCCCACCGCGATCCATGCTCAGCCTCGTGATCCAGCACCAGCCGGATCGCACGCTCGCGCACCTCAGGTGAAAACTTGTTCGCTGTCTTGCTTGTCATGGCTCCACTTTCTCAAGAGTTGGAGCCTCCGACAAACCCGGGGCGGTTCAGTTCGCACACGAGATGCGTCCTGGAGACCTCGTGTTCGCGAAGAGAGGAATGAAGACACTGGTCGGCTACGGTATCATTACAGGAGCATACGCGTACGATCCTAGTCGGCCAGTCATGCGACACACTCGAACCGTAAAATGGACACAGCGTGGGGAATGGCCGGCTCCCTTCTCCCTGCCCGTTAAGACGCTTACAGGCTTCGATCCAGAAAGCGAGGCCGCCGCGCAACTACGGGCAACAATTGAAAAAGCCCCTTTCGATCAAGTACTGCCGGTCCCTCCTACCGAACGAAAGGCATTCACGATCGACGATGCTATGGACGGCGTCTTCATGCCGCGCCATGAGTTCGAGCGAACGATCGAGCTGTGGAAGGCCAAGCGTAATCTCATTCTTCAGGGTGCTCCAGGAGTCGGTAAGAGCTTCCTGGCGAAACGTTTGGCATATGCCCTGATGAAGTATGCTGACCCTAGCCGGGTGAAAACAGTTCAGTTTCATCAGGCTTACTCATACGAGGATTTTGTCCAGGGATTTCGCCCCAACGGCACCGGCTTCGTCCTGCGCGAAGGTGTATTTCTCGAATTTTGCCGGCGGGCGCACGCCGACAAAGACGAGACATATGTCTTCATCATAGACGAAATCAATCGTGGCAACCTCGCCAAAATTCTTGGTGAGCTGATGCTCCTGATCGAGCCGGACAAGCGCTCTTCGAAGTGGGCCGTCAAGCTCGCGTATTCTGAGCAAGCCAACGAGACGTTCTACGTCCCAGAAAATCTGTATTTGCTTGGGTTGATGAACACCGCTGATCGTAGCCTCGCTGTCGTCGACTACGCACTTAGGCGGCGATTTGCTTTTAGAACGCTCGCTCCCGGGTTTGACGCACACGCTTTTACTGTACATCTCCAGTTACGCGGCGTCAGCGACTCGTTGATCGCGCATATTCGTCAGGTCATGGATCTACTCAACAGGTCAATCAGCGGCGATCGCGCAAATCTCGGACCCGGTTTCTGCATTGGGCACAGCTTTTTCTGCGACCCACCGAGCTTTCCTACACAGACCGCCAAGTCTCCAGCCGTTACTACGGCTGAACGAGACTGGTTTCACCAAATAATCGACAACGAGATTCTGCCGCT
>CADECW010000334.1 GCA_902825855.1 uncultured Rhodospirillales bacterium | reverse complement strand
GACTGGTCGAGCGCCATCACCATCACGTCATAGAAGTTGAATCGCTTGCCGGTGTAGTGAAGGATGCGGACGATGTCGGCCAGGTAGTTGAGCTGGTGCTTGGCGAAGAACTCGTCGTGCAAGTCGAAAGCGCCGAAGATCATCGACACCTGCGCCATGTAGTTGTCGTCTTCGGTGGCAAACGGGTTGTACTGGACGGACAGTTCCGGCCGCGACGGGTTCAGCAGCCGAAGATCACCCATGCGTCCCGCGCGATGTATGTAGGGAAGGAGCGAGTGGAAGAACTCCAAGTCACCCTTGCCGTCGAAGATCACCATCGGAATTTTGCGCCGATCGCCCTCGGGGCCAACGCGCCGCATCAGGTCCTGCGTGATGATGTTCCGTAGAAGCGTCGTCTTGCCGCTGCCGGTTTGGCCCAGCACCAGCGCCTGCATGACGCGTGTTTCGTCAGCCCACTTCCAGGGCTTTCCGTGAACGTCGTAGCCGAGAACGACTGCTGATTCTTCGTTCCATGCTCTTTCGACCAACTCCCGCTCGCCGCGCGTGGGCACGGTCGGAAGCTGATTCGGCCACGCCTGTTCGCGGAGTTTCGCGGAGCGGAGAAACTGGTGGACGGCGACGAAGACCGAGATAGCGATCAATAGTAGCCAAAGCGTTCCTTCAACAATCTGCTCATCCCGGATGAACCAGGCGTACTTCGCGATCACGACCAACAATAGGTAGGCGCCCAACAGCAGGAGCCAAACCAGAATGGCCGGATTCTCCTCAATCAGCGAGGGACGGTATTTGACGTTCGGGTTGTCCTGCACGCGCGCACCTCTATCTCAAATGGAAGTAGCCGAAGATCAGAATGCTGAGCAGGGCAATCCCGCAGACAGCGATGACCCAGCGCTTGGCTCCCCTCCGCGCGTTCTGGAATGGATTCCGCGGTTCGAGAATTGTGTCGCCAAGAAGGTTGCGCATGCCCATGTGGTGACGGTCGCGCAACAGTCTGTCGAGCTCGTCGTGGACGTCCCTCACGGAAAGGGGACGAAGGTCATTCGACGGGCCGTCGGGCACGGGCCACCTCGGATGCAGGCGCGGGAGAAAGAACCAGAAACGCGTCCACGGTGCCCTTCGAATCGGCCGCGAACTGCATCTTGAGCACAGACACGGTATCGGGTGCGGGCGAGGAAATGTCATTCACTACTAACCAGCCCCAACCTTGGCCACCGGGCGAGATCAGCGGCGCCTGGTCGGCGTCCAGAATCTCGATAGCCGCTTCTCCATCCGACTTGATAGTCCGCGCGATTCGCTCTCCCAACTGATGCTCGGTGGGCGAGATGAGCGACTGCTGAGCCTTCGCGCCTTCGAGAATCGAACTCGCCGGCCGCACGGGCTGATAAGCAGTACTCGTTCGGTTGATGAAGGCATAGCGAAGATAGAGCCGGTGATCCCGGCGGTACAGATCGCGGATGGCAACCTCCACCCGGCCCGCTGTGTCTCGTTCGCCCGTGACCAGCACAGGAATCGCCTCGGTCAACATCGCGGACGGGATTCGCTCAGGGGGGACGGGTGGCGCGGAGAGCGCGGCCGCTACTACTGGCGCAGGCGGCTGATCGATCGCAAAGTGCATCTGCTCGACGCTCGCGGCGGGAACCAGTTCGTAGGAGTAGCGGCCACCGCTGGTCCAGATGAACAGATTGGTACGGGCGCTCTCGTCGGTCGGCGTGACGAACACCTTGTTCTCTCGCCTCTCGACGGTGAATGCGCTCCGGTTGCCGACGGCCACCATCGTAACGGTGTCTGCCAGCTCGATGACCGTGAGGTGGTCCTTCGCGGTCTCAACGCGAATGACTTTCGCCGGGTCCGCCTTCTGCGTCTCCAGCTTCTGGGCGGCAGCGCAAGACATCAATAGCGCGCCGAACGCAATCGTTTGGAACGGTTTCATGGGACCTCCTGTTTGTCCGGCCAAGGCCAGGAATCACGACACCGAAGTGCCGTGATCCTGAGCCAAGAGCCTGTGGTTACTACTGAGGCTTCGCGGGAGACGCAACCCACGGTACCTGCCGCGATCCGGGAACTTCGAGCTTCCCGTTGCGAATCTCACCCATGCCCGCCGTGTAGGGGAACGGATGGACCCACTGAACGCGGCCACCGTCGAAGACAACCTGGCCATCCTGCATCACCGCCATCAGGAAGGTCGCCTTGGTATACATCTGCCCGTCTCCACCATCGATTTGCTCAACAAGGAAGCATCGCCCCTCGTCGTCGATTTCGACTGTGCCTTCGCTCACCTTCGGTACCGCCAGTTGAACTGGACGGCCGCCGGTTCGCTCGACAATCGCCTGCAACATCTCGTTCGG
>CADECW010000333.1 GCA_902825855.1 uncultured Rhodospirillales bacterium | reverse complement strand
AGCGTGGACCACGCGCTGCCCTTCCCGACGAACTCCGCAATCGCGATCGCGATGTTTGGAGCCCTCTCTTTGCTGTCGCCGAGCTGATTGGCGGCGAGTGGCCGCAGGACTGCGTTGCCGCTTATCGGCGCCTCTATTCATCACGCAAGGACGAAGTCACCCCGGCCAGAGACGCTTTGGATGCGTTGCTGGCCTTCCAGCAGGCCAGGGAAGCGTCGTACGAAGAGGCAGCTCGCGGCGAACCTCCCGAGCGGCGCGTCGGTTTCGGACCCCCAGATCGACCTTACGCGGCGGCCTACGATCCGCTAGTTCCACTGGAGGTGCTACCGGTCCGCTCGTTCCGCGAATGGCTGGGCACCCCCGCCGGGGGCGAATTCGCAATTGCAACGGCGTCGGCCGCTGAGCGCCCGCTGAGCGAGAACAGAATTTACAATCTGCTTGATGAGGCGGAAGTCTACCCGCGTCGCTTCACGAAAATGAAAGGCGAAAAGAGAATATTTATCAAAGTGTTCGACCTCAAGGATCTCGAGCGCGCGTGGGCCGAGCAGCGGGGTGAGTGACTGTTGTCTTCCTCCTGAAGTGCGCATGTCCCGCCTGGAAGTCGCACACCTCGCACACTTCTTTATTCTTCCTGCGATGTGTGGCAGCTGCAAAATGCAGAGAAGAGGTCTCAACAACAGCTTAAGTGGATCATGCGAGATATGCTACTGGCAGATTGAACATGTGCTACGGGTCTTGTCTTGGCGCAATAGAGGGGCAGAGAGGAAAAGACTCGGGCCCAACAAGCGTGGTGGGGTAAGAACCATTCATACAAGGCACCTTGCGCGAGCGGCCGCTATTGTGGAGGTTCGAGAAAGCCAGGAGCCTAAGTCTCCTGACTTGATCTCGTGTCACGGAAAGGCCACCTTGTGCGCTTGATTTGATGTCGCGGAGCCCTTGCTTCAGCTCCACGAGTTGACGATCCACTTTCCCCCAACGTTCTCAAAGAGAATTGTTAGGGCGTGCTCACTGTATCCGCCCGATATGTAATAATCGTAAATGTAAAGCTTACACATCACTTGACCTGCTGTGCTGTAGCCACAAGCTTGCATTTGAACTCTGTTAGGTGGCCTTAACGATGCCACCTGTTGCTCAGTCATACCGATGGATAGCCTTTGTGATACCTCACCGTTGGAGAGCCTATTAAACCCGCACCCGCTGATCAAAAGTAACAGCAATGTAAGCTGCTTCATTGTTTGGTCCTAAAGCAGTCGGTTTATCTATACGACGACGGTTATCCGCCTCGATTAAAGCGGCCGATGGCCGCCTTTTCCCTTGTACTTGAGATCCAACTTACGATCGTTGTTGGCAAGTTTTGCATATCATAGGACTATTGTCCGTGGTTTAAAAGACCCCTGAATGTTCGCGTTCGGGTATGAATGCCCGCACGCTTGTGGCCCGGAATATTCGCCGCATTCGCGTCGCGCGTGGCTTGTCGCAGGAGGCTTTGGCGGTCGACGCCGAGATCGACCGCACATACGTCAGTCGCCTGGAGCGCAACCTGGAAAATCCGACTGTCGGTGTGTTGGAGCGTGTGGCCAAGGCGCTTCGTTGTCAGATCGTGGATCTCTTTGCTCCCTCCGGCAGCGGGAGCGTCGCTACTCTCCGGCCGGGGAGGAAGCCAAGAGCCTGATCGGTGAGCGTTGGTTTGCTAGGATAACTAGTGGCGCCTTGAGCAAATGCCACTGGCTCCATCACGGCCAAGTACGCCTTGCTGCCACACCGCGAGCAACTGAAAGTCTGGCTGTAAATCAGCGCCGAACTGGGACCCTGGCCTATATCGACGTAGGGCTTTGATTGATCCTTGTAATTTGGCGACGGGGTGGGGTCCCGATCGGCGCCGATCGTGACCCCTTGCTGAAAGGAAGTTCGTCGTATCGATCAATGACTTAGCGGCGCTTCCGCCCCGGGGTCCCGATTGCGTGCTGAAACACAAAAGGCGTTGAAGGGGCCAGCAGGGCGAGCCCGAGCAAGCGCCTTGGCATGGGGTAGGCAGCTCAAGGCGCCAAAAGTAGCGAGCACCTTCTCTCGCCGATCCGCGCCCTGGTATGCAGAGGTAGAGCCTCACGCACTGGCGCACCTTCTTCGGAAGTTGAGCCGGCTCGGCTACCGGGAAGGCGACAATCTCGCCCTGGAGCAGCACTCTCTAGCCGGCGACCGCGAATTGTGCCCCGACGATTGCGCTTCCTAGGCCCCGCACCAGACTTCGAACCCCTGGTGTGGGGCCGCCTTGTCGCGGCTCATCACCTCAACGCTCAAGACGGCCTTCACCCTGCTTAGCTCCTCGACCGCCAACATGAGGAGCCATCCGAGC
>CADECW010000332.1 GCA_902825855.1 uncultured Rhodospirillales bacterium | reverse complement strand
GGAACGAACACCACTGCCTCCGGTTACGGTATCTATTGCAACGCAACCAATAATGCCAACGGCTGCGGCGGTAACCGTGCGTGGTTCAATGCGTCGGACGGACGGCTGAAAAAGGATGTCACCGATCTTGGCGAAGCGATGGGTTTGGACGCGGTCATGCGCTTGCGTCCTGTAACCTATCACTGGCGCACCGGGGAGACGGGCAAGGAAGAATTGGGTTTCCTCGCTCAGGATGTCGAGGACGTTCTGCCTCAGCTTGTTGGCAAGGGACCCGATACTGAAACCGTTAATGACAGCGGCGGCAAAGAGAAGATCACCGATGTGAAGTCGTTGAGCTACGCCACGATTGTCGTTCCGCTGGTCAAGGCCGTGCAGCAGCAGCAGGCGCAGATCGAGCAACAGCAGACGCAGATCGAGCAGCAGCAGGGTCAGATCGACGATCTCAAGGCAGCCAATGACAATCTCAAACAGGCAATCGAAAAGCTAAAGGCCAACTGACGTGCCGTTGCTACGCAACGGAAACGGGCCAGGCAGCGCGGGCTGGCCGCCCGGCGTTTTTCCTTCCTGCGCCCGTCTTCACCCTCAACCGGCATCCAGGCGAGCCGCCCCGCCCCTGAGCAATCGCAAGCCCGGTCGACGGCCCCGCAGCCGTTCGGCGTTCGGCCCAGAACACCGCGCAGATTGCGGGCGGTCAGGCAGGCCGTACGGGCACCCCGCTATTTCCCAACGCTTAACCCCTACCTCAGGAGCTAGGGACGACGCCTTGGCGGCGATAGTCCACTGAGCGTTCGATGGTCATGCCGAGATGCAAGCCGACCAGTGCCAGCTGCTTCTCTATCTCGACAACGGTACCACGACCGCTGTGCTGCTCTTTCAGCAGTTCCTTTGCGCTCAGCTGAACGAGATCTTCAACCGTCACGATGCCCATGCGCGACAGAATTGTCTTTACCCTGGTTGGCAGGTTCATGTCCCTGACCTGCAAGCCCATAGCTCGTCCGGCTCCGTCTAGGCCGTCGCTCCGAAGGCCTTGCGTCAAATCGACTGCCTCAGTGGCGCTTGCAATAAGCGGCTGTACCGTGCCTAGAGGAACTGACCGTGGCGAAGGATTAGGCATGGGTTTCCCTTCTTGAGTAGAACGGCTATGGCCGCTTGGCGGCGCGAAAGAGGGTGATGACGGTTTCATCGTTGGCGACCAAGAGGCACAGGGTCCTGAGTCGGTTGATATCGACTCCTTCCGGGGTACGCGGACCGAGGCCCGCCAGTGCTTCCTCCGATATCCAGATCAATTCGGCTTTGCCGCCGCGGCAAGTGCATTGATCGGCGTAGAGCACGACAGCGTTGATCTGGGCCTGAGTTGCTCCGCGTTGCCTTGCCCGTTCTGACGCATGCCGCGATAGATTTGTGATCATGTCTACCTCTGCTCCGCGCAGCCTTCGAACCTACAGAATGGTGATCGGCCGTGCGCGCCGCCACTAGTAAAGCTCTGCCACTATTGATTGCGGCACTCGGAAAGCGCCCGTATTATCGGCATTACTCGGTGCTTCCCGGACAAAACTCGACGGCGAAAGTGTGGCGGCAATGAGGGAACGTGCGCTGCTTGAATTTCTCGAACGCAAACTCGAAATCGATGCGCCAAGCGATGCGCAGGCGCTTCTAGAGGCCGTGCGGCGTGAAGCAGAGCGCTACAGCGACCACGCCAAAAACTCTCAACGGCCCAAGTTTCAAAGGCACCTTCACTACGATCTTAGGCAGATTGCGGATCAGGCAGGAAAGCTGCGACAGAGGATTAGCGGTCTGAATTCGATCTTTCGCGAGGATTTCGCGAGCTACTTCACCGACCGCGAGAAGCTGGAGAAGCTGCTAGGACATCTCCAGGACTTTGAAACCTTCGCCATTGAAACATTGGGTGACATTCAGACCACGGGCAGGCCGCGTAACCTTCCTCGGGAAAGATGGGTGACCGAGCTATGGGACTTATACAAAACGAATATCGGAAGGCCCGCGCGAACGTCGCGGAAACGAGCAACAACATTGGAGGATTTCTACGAGTTCCTGAGGCTAAGTTGCTCCGTTAAAGGTGTCTCCGAAAGAACCAAATTCCTTGATAAGAGGCAGATACGGCGCATTCTGGAGGATCGGCGAAAGAAGCTCACCAGGGCTCAAACGACGAGCCGCGTCGTGCTTACTTTACAGTAGCTTTCTTAGAACCCCAATCGTCCGTCCGGTAGATCGTGAAGCCCGCTCCTTGCCTGATGATTTCATCAGGCATCGGCGCGTCCTTCCATCCCAAAGCTATCTGCTATCCCGCCCTGTAGGCGCCGCCCAAATCTTCCGCCCCATCCGCTTGAATTCGGCAACCC
>CADECW010000331.1 GCA_902825855.1 uncultured Rhodospirillales bacterium | reverse complement strand
GGGCCTGGTCGTAATGGGTGCGTATGGCCATGGCCGCATGAGGGAGACAATGTTCGGCGGCTGCACCCGACATTTTCTCGAGTACAGCGATCAGCCAGTGTTGATGATGCATTGACCAGAGCAGCAGGAAACGTCAGTTCCCGGGTCACGGGCATCCCTCAATATCCACCTCTGGAGGGTCCTCGCCGGCTCGAATCATGGCCTGTGCGGGCGAACTTGCGTGCTGGCAGCACGGTCACCAGTCTGGAGCTGCCAGCCCGCGACTTCGTCACCGCCCGCTCGACGCCGCTAGTACGGCTGGTCGCGCAGGCCAAGCCTGTAGAAAAGGCGGGCAAAAAGCAGCTCACCGATGAAGAAGATCACCAAGGCAACGACGATTTCGATGCCAGTCAGCGACAGCGCTTCCCGACCTACCAACAACGGCAGGAGCGACTCCGGCAGTTGATCGAGTCCGAAGGCTTGGCTGCTCGGCGGCAGGTTGAGGCGGCGTTTGACAAAGCTCGCGAGAAGGTCGCCAGCCATGGCGGCCGCCGCCATGAAAGCGCCAACCGCGGGTTCGACCCCAATAACGGGTGCCCCGGCAGCCGTGGCAAGAATGGAAACCACAAGCCCGCGCACCGTCTTGGACGATCCCAAAAGTGGGCGTTTGTCTAAGAACACCAAGCCGCCATCCAGCGGACGTGAGAAACGAGCGCCGAACAGCTTCTTCGCGATCAGGGGCGCGGTGTTGGCCAAGGTCAATATCACGACCGATTGCAATATAGGCCGAAGAACCATGTGCACCCGTTCACATCGTCTGGGGGAAGCGGCTAAGTCCGATCGCGCGGGCCGATCAGCCATCGCGTAAGGTGCATTGCTATCTCGATGATGACCGACAAGATCAGAATGGAGGCCACAGCGCCGAAGGCCCAGCCCATCCATCCCGGGCGCCAATCAAGCATTTCCGGCGTGACGCCGAGCTCACTCCCCGGTTGCAGGACATGATAGGCCGCTACGAATGTTCCGGAAGTCGCCAGCGCAACAATTCCTTGGCCGTGCATGTCTTCCTCCATGCACGGCAAGTACATCGCCTGACGTCGCAGCTGGCCTTGACCTAAGTCAAGAAACGCCCGGCAAAGCGATGCGCGTCAATGGGACATGAAGAGCGCCGTCGGAGGATGAGCCAGCATTGACTTTGTCGCTCCGGCGCGGATGAACTCCCTGTTCGTCGCATCAAGGCCTGCTCGCGCGCGGCGCTATGCAGCCATCGTACCCCAGCGACGGTGCACGAACCGCTCCCACGGTGAGAACAGGATGCGGTCAGCCAGCAAGCCTATGAGGACGATCACGATCATGGCCCCGATCACCTGGTCCATCGCCTGCAGCTCACGGCCATAGTGGAGCAGCTGGCCGAGTCCAAAGCCTGTCAGTATCGTCACGAAGATCTCCGCCGCCATGAGCGACCGCCAGGCAAACGCCCAACCCTGCTTCATGCCGCTGACAAGAAACGGAAGCGACGCCGGCAACATGACCCTTGTCAGGAGATGGAACCCGCGCGACCCCATCGTCCGGGCCGCTCGCGCATAGATCGGTGGGATCGTGCGAGCACCATGATCGGTGGCAATGATGACCGACCAAACTGTTCCCATGACCACCACGAACAGCATCGCCTGTTCGGTCTGCCCGAACCAGAGAAGGGCTAACGGCACCCAGCATACGCTCGGCAAGGTCTGCAGGCCGAGAGCCAGCGCGCCCAGCGTGTCCTCCAGGGCCTGCGACGAGCCCGTCAGCAAGCCAAGCGGCAAGCCGACAAGGACACCGATCGCATAGCCAACGACGAGCCGATTGAGCGTGACGCCGATCGCTTCCAGGAGCGTGCCGTCAAAGGCGGCATTCCACAGATATCGCGCCACGTCCACGGCTGACGGAAAAAGAACAGGCGACCAACGCCCGGTCTCCGCCGCCAGCTGCCAGACCCCAAGCAGAAGGATGAAGAACAGTCCTGCAACAATCGTTCGCTTCATTCGGCTACTCCGCTTTCCGTGCCTCTCTTGAGGGCGTCAGCGACGCGCGCGGCGTGGCGAACCAGCTCGGGGTCGTAGATATTGCGAGGACGCGGCAATGGGACGTCGATGGCCTGGAAGATTCTCCCGGGCGAGGGCGACATCAGGAGAACGCGATCGCCCAGGCAGGCCGCCTCACGCATGTTGTGAGTCACGAAGAGGATGGTCCTCCCGCTGCCCGCCCAGATGCGCTGAACATCGTCGTACAAATGTTCGCGTGTCATGGCATCGAGCGCGCCGAACGGCTCATCCAGAAGCAACACCTGTGGATCCGGCGCCAACGCCCGCGCCAGCGCCACCCGTTGCTTCATACCTCCCGAGAGCTCATGGACGTG
>CADECW010000330.1 GCA_902825855.1 uncultured Rhodospirillales bacterium | reverse complement strand
ATACCCTCTCGCGCGCCTTCAAGGGCTCCGCGGCTTCGTCGATCACGTCGAACCCGAAGTCCGCCTTACGCTGAAAGAATCTTGGCAAGGCATTGAACATGCGGCGGTCCTCGCGGTCCGTACTTCCGATTCCGGATCGATCGGCAGCGCTGCGGATAAGGCGATCGATCAGCGAGGTGTAACGGTTGTTGCTACCGACCACGTAGCTGAACGCTCCGCTTTCAACAGTGACCTCGTCGGAGACATAGTAGATCGCCTTGAAAACTCCGGTCCCCGTGTCGACGTGAAGGTACTCGGCCGTTGAGTTGATCGCTTCCAGATCAGCGAATTTGTTGGACCAATGGGTCTCGCCGGCACGATTCCATTGAAGCGTGATCGCCTTCACTTTCCCGCGCCCGGGAAGATATTCTCGCACCAAGTCGAGGGCGCCATGTATCTCGAGCATCTCCTCGACCGCCGCGAATACCTCCGGCGCATCGGTACGCGCCAACGCAAGTTGGGCATCTTCGTATGCCATATCGGCAGGCGCGATGCTCGCCAAGCGCTTGCCAAGCTTGGCAAGATGCAGATCGACCGCCGCCTTGATACGAGCACGCAAGTTCGATCCGACTCTGAGCACCACGATGCCGTCTCGACGCAACACATCGGCATGAGCTGGTCGCGGTGCCTGCTTGCCAAGACGAGCCCAGGTGCGTCCGGCGAGCGCGCGTGCCTCCAATATCGTGAACCTTGTAAGGGCTGGCGCCATGCGAACAAACGCCTTCGCCCTCAGGCCGAGCGTCGGCTTCTCGAACAGCCCCCCATACGCAAGGTGCGCGGTGTAATCGATTTGCGGAAGCTTCATCGGCATAACAGTTGAAATTTATATAGGCGGCAAAGGCAAAAATCCAGCACACGTGTTGTCGGATGCAACAGCTTGGCATCAGAATTGTGACCCGAGTATTGGCTTTTCGCCGTCCCTCAGTCAGCGGGCCATGGTCATCGGCCCCGGCTATCGTGCAGTTGAACGCCAAACCGCAGCGGAGAATATGATAGGCGGTGATCTAAGCTGGTAGCGCCGATATACTGTTCCCGTTCTTCGTAGCGTGGAACTTGTCGGAGTGTCCGAACAGGGATGGGGCGAGAGCCAAAGCGCTTCATCGTACACGCAAACCAGCGCTGAGAGCACGAGGTCATGACGTTCGATATGAGCTACCTGCGAAACCTATTCTTGAGCGGGCTGCCTTTGCGTCATTTTTTTCCTCGCGCCCGTACACCTTTCGACTTCGTAAGGACAGTTGTGGGCGAGTCGCAGCTGGTCGCCGTGGATCTAGGCGGTCGAGGAGACATACAGCCGTGCTGGCTGGCACTCGACGGGGTGGCCCAAGTCCATGCCTTTGAACCAGATGGTTTGGCGACCCCTGCAATGCGCGCGAACTTCGACGCGCGCGGAAATGGCAGCCACTACGTCATCCACGACGTCGGTGTCACCGAGACAGGTGGCGAGCGAACGCTCTACGTGAACGGGCCGGCAAGCGGTGCATCGGTTTATCCGATGCGCGGACAGCTGTATGAGCGCTACGGCAACATCGACGACAGCAAGACGCGCGAAGTGCCAATCACGACCGTTCGTCTGGACGACGTCCTCGACAGAGCAGGCGTCGAGCGTGTCGCGATGATCAAGCTCGACATCCAAGGTGCCGAACTTGAGGTTCTGCGCAGTCTCAGGGCGGAGCGGATCGCTGGCCTCGACTGCATCGAGGCCGAGGCGCTAGTCCCGGCCGACAACATTCGTCCGCCGCTGGTATCGTACCTTGAGTTCTTTCGCGACAATGGCTTTGATGTCTACGACGTGCGGAGTCATCGCGCCCCGATCGTCGCGGCCGACGGCGTGATCGAGCACGGCCGAAGCTTCGGTACACTACGTCCCGCCCTGTCGATCGCCGAACGCCTTTGGGAGTTCGACTTCGTTGCCTTCCGGAGCTTGGATGAAATTCTGGCAAGCGGCGACCCGGCGCGAGTGCGCACCATGATTGCCTCCCTCTGCACGTACAACTACTTCGGCGAAGCGATGTGGCTAGCCAAGGCACCACAGGCAGAGGAACTGCTCGGCATCGACGCACAACGGTTGCAAGAGGCGATCATCGCCTGGCATGCTAAGCTTCGCCGGCACTTGCTTGACCGTGATTTCCCCGGTGCCGCAAAGATTATCTGGCTCATGAAGGCGCTGCGGATTGGCAACCGTCTGCGTTGGGCGCGCAGCCAATGGGTTGGACATCCGTCCGCGTGACAAGCCGACCGGCAGGTCAGTCAGGAGGCGAGCCCATCGTCGAACCGAAGTGCAGCGATGCCGACTTCACCAAGTCGAGATTCAGACTTCCGCCATCGCCTCGCGCCGGAGAGCGGCTTTGTCGATCACGTAAATGAACGC
>CADECW010000329.1 GCA_902825855.1 uncultured Rhodospirillales bacterium | reverse complement strand
TCGCTGGCCAGGCGATCAGCAGACCAACGATGGTCGACGCACCCGGCAGCAGGGCAATGACGGCCATCACCAGAAGAGTGAGGCCGAAAGAGCGCTCGCCGAGCTCGCCGATCATCCAACCGATGGAGACGCGTGGTCCTTCAGCCCGGTCCAGCATGCGCGACAGATGGATCGATGTTGGAACGTTGAAGGGCAGTGCTTGGCTCCCGGTTCTACCGTTGTCGGTCGCCTCCCTGACCGTGGCAAGTTGGCGTTTAGTCGTTCTTCCGCCAGGCGTTCTAGTCAGTAAGCCAGCCAAGCCCAGCATCACGAGCAACAGCCCGTCACTGCTTCTCACCGGTCGACCGTTGCGCAATCCCATTAGAAAACGGAGCACGCCCATGATGGTGAGGTCCTACTTTTGCTGGTGAGCGCTCCAAGCCGCGACCATGAGAGCGATTGCGAAAGCCACCATCGCGGCCTGCAACAGGATATCGAGAAAGCCAGTTCCAAAGGCCTGGTCGATCAGTGCTGCCGGCAGCAGTAGTCCCGCCGCGACAAGACCTGACACTTGGCATACTGCCACCAGCGTATTTGGAGTTTCGTCCACCACCACCTCCGACGCGGGCCGCGGCTAACCGAATGCACAGCCCACTCGGCTCCTCCCGAAACAAAACCCATCGCACCCGACGAACAACGGTCGGCGGCATTCTTGGGTTTCTCTTTTGAATTTTTCTAGATTCGTCGGCCGAGCCGCTGTGCCTCTATTAAGAACGGCGGGGTGGAAGCGGAATCAACCGCACCACCTGCTAGCTTGTCGTTCCGCTGCCACTAATAGGGGACCTGCCGCAGGGGATCATCCTCGCTCGAGCTGATCCACAGGCATACTCTCGCAACCATTCCCGTCCATCGGCGTTTGTCCCGGCGACCGTACATGGGCCGCTTGAGATGATCCCCAGTCCCCTGCGTGATCTCTCACTCCCCGGCCGTCCCTTGTACCGTCACACGGGGAGACTGGGCGCTGACTCCGGGAACGTAGCGCTCCGGTCTCCCCGCCCATCCCCAACATATGTGCATCTGCCCTGGATCAACACGTGGCCGGCCGATTGACCTGTCTCGGTCTTGCGTCGCCGCTGTTTGTGGACTGTGTCACCGTCCAAGCACACAGTGGAACGGCTATCCGCAGCCCTGGATGTTACGTTGCCCAAGCGGCCAGTTCTGACGAATGTAGATCGCCGAAGCGAAGTCGCCGCCGGTCCTGAGAAGTCTTCTGTTCGCCTGTCACAGTTCGCTTCACACGGCTTTTTCGGATCTTGCTATACGCTTCAAGCGGTTGTCCCCATCTCGGTCGACGTCACGTTGTGGTAGCTTCGTACACTATGCTCGACCACGGCCCGTGTCCCGTATGTCGCTCAGCGCGAAGCACACTTGACGCTGTCGGCGACATTCATTCCGTCGTTTGTCCCCACTGCGGCGCGTTCTCGATTAGCGGCAGTGCGCTCGCCGTGGTGCCAACCCTGATCGGTGCGGACAAACGCAGGGCTACCCTGGTCGGCTATGTGCTTCGCCGGATGCAGCGGACGAACAGGCGTCCCCGACTAACATCAGATAGCCTCAAGAGGACCATGGAGAAGGAGAAGCTGCCAACTCCAGATGTTCAAGCAGACAACCTGATAAGGTGGCTCGGCGATAACACTGAGCCCGGTCGAGGTGTGACCATTTCCCCTAGGACCCATGGTGCCATCGTTGGCTTCACGAATACCGAGGGTGTTCATCTCATCCTCCGAGGCTTACAGGAAGAGCACCTTATCAGATGGCACGCCGTGTTTGGCCCAAAGCAAAGTGTCGAACTAACGAAGTTGGGGTGGACCCGACACCAGGACTTGGCCGCGAGTATTGAGCAAAGCCATCGCGTTGCGGCCGTCTTATCCAGCGACGTCGTCGGCTATTCGACGCTTATTGCCACCGACGAAGGATCGACCTTGGCAGCTCTCGCGGTATGCACCTCAATGCTGCGGGATGCGGTCGAGCGTCATGGTGGCCGTGTGGTCAAGACGACGGGCGATGGAACGCTCAATGAGTTTGGAAGTACCTTCGGAGCGATGAAAGCAGCCCTCGAAATCCAGAGTGCTATGGAGCAGCAGAACGCCGGCAGGCTTCAAAGCAAGCGCGTCGTCCTGCGGCTCGGATTAGCTGTAGGCGATGTCTTCCCAGACGGAGACGACATAATGGGCGACGCAGTGAACCTCGCCGATCACCTTCAATCAGCGGCCACACCTGGAACGATCTACACGGTTGAGCATGTCCGCGACGACCTCGCCAACAGGATTGAGCTGATCTCAGCCGACTTGGGACCACAGGAGTTGAAGGGGATCGGCCGCCCAGTCCGGATCGTGCGGATCATTCCTCGATAACCTCCTCTCCTGAGCCCT
>CADECW010000328.1 GCA_902825855.1 uncultured Rhodospirillales bacterium | reverse complement strand
AGGGGTGTGGTGCGGCGCGACATTGCCGTCGACGGCGACGTCGGCAGCGTCATCCTGTCCCGTGCGATGGACCATGGATGCGACCTCATCGTCATGGGGATCTACGGACATTCGCGCCTGCGCGAGTGGGTTCTGGGTGGCGCCAGCCGAACATTGTTGTCCAGCATGACTGTGCCCGTGCTGATGGCGCATTAGGTGCGGTGTGTTGCTGAAGCGGGCAACGGCCACATGCACGTCGCCTTCCGTGCAGCGTTGCCGATCGCTCTGCACGACCAGACTTGCTGGCGTACCGATGGCAACAGCCCGGTCAGGATCGGGCGCAACGGGGCCGTTGCCTTCTTTTCCCACTATGAGCCCATTGGGCATACGCTGAGGCGAATCGGGCGACGGGACCTCACGTTCGACAGACCGGCGCTTCCGGTGAAGTTCTGTGACGATCCCGAGCCAGGGGTCGGAAAATGGATTGAGGCGGTTTGGCAGGAGCTGGACGGCCCTCTGCATGGGTGGTTCCATGCTGAAACACCGGTGTGCGGTGCCGCCAAACTTTCCATGCTTCATGTCGGGCGGGCCCGGTCGGAAGATTGTGGGCTGACTTGGCGTTGCCACGGCGATCTCTTGCGATTGCCGACCTCGGTCGCCGACTGCTCATGGCAAAACGGCTTCGTCGCCGGCGAATACGGCGATTTGAGCGCGCTTCCCGATCACGCTGGCCAGTTCCTCTACGTCTTCTTCTCCAGCTATCATCCAAACGAGTCGGCACAGGGTGTCGCGGTGCTTCGCCTGCCCACTGGGAATTTGGCGGGGCCGCCGGCGTTATGGACCGCAAAGGGCTGGTCTACGGATAGTAGCCTGGAACCGAGACCGATCTGGCCGACCCGGCGCGGTTGGCGGCATGCCGATCCGGACGGCTTCTGGGGGCCACCGGTGCACTACAATCGTGCGCTCGACGCCTTCGTGATGCTGCTCAACCGCACTGCGGGAGGCGCCGGAGATCTGCTGCAGGAGGGCATCTACGCCAGCATGAATCATGATCTCGCGGATGCCGAAGGCTGGAGCGCACCCCTGCAGATCGTCCGCGGCGGTGCCTGGTATCCGCAGGCGATCGGCCTGGAAGACGGATGCGGCGATACTGAAGTGGGAAGCGTCGGCCGCTTCTTCATGGCGGGGTACTCGACGTGGGAAATCGAACTCACTCAGGCTGCCGGCAGGTCGTTAGAGAACCGGCCCTTGACTTGCACGGCGCAACAGTTCGCCACGGTGTTCGGCGCCGATCGCCGGTGCCCTTGGTGATTGCGCGCCATTAGACTAGCTGGCGCGCCTCCGCGGCAGAGACTTTTCAGCCTGGTAGACGACTTCTCTCGTCTTCGCGACGCTCTCCGGATTGACGCTGATGGAATCGATGCCGAGCTCCGCGAGGAACGCGGCGACGTCCGGATAGTTGGCGGGCGCTTCGCCGCAGATGCCGACATGCCGCTTGTTGCGATGCGCACCGACCACGGCGAGACGCAGCACTTCCATGACGCCGGGGTCACGTTCATCGAAGTCGAAGGACACCAGCTCGGAGTCGCGGTCGACGCCGAGCACGAGCTGGGTCAGGTCATTGGAGCCGATCGAGAAGCCATCGAACAGTTTGGCGAAAGCATCGATCTGAATGACATTGTTCGGTATCTCGCACATCACGTAGATCTCGAGACCGTTTTCACCGCGTTTGAGCCCGTTCTGCGCCAGCGCATCGATCACCTGCCGAGCTTCATCTATCCGGCGGCAGAATGGAATCATGATCCGCACGTTCGTGAGGCCCATCTCGTCGCGGACACGCCGAAGCGCGGCGCATTCCAGCGCAAAGCCCGCCGCGTAGGCAGGATGGGCGTACCGAGAAGCACCCCGGAAGCCCAGCATTGGGTTCTCCTCCCTGGGCTCGAAGCCGCTGCTGCCGATCAGTTTGGCGTACTCGTTGGTCTTGAAGTCGGACAGCCGCACGATGACCGGCTTGGGATAGAAGGCAGCGGCGATCGTACCGACACCTTCGGACAGTTGCTCGACAAAGAAGTCAGACGGCGCGGCATGCCCTCGCGTCAGGTGTGCAATACGCTCCCGATCCGCTGCGCCAGCAACCCTTTGCGGGCAAGCGAGCGCCATCGGATGGATGCCGATGTAGTTGCTGATGATGAATTCCATGCGCGCCAGCCCGACACCGTCGTTGGGCCGCATGGCCGTCTTGAAAGCAAGGTCGGGGTTGCCGAGGCTGACCATGATCGGCGTGCGAGGCGCCGCGAGGGTGGTGGCGTCCTGCGTCGCGATCTCAATGGGAAGCATGCCGGCATAAACTCGGCCGGCCTCGCCCTCGGCGCACGAGACGGTCACCATTGTACCGCTCTTCAGGGCGGCGGTCGCACCTGCCGCACCGACAAT
>CADECW010000327.1 GCA_902825855.1 uncultured Rhodospirillales bacterium | reverse complement strand
GTCCAGCTTGGCCAACGCTGCGACCGGGCTAGAAAGCGCCCCGTTTGCGTTCCGGCGGCGCGATTCGGACCCGGCAGCTCACGCTCCGCACCGTAGCGCCCTCTGGGCAGTTGACGATCGCCACATCGCCCGGGGCAAAGACGAACGCCGCATGACCCGCCACCCCGATGCCCGGCGCCGCCTGCGCCACCTGCGCCGGTGGCTGCGGGCGGCCACGCACGATCTCGACCGAGGATGGCGGCGCTTCCGCCTTCGTGCCGCCCCGGATCACCGTTACCGATTGGGCGGCGGCGCCATCGACGCCCAAGACCAAACCGATCGCGAAGGCCAAGGCGCCTAATCTCGTTCCCATCGCCGCATCTCCCACCTTGCATGAGGTGCAAGTGGGATCGAGCCTAGACGCGCGGCGCGGCGCTTATCAAGGATTCGTTAACGAATGGTTAACGCGGCATCGCGTGCCATCGGGCAGCGCGTCGGCTGGGTCGCCCGACAAACGGCGCGGCTTGAGTGGGAATCAGCGCCTCTGGCTTACGAAGCGGCCGTTGGCGCGGGCAACGTGGCCATCATAATCGTAGATGTAGCCGGCACTTTCAAAAAATCCGAACGGGATCTTGAGGCCGATTTCCCGCGCCTTGCGGAAATTGATCGCAATATCGGGGGGTGTGACGATGCCCGCCTTGAGGCTTCCCGCCTCGGCCCGCCCGGTCAGAATATCGGCGCCGTAAACGGCAGCGAGATGGGCATTGCTCTCGAAGCTCACGCCGACCGAGAGCACGGCACTGTCATCGCCGGGTCGAACGACTTCCGGCACCACGCTCAGGACCGGCACCCGGTCCGCATGGCGGTTGATGGTGGCGATCTCGCGGAATACCGCCGTGCTGCCGGTGATCCAGAATATGCTGTTGCTCAAGGTGGGGTCGCTCTTGCGCATGGCCGTGACCGCTTGGGGTACAAGCTGGGCCACCTCATCATTAGCCCGTTCGGATTCCTTCAAGCCGATCATCTGCACCTGGATGCTGCGCTGCCGCGCGAATTTCGCCAGCGGCTCGGCCTGGGTCTGCACGGCGCTGACATTCTTGAGATCGACGAGCACGCCGATGTTGCGAAGCTCGGGCTTGAGCTCGAGCAGATAGGCCATCTGCGCATCGATCGGCATATTGAGCGAGGTGTAGGCGAAGTTCGTTCCCGAACCGCTCGTGTAATCCTTGATCTGGCCGAGCTCGACCGGATCCTTCGAACAGACCGAGACCACCGGGGTCTTCTCGCCACGGAAATTGTCGTGCAGCCACGCCGTTGCTTCCGATCCCATCGAGAATGCGAGATCGAAGCGCCGGTCCTTGATCTCGCGCATCGCCGACCGGCCACGGTCACCGTCATTGCCAAAATTCACGATCGTGAACTCGGCATCGAGATTCTTCGCGGCGAACACCTCGAGGATCTTGGTGATGGCGGTATCGTAGGCCGTGGATGGCCTCGGATAGAGCACGAACACCTTCTTGCCTTTCTCCGACCGCACGCCGCCGCGGCGCTGCACGAGCACACGGTTGGGGTCATTCGGCACCGCGGAGAATTGCCACGCCAACTCGGCTTCCGGTTCATACTTGAACCAGGCCGAATAGGTCGGCTGGTTGATCTTCTCCGCAACCGCCGCCTTCGATTCGCCGCCAAGGTTCGCGATCGCCGCCGCCGCGAGCACTGCGGTGGCCGCCATCCGCATTCCGGTCCAATCCATCATGCCACAACCCTCCGCACCGGGTTGCCGCGTCGCGCCGACCCGGCAATGAACAAGAGCCCGAAGATCAGCACGGCGGCGCCGACCCAAGTCACAACGATTGCGCTCTCGCCGCCAAAGAAGAAGAGCTGGCTGACGATGATCGGACCGATGGCATGGCCGATGCGTTCGAGGAAGCGGTAGGTTGCCGTCACCGCATTTACGCCAATGCGTGACGACAGCTCAAGATCGGCAACATGGGTCACGACCGGCGCATTGATGAAGCCGTGGGCAATGCCGACGACAATCACCCCGGCGATCAAGAGCTCGGTCGACCACGCGCCGCTGCGGAGAGGTTCCCATGCCATGAGGCCGATCAGGAGCAGCCCTGCGCCGCTGATTGTCGCGCCCCAGAACAGGACGGCGCTCGTGTTGCCGGTACGATCGACACGGCGCGCCATGTAGGTGCCCGCCACCAGAACACCGACGGCGTACAGCATGATGATCTGGCCGATGTCTTCCTGCGCGAAGTTCTGCTGACTGAGGAGAAGTGGCAAGGCGAATACGATGACGCCGGTCAGCACCGCCTTGGCGGGAACGCCAATGAGGAACATCGTCCGGAGAAAGTCGAGATTGTGCCCGACTTGCTTCAGATCCGAGTAAAGCCGGCGGAGTGCCAGCGTGAAGCCGACATGGAGGCCTGTCTGCGGCGCAA
>CADECW010000326.1 GCA_902825855.1 uncultured Rhodospirillales bacterium | reverse complement strand
CTGTACCAGAGCAATATCCGCACGGATCGGAACAAAGCGAGCCGACCGGACAGGCGTCACGCCCGGCGTCGGAACGGCGAAATCTGACCATACTTGTCTGTGATCTGCCCGGGTTAGCCGAATATTCCGCCCAGATGGATCCCGAGGATCTCTCCAACCTCACTCGCACCTACCGGGAACAATGGGCAGCGATCGTTACCGACCAGGGCGGCCACGTCGAGCGCTACGCCGGCGATGAAATGCTCGCGGTCTTCGGTTATCCCGAGGCCCGTGAGAATGCCGCCGAACTGTCGGTACGCGCTGGTCTGACCATTGTCGCCACGACCAGAGCACATGCTGCCGGTCCTCCGGCGGCGGCTCATGCTAGGGTTGCAATCGCCACCGGACTGGTGGTCAACGATCCGGCAGGCCAGGGGTCGTTGGGGCAGATTACCGCCGGCGAGCCGCTGAAACTCGCGGCTCGGCTCTTGGCGGTCGCGAAACCTGGCGCTGTCGTGATCGCCGACAGCACCCGACGCCTCATTGGCGACTTGTTTGCCGTCGAGACCGTCACCATTGATGCCCCGGCAAGTTTCCCGGCGCAGGCATGGCGTGTTGCCGGTAACGGCTTGGCCGAAAGCCGGTTCAGGGCGTTGCGTGGCACGGTCCTCGCGCCTCTCGTAGGGCGGGACCAGGAACTCGCCTTGCTGATCAGCCGCTGGGAACGGGCCCGGGATGGCGAGGGACAGGTAATCCTGCTGTCTGGAGAACCCGGTATCGGCAAGTCACGCCTGACCCAGGCCCTCCGTGACGGTCTCGCGGGCACCGCTCATTATTACCTCGGTTGTTACTGCTCACCCGATCGTGTGGATAGCCCGCTTCAGCCAATGATCGCGCACCTGGAACGCGCGGCGAAATTCGCCCGCGACGACGATGTTAAACTAAAATTTGGCAAACTGGAGACTTTACTCGCGGAGGGCGGTGGCGGCATTCCTATGCTGGTGCCCTTGATTGCATCACTGCTGTCGCTCCCGGATGACGCACGCTTCCCGCCCCTCGACATGAACCCCCGGCTGCAGCGCGAGGCGACACTGGCTGCGCTCGTTGACCTGCTCGCGGGACTTGCGGCACTCAGACCGGTGCTGCTGGTTTGTGAAGACGTGCACTGGGCCGACCCTACATCAATGGAACTTCTGAGACTGGTGATTGATCGGTCGCAAAGCTTCCGAATACTGCTGCTGATCACGTTCCGCCCGGAGTTTGAGCAGCCCTGGCCAAGCCACGGCCATGTCACCGGATTGACGCTCAATCGCCTGCGCCGGCTGCAATCTGATCAGCTGGCTGCCGGAATGGCCGGACGCACATCGCTGCCGATGCCGGTCCTGGATCAAATCGCCGCCAGGGCCGAGGGCGTCCCTCTGTTCGTTGAAGAGCTGACCAAAGACATACTCGACTCAGGCATGCTGCAAGTAGAAGATGCCCAGTACAGTTTAAAAGGGTCGCTGCTACCGACGGCCATCCCAGCTACATTGCGGGATTCGCTGATGGCGCGCATCGATCGTCTTTCGTCCGCAAGGGAGACTGCCCAGATTGCCGCCGTTATTGGCCGCGAGTTTTCCCATGATCTCCTGGCAGCGGTCGTCCCCGAGGGGCAAGGTCTTATCGCATCATTGCACACTTTGGTCGAAGCCGAGCTTGTTTTCCGCCGTGGTACGACCGCCAATCTTACCTATGTTTTCAAGCACGCGCTGGTTCGGGATGCCGCTTATGGTTGCCTGCTCCTCGGCAAGCGCCGGGATCTTCACGGCCGGATCGCGCTGGTGCTGGAAAAGAACTTTGACCAAGTTGTCAGAACCGACCCAGATGTACTTGCACATCATTGGACGGAAGCGGGTGCCGTGGAAAAGGCCGTCGTCTATCGCGTAAGGGCCGGAGAGCGCGCTCTCGCGAGGTCGGCGACGATCGAGGCCATCGCGCAACTGACGATGGGACGCGAGCTGATCGACAGCCTTCCTGACAGCGATGGGCACAGACATACGGAACTGGACTTGCAGATCGCGCTAGGTGCCGCGATGTCGGCCACCCGAGGCATGGCGGCGGTCGAGACCACACTAGCATACGAGCGAGCACACGAACTTTGCGTCCAGCTTCATGAAGAGCAACGGCGGATTCCAGTTCTGCAAGGATTGTGGAGTTCTTACAACGCACGTGCGGAAATGGGTGCTGCACGACTGGTCGCCGTGCAACTGCTTGAAGCGGCAGAGCGGAGGGGAGATCGTATCGCTGGGATTCTGGGTCACAACGCCCTTGGTGTAACGTTATTTGAACTGGGTGAATTCGAGGCCGCCGGAACACACCTGCAGCGACTTTTGGAAATCGAGGTTCCTGCGGATCGGGTCTTTCCTGTCCCGTTGCCATACGACCCATGTATATCCGGAGGGGCATGGCTGGCGT
>CADECW010000325.1 GCA_902825855.1 uncultured Rhodospirillales bacterium | reverse complement strand
CGACGGCGTCCGTGTTCGATCTTTGTTTGGCGCTCGCGAGGGTTTTGTTAGTCGGCTTGGGACAGGCGTCCCCGACGCAGACCTGGAAGGGCGCGCTGTTGCCATACCGAAGCTGTGCGATCGCCAGACGGACGGGCCCGGGGCGGTTGGGCAGTTGTGCGCCGGGTTCCTTGGGACGATCGACACTAAGCGCAGCGCAGCCGGCGAGCAGCAATGGACAGACTGCGATCGTTGCAACAGTTAGTCGCAGGAAACGATCCGCACGACTCATGGCGCCACCCGCACGGCAAGGATCGGAACGTAAACAGTTTCGGCATGGGCAGCCTGCGCGGCGATTCGGGATGCAGTCGCTGGTTGGAGGGCACCGGGTAGATGGCGGTAGACAAGCCAGGCGTACTTGGCACGCGCAGCCCGACAGTCCTTGCCTCGTAGTTGCGTGCAGGCGGCGTTGTAGGCGCCCACACCCTCCCAGCTCACGCCGTGACGCGAGAACTCATCTGCAAGGAGCCATGCACCCACATGGATGTTGGTGCATGGCTCGTAGAGATCGGCTTCCTTGATGCCGTGTCGCGCGAGCCTTTGCAGGTGAGAACTGTTGATTTGCATGAGGCCGATGTCGTACGTGCCGGTGCTCTTACGATGCGAGTTGTTGACCGCGGCCGGATTGAGCCCCGATTCGACCCGCGCCATCGCATGGAGGATCTGCGGCGACACGCCGTAGCGCTGAGCCGCTTCCTCCCAGCACGCAGACGCACGACTGGGTGCGAGACACAGCGCAAAGATGGCAGTTGCCGCAATACGTCGCATGGCTCACCACAGACACGAAATTGGGGACTCACTGCGCCCGAGATATTCGGACGCCCGAAGGCCGCTACTGCGGTCAAGGTCGGTCGGGTAAGCCCTGGCGACGAGGTTCGCCTGGGCGGGGTGTACTACTGGGTAGGTCGCACCATGCGATAGCGTTACGCTAACGCACGGCATCAACCGGCAGCGCGCATAGACTCCTTTCTGCCGGCGCGCTCAGCGGTATTCTTACGAGCCTGATCGAAGATGCGCCGCTGGGCATCGCTGGCGAACCTAACGAGTGCGACGCAAGCCGTCGTAAACTGGTCTAGCTGAAAATGCGGATAGGGATGCTGGTTCGCTCGCGAGCGCTGCAGGCCCAAGAGCAGGTTGTACTGCGCCTTCCACATCGCTTCACGGCGGCGGGTCGTATCGGGATTGCGCAACACCAGCTCAGAGCGAAGGTAGTCGAAGATCAGTTCGGCCGCATTGTCGTCGCGGAACACCAGCGCGACACATGCGCTGATCAGGTCCGGGAAGCGAAACTTCGGCGACGTGTTGTCGGCGCTATCGTAGAGGGAGCGGAGAAAATCGTACTCGTCGGTCCAGACGTAGGTATCGATGGTGTCCTCTTGGCGCTTCGCCTCGACTGGCCGCGCCAGCGCACATTCTCTTGATGCCGTCGTCGTGGAATGCATGACTGCTTTGTTGCCTTCCGTTGGCCGCGTGGTTCCAGTGAACACCGAGCAAAGTGAAGTTGAGACTGGAGTTGAGCGTAACGCGCGGTCGCGGAAAAAGCGCCCCGTAATTCGCTTTTTTCAGGGGGGCTTTCGGCATCAGCCAACGCTAGCCATAGCTAGGCACATGGCCAGCGCAGGTAAAGTCATTGTCAAGATCGGCGGTCAGATGAGCGTCGCAGCTCCTCACCAATCGTTGCCATGGGACCCAAATACTGAGACAGTTGCGTCGATCGTGCACGGCGCAAGCAGTTCAATCGCGCATGGCTCGGTGTGACTTGAACGATAATTTGCGCATGGAGTCGCCCTCCGCTCTGACGGCCGTGCTCGCGACAATCCCTGACCGTGATCTGCACGGCCTAGGTCTCGCCATTGACGGCTCGCTCAATGTCGTGCCCGGGTTGCTCGCATGGCTGGAGGCTGCCGTCGACTGGGAGGTCAATCGCCGCGCCGGGATGTTCTATCCGCTGCTCGGTCCGCGCGCCGCCATCGACGACACCGAAACCGACGCCAGCCTGATGACGCTCGCGATACTTGCTGCATGCTTCCGCGGCGATGGGCGGAGCGAGAGTAAACCAGTGGCCGAATTCCTTGAACTCACGGCTGCTACGCTGCGCACTGAAGTCAAGCGCCCTGACATGCTGCAGTAGCGTCAGCAACAGAAATGGTCGCCGATCAGGATTTAGAGCGTTTCAATGAAGCGCGCGCGCGACCTTATCGTGGCCGGCGGGGGAAGTCTGAGTGACACCGGGTAGAGTTCTGCAACCAGACATTGAGAAGACTCGCGCCAATTGGGCCGGCGATCCCTACTCCGGCAAAGACGCCGTGAGGGGTGATCACTATGAACACTGCCGTGACAACTGCACTCACGGAACCCACCATCAAAGCGCCTCACCGATCGTGATGTCGGACGCCCGAGTAGAGACC
>CADECW010000324.1 GCA_902825855.1 uncultured Rhodospirillales bacterium | reverse complement strand
TGTCGAGCGTGTTCGGATTCGACATGACGCGGGTGCTGGACGACCCGGTCATCCGCACCGCGGCGCTGATGTATATTTTCCATCGGACAGAGGAGTTGCTCACCGGCGACCCGGTGATGATCTTCCTCGATGAAGGCTGGCGGCTGCTCGATGACGACGTGTTCGCTTTCTTCATTCGCGACAAGCTCAAGACCATCCGCAAGCAAAACGGCATCGTCGGTTTCGGCACGCAATCGGCCGCTGACATCGTCCGGTCGAAGGCGTCGAACACGCTGATCGAGCAGACCAGCACCAACATCTTCTTTCCCAATCCAAAAGCCGACGACGAGAGCTATCAGAAGGCGTTTCGCCTGTCCGGACGCGAGGTCGCCTGGATCCGCGGCACGGTCCCGGAAAGTCGGTCGTTTCTGATCAAGCATGGTCGCGACAGCGTCGTGGCGCGGCTCAACCTCGCCAGCATGCCCGACCTGATCAAGGTGCTGTCCGGGCGCACCGAGACGGTCGCAGAGCTCGACGCGCTGCGCGCGCGCGTCGGCGACGATCCGGCGGTGTGGTTGCCGGTCTTCATGGGGAGAAGTTAGGGATGAGGCTCCAGATTGCGATCGCCATCGCCGCGCTGTTGTCCGGCGTCGTGCCTGCGCTAGCGGATATTCCGGTCGACGACGCGGCCCAATTGACGCAGCGCTCGCAGACTGCCGGCGCGGCGGTGAAGCTCGTCCCTGTGACAACCCAACGGCAAGGCGCCAACAGCGGCGTCAAGTGCGCGGTGACCACTGGCAAGAAAGCGACCATCACCAACCCCACCGTGCAGCCGCAAAGTGGCGCTGGCAGCCAAGCGATCCAATCCTACGGCCCCGATCTGCCGGCGACGCCCGATCCAGCCGCTCAAGGCGCCGCGCTCAACAGCCAGACCTTGTTCAAGTCGAGCGGGGACGTCGTCGCCGGGCTCGACGCCAGCGGCTCGACAATGACGGCGGCTCAATCGGCGTTCAAGGCGGCCGGCCAGCAGGTCGGAACGGCGCCGACGGTGATGGCCGCGATCGACATGAACAGCGCGGCGCGGCTGCAAAACAACCTTGCTTGGAATAGCGCGATCGGCTCGGCCAATCTCTGGGTGACGGCGCTCAACGCGTTGAATCTGGCCATGACCAGCGACATGAGCCGATCGGCGCTCGGCATGCGCGCAACGACCAGTGCTGCGCAAGCGACATCGGGCCCGGTCTGTCCCGTCGGCATGATTGGATCCGGAACGGCGGCCGATCCCTGTCGAGCGCCATCGGCGTGCTCGACAACGCCCCCGGGCTCGGCGCCGGATCCATCTTGTGTGAGCGCGCGCTACGTCGATACCGACGGCAACGTCATTTTCTACCTCGCCCAAGTGCAGAATGCCGCCAACACCGGCAATGCCGGCGCGAGCGCGGCGTTAACAGTCACCGATGTAACCGCGGCGCTTGCCGCGATTTCTGCCAACAGCCGATAGGGAGACTCCGATGCGTTGGATATTCATGCTCGCCGCGTTGACACTGGCTTCCATGGGCGCGCCGCCGGCGATGGCGCAGGTTCCCGTCCTCGATAGCGCGAACCTCGCCAAGGCGCAGCAGATCGCGACCAGCACCCAGCAGATCCTCACGGCGGATCAACAAATCCTCCAGTTCACACAAAAGACCTTGCAGGCTGTCACCGGCGACCGCTCTTCGCAGGCGCAGGGGACACTTGCCCAGATGGCGCTGGGCGGCGGCTTCTCGATGGCGCAAGCGCCTTCCCTCGGTTCGGTGATTTCGGGCGGGGCCTTGTCGTTCGCGGGCATGGGGTGGGCGTCTCAGAACATCGTCTCGACGCTCATCAACGGGCTGCAGTTGGTGCAGACCATTACCGGGCTCGTCAGCGGCCAGGCCCACCCCGCCGACACCGCGTACAAAAATTCCGTCAACGTCGCGGCAACGCTGTCCGGACTGATCAACTCGACACAGAGCGCCGTGCAGCAGCGATCATCGGCATTCACGCAAGGCGGCCAACAGATCGGCAAGGCGCAAGACCTCAAAGGCAGCGTCGACCAGAACACTCAGGTGCAGATCCAGACCGGACAAACGGTCAATGAGCTCAACGGCGTCGTCAACAACGCCGCGGCCGCCGCCAATCAAGCGAACCTCGATCGCATCGCCGCCGAATCGTCTGCCGCGCGGGCGATGAAATTCACACAATAGTCGTCAACGTAATCGGGGGGCATGTCTGTGCGTACTGCAATCCTTGTTGCCATCGCCGCTGTCATTGTCGGCGTCTTGGTCGGCCGTTACGCGCTTCCGCGAGGCGACGCGCCTGCAATGGGCACCGGCGCAGGCGCAGGGGCAGGGCTCGAACAAGACGACCCCGCCAAGGCTGCTTCGCGCGCCATGACATTCACACAACCCAAGGCGCCGGCCCCGTGAAGATCATCGTGATATTCGCCACACT
>CADECW010000323.1 GCA_902825855.1 uncultured Rhodospirillales bacterium | reverse complement strand
GCACGACAGTTTGCAGGCCGAGCTTGTCGGAGATGTACTCAAAAAGCTTTCGCAAGGTCACGAAGCGTAGCCGATCGCGCAATTTCGCCGTGGGGCCCACTGGAAGATCCAGCACCAGGTGCGTCGATCCTGCTGCCAGCTTCTTCGAGAGTATGGACGCCACCATCTGCTCGGGCATGTCGATAGACAGCGGCCTTTCAACGGCAATCAGCACATCATCGGCGGGCGAAAGGTTCGCATGCCCACCCCATACCAGGCACCCATGCTCCTCCGCGACGACCTTCCGCATTTCGTCAGGCCCCAAGTCCACTTTAGCAAGCACTTCCATCGTATCAGCCGTACCGGCAGGCGAGGTAATCGCGCGCGACGACGTCTTCGGAATGAGCAGGCCGTGCGCTGCCACGATTGGCACGACAATCATGGATGTCCGATTGCCCGGAATGCCGCCTATGCAGTGCTTGTCGACCACCATGCCCCCGCTATTCCATGTCAAACGGCTGCCGACGGAAGCCATGGCTTGGGTAAGCGACAGTACCTCAGGGGCGGTTGTGAACCGGGCCGACGCAATGAGGAAGGCCGCAATTTCCATCTTGGAATAGCGATGAGCCGCCAGATCCCCCACGATGGCGTCATAGGCCTCACGCGAAAGTTCCCGCCCTTCGATCTTTGCCCGGACATGGTCAAGACTCCCGGGCGGCGCAGCCTGCGCAATCTCGGCGCTGCTGTCCTCCGGCACGCCGAGCTGGCGAAACGCCAGGAGGGAAAGACCAAGCTCGTCGTGGCCGAGAAGCGCTGGATCGTCCACCACGTTCAGAGTGGCAACAATCCGGCGTCCGCCACTGGTAATCTCGCTCCGAGCCAATGCAAGGAATTCCTCGGCCCGGTATGCCATGCAGCGCCGAGATAGGAACGCCACGGTCTCCTGGCTGGTGTCGATCCCCAACTTCTTGACGCGCAGCATGGGCATCCACGCTCCCCCGGGCATAGCGATTTGACCTAGGCAAGGGATGGAACGGCTCCGATTGCCTGGTCAGTCATAGTTTGGCACGTTATCCGTCCAGGTGCTTCACGAGATGAACTCTTGGCCAGCGATCCTGTTTCGAGCATCGGACTGACGGAGAAAGAGGCCGCAGCCCGGCTGCGTACCGAGGGATTCAATGATCTTCCCTCGGAGGATCGCCGTACGCTCCTTCGTATTGTCGCCGACGTGCTGCGCGAACCCATGTTCGCCCTACTGCTCGGTGCAGGCGCGGTCTACCTCGTCCTTGGGGACCTTGGCGAAGCCCTCATCTTGGTGGTTTTCGCCACCTTGTCGGTTTTCATTACCGTCGCGCAGGAGACCCGCAGCCAACGTGTCCTCGACGCCCTGCGCGACGTGGCGAGCCCGCGTGCGCTCGTGGTGCGTGAAAGTCAGCGCCGCCGCATCCCAGGCCGTGAAGTCGTCCGTGGAGATATCATTGTTGTACTCGAAGGAGATCGCGTTGCGGCCGATGCCGTACTTGTTACTGCACGTGACGTCATGGTTGACGAGTCGCTGCTGACTGGCGAGTCGGTCGCAGTTCACAAGGCGCCATCGTTGCATCAGCGGCCGATGGAGCGTCCTGGAGGAGAGAACACACCGTTCGTGTATTCGGGAACTCTCGTCGTCCGAGGCGAGGGCCTAGCAACAGTGCAGGCGACCGGCCTGCGGACCGAACTTGGTCGGATCGGTCAATCTCTGCGCCGGATCAGACCCGAGCCGCCTCGTCTGCAGACAGAAACCCGAGCACTGGTTCGAATCTTCGCTGTTATCGGCATCGCAGCCAGCCTGCTTGTTGTCGGCATCTATGGCCTGGTCCACGATGAGTGGCTAAAGGGTGTCCTAGCAGGCATTGCCCTCGGCATGTCCATGCTGCCGGAAGAGTTTCCCCTGGTGTTGACCGCCTTCATGGTCATGGGAGCGTGGCGAATGTCGCGCGCGCGCGTATTGACTCGCCGAGCTGCGGCTATCGAGATGCTGGGCGCCGCGACAGTGCTGTGTACCGACAAAACAGGGACTCTCACAGAGAATCGCATGTCCATTGTCGAGCTACGTACAAGGACAGCGAAATGGCACCCCGAAAAGGAGAAGTCTGTACCAGTTGCGCTGATGACACTGATTGAAGCAGCAATGCTTGCCAGCGCCGCAGAACCGTCCGATTCCATGGAAAGGGCCATTGCCGCGCTGGCCGACAAACTGCCCGAAGGTCAGTCCGTTCTCCACACTGGCCGTACGCTCGCGCGCCACTACGGACTCAGACCCAGCTTGCTCGCGATGACGAATGTGTGGAGGCACGTAGGTGCGACAGACTACAGCGTGAGAGCCAAGGGCGCACCGGAGGCTATCGGTGAACTATGCCAAATGAGTAAGGAAGACCTCGAGTGGCTTCGTAAATCGATTAACGAAATGGCAAGCCGTGGAGTGCGAGTTTTGGGCGTG
>CADECW010000322.1 GCA_902825855.1 uncultured Rhodospirillales bacterium | reverse complement strand
ATGACATTTTCGCCGGTGTTCACAAGTGGAACATTCATCGAAAGCCGACGCAGAAAAAATTCGACGAGTGGTATCGCGAACGAACTAAACGGTGGGAAAGGCTCCCCAGGAAAGGGCGCCGTGCACCGAGTATCGGTGATGATGTTCGTGACGCCGAGGATTGGCTCAAGTGCAAGGGGCTCAGGCCATTTGCCCGCGACGCAAGAGGCAGGCTCGCACCTGAGGACTGGAAGAAAAGCGGCGCTAAGGGGCCGCATCGAGCACCCGCAAAGCCCAAGCGGCGCTAGTACACCGCGCCAAAGGCAGAAAGTTCTGGCCGACAGTCAATAGCGGCGTTGGCCAAGATGCAACGCGTATCACGAAGAACCAAATTGCTCCCGCGTTCGGACAACAACTTCCGGGCGTAGGAGCGCCTAGCTTGGATACATCGACCCAAGACGCTGTGAAGGCTCGCCGTCTGGCGGAAGCCTGCAAGATCTTACGCATCTCGCGTAGCACTCTATACCGACGCATCGATGACGGTACTTTCAAGGCCGTCAAGATTGGCGGAGTCCGGCTGATCACCGAGGACTCGATCAACGCCGCCCTGCAGGCCGCCTAGGTGTCCCGCGACATCCCCGACAACGGAAACAGCCCTGCGTGCCTGCAGAGCCGTCCCGAGAATGACAAGCCCAACCCCTTCCAAGGAATCGAGCAACAGATGATCAACTTAGTCTCACAGACCGAGCAGCGCAAGCGCCACGCCCCTGCTTCCATCGACTGCTGGCAGCCGATATCGCGCAACGCGAAGCCACCGAAAAAGGAAGAGCACGGAGGAGTGGTTGGAGCGCTCGGCACGATTGTTAAGCGGTTGATGCGGCGCCACGGTCTTCCTGGGCCGACCGCCGTCGCAGTAGCTGAATCGGCTGGTCACAACATCGAGGTGCGCGCGTGACACCTCTGATGCGCGAAGTCCTCAGCAATCGTCGCCGTGCGCTGCAGCCCGCGGTAGCCGCGGCACTCGATGATGCAGGCATCCCAATCGATACAACCGACCTCCTGGGCGTCGACTACGTACAAATGCACGGTGGCATCTACGAACCGGCCAGGGACGGATCGAGCGCGATCACAGTTCCCTACCTCAATGAGCGCGGCGAGCTTGAGGACATCGTGGCCATCGGCGTGCACAGCCGGCGATCCGCCACGCGCTACGGGCGGGCTCAGATCCTGGGCGCACATTGGCTCGACGATGCCTTCATGGAAGGCAGCACGGTACCTGTATATCTCGATGGGCTGCGCTGGCTGCACTCCGGTTGCCGTGGCGTCTTCTTGTTCCGGCTGGAAGTCGCGCCTTACGTCCTTGAGCAAGCGCCCGGCATTGCCTGCAGCGACGACATCACCCTCCGGCGCATTCACGCCGCGATGACTCGACCGGTGCGAGTCCCGCCCTTGTACAGCGCGGAGGTGCAGCATGTCGCAGCGTAGCGCTTTGCGTCGCTTCGATCCCACTGCCGACCTCTGGGGCGACATTGATCCCAGCCTGCTGGAGGGTGCGCGCGGGGAGATTCCGGTATTTCCGGTACACATCTTCCCCACCGAATGGCGCCAGTGGGTGCAGGATACTGCCGCCTCTGCCGGCGCCCCTGCCGACTATGTAGGGCAAGGCCTTCTAGCCTGCGTGGCGGCAGTTGTTGGCGCTGGAGTGATCGCCGAAGTCAGGCCTGGATGGCGTGAGCCGACCATTCTCTGGCAGGCGCTGGTCGGGGCGCCGTCCTCTGGCAAGTCGCCAGCTCTTGGTGCGGCCCGTCGCCTGCTTGATCCGATCGAGGCAGACCTCCGAGCTGGTGATGATGAACGGCTCCTGGTCCATCAGACCAAGGTCGAACAGGCACGCCTGCTCTCCGACAAGTGGAAGGAGGAGTGCGAGACAGCCTTTGATAGCGGAGCACCTCCACCCATCAAGCCCGCCGAGGCGGTCTTTGACGATCACTTCGTGCCCCGTCAGATCGTCGTATCGGACGCCACCATCGAAGCCCTGGTCGATGTTGTCTCGGGCAGTTCCTGCGGCATCGTTCTGTGGCGCGATGAACTGACGGCATGGCTCTGCAATCTGAGCCGATACAGCAACGGCAGCGACCGGCCGCACTACCTTGAGGCATGGGCGGCTGCGAGCGTTACGGTCAACAGGAAGTCGCGCTCCGGTCCCTTGCACCTCCCTCGCTTCCCCGTATCGATCATCGGCACCATTCAGCCGGACCGCCTGGCTGACGCTCTGGAAGGCGCTGACGATGGCCTCGCGGTTCGCTTCCTCTTCTCCTGGCCCGACCCGCCGCCCTACCGCTCCATCCTTGAGCAGCCCGTAGCTCGCGACGAGGAAGCGCGCTCACGGCTCAAACGCATTGCAGGTATTGCAGGCACCTCGGAGCAACCGCGGGTCCTCCAGCTCTCGGCCGAGGCGTTGGCGGAGTTGAACACCTTCCTGTC
>CADECW010000321.1 GCA_902825855.1 uncultured Rhodospirillales bacterium | reverse complement strand
CGTCAAGCAAGCGAAGCTCGCCGGACAACGAGCGCTGTACGTGCACCTTGATGCGCTGGAGCTGCCTCCGTCGAAGCCCGCCAAGCTGACGCCGGCCTTCATCGAGGCTGTGCATCAACGGCTGACGCCCGAACAAGTGAGGCTCTGGGACCAGCTTCTCGGCCCGTCGAAGAATTCGCCCAAGCAGCTAGCGCTCCTGGTCTCGGTGCCGCGCCAGGCGGGCGGTCTCTCGCTCGTCGCCGTGGTTTTCGGCGCGCGTGCCGGCACCATTGACAAGAGTACGCCCGTCACACCGCTAACCATGCGCCGGCATGGGCCTCACTACATGCGCGAGCGCGGCGGCGCCTCGCTCGAGTTTTTCGGGAAGCACGTGGCCGTCCTCGGGGCGGGCGCGGTTGGCTGCGTTGTCGTAGATTCGTTGGCCGCGGCAGGCGTTGGAAGGCTCACGGTGGTCGACAGCGACGAGTACTCGGCGGACAACGTTTTCCGCCACCTGCTCGAGCCTCTCTACATCGATATCGAAAAGCCCTCTGGACTCAAGTTCGCATTGGAACGGCGCTATCCAGGTTTGAGCATTGCCCCGGTCACCACCGCCGCGCAGGTGTGGTTCAAGACTGCCGACCTCCGCCAGTACGACGGAATCGTGCTTGCGTTTGGTGCTCCCTCCGTGGAGCGCTCGTTCTCGCGAGTGCTCAAGGACCAGCACTATGAGGTACCAGTAGTCTTTACGTGGCTCGAGGCAATGGACCTCGGAGGTCACTCGGTGCTGATGTGGACCAAGGGCGAGGGCTGCCTCGACTGCGCCTATCGCGACGACGAGGGGCTGCGATCCCAGGCGTCTCGAACTTCTTTCCTCGAGCCGAACCAACCGGTTACCCGCAATCTCACGGGTTGCGCCGGGGCGTTCGTGCCATTCGGGCCCATTCAGGCGCGCAAGACCGGCCTCTTGGCGGCCGAGCACCTGCTTTCGGCAATGACCGCCGTGGCGGCGGGAGACCAGGCGCGCGAGCCCTCCTACCGCTTTTGGGTTGGTGATGGCACGGCGGCCACCAAGCACGGTTTGCGGACTACGCCGTGGTTCCAGGCGGCGCGGACGACGTCATTCGAGGAAGCGACTCGCATGGTGCTCGGCCAACCGTGCCGTCACTGCCGCACGCCGGCGGAGCCGTCGGCGTGAAGTTGGTCTACCGCGTTACGCCCAAGCAGCGGCTCATCATCGTCGAGCCTGCAATCAAGCAGATGCAGGCATTCGCGCAGCGCCGCTGGTGGGATAGAGAGGCCGGCGGCGTACTCATGGGACGGCACCTGCTGGACTCGCACGACGTTGTCGTCGACGAGGTCTCAACGCCGCAGAACACTGACCGCCGCAGCCGGTGCAACTTTTTCCGGTCATCCAAACACGAACAGTTGGCGCGCCAGCGGTGGCTACAGGAACACAGCACTTCCGCCTACCTCGGACTCTGGCATACGCACCCCGAGCGCGACCCGAGGCCTTCTAGCGTTGACCGGAATGACTGGCAGCAGGCCGTCGCCGGCGACACCTACGAGGGCGACCGCCTGTTCTTCCCCATCGTTGGCACGCACTGCATTCGCGTCTGGACGCTAAGTCGTCGCGGCGCGTTCCGACAGTTGAAGTTGGAGAACAAGAATGCCCACAAGGAAAGCACCGACAGCCCGCGGCTCCAAGCCGAAGGCCGCAACTAGGACGGTCGAGCGTGCCTACATCCCTGCGACTGTGCGGCGTGACCTGTGGGTTGCTGCGGCCGGCCGATGCGAGTTCCGGGGCTGCTGCAAGCCGGTGAACCGGGACTTTCTGACCAAGGCCAGATGCAGAGTCGGCGAGTACGCCCACATCATTGCCGACAGCCCTGCCGGTGCTCGCGGCATCTCAGGCGAGTCCGAGAAGCTCGCCGCTGACCCGAGCAACCTCATGCTCGCCTGCTTCGACTGCCATGCTCGCATCGACCGCAACGGCCAGAGCAACGAGTTCACAGCCGAACAGCTTCGTGCAATGAAGCGCGAGCATGAAGCTCGCATCGAGCGCATCTACTCGGCCACCGGTGTCACCGAGAGCATGCCACTCATCATGTCGTTTCCGATTGGCGCCCACGTGCCTGTAATCGAGGTGCGCAACATCCACTATGCGATCTTGACCAACAGCAACTTCAATTGCTTTCCGGCAGCGACCGCCATCCATATCGACCAGAGCAACTTTCAACTGCAGGACAACGACCCAGACTTCTGGGCGAACGCACAGCACGCTCTCACCAAGCAGTACGAGCAGCGTGTGCTTCCCGAGCTGACTGCCAGAGGTGGCACAGCGCATCTGACCCTCGCCGGCTTTGCTCCAATCCCGATGCTCATGAAGCTCGGCGCGCTCGTGGGGGACAAGACGCCGGCAACCATCCTGGACCTGCCGGGTGAGAAGTGGCTTTGGGACACTCATGACGCCTGCCCTGAGCCGCAGTATACGTACGATGTGCCGGCG
>CADECW010000320.1 GCA_902825855.1 uncultured Rhodospirillales bacterium | reverse complement strand
AGGACTGGCTCCATACTGTACATGCCAAAAAAGTGGGTTCTGCTTCGCGGCTCACATGAATGCAGCCTCTGGTGTCCTTTGCGAGTTGCCGCCGCTCAACAAGACAGCGATGGATCTGCGGCGTACCGCTCTTGACGTGCAGGGCGTGGCTGCGGTCGCGGGAATCTAGAACAAGATTCTCAACCCGCGCATTGGCGTTCAATTCCACGACTGCACCCTGATCATCACCGGTCAACACTGGCCGCGCGTCTTTGATGCCAAATCCAATGAGCCGGACGTCCTTGTCCACGATGAAACGGCCACGGTAGGTGCCGGGCATGACAACAATGCAGTCGCCAGGCGCGGCTGCCTCGATTGCGTCGGCCAAAGAGTGCACTACAGTTGCGTGAGTTACAGGCGTAACTGCCTCTGGAGGGGCCACAATCCATCTGGTAAGCGGGCTGGCGAGCACCTCTTGCTCGAAAGCGATTTGCGCCAGTGCCGACGAAAGTTCTCGCGCGCCTGTGTGAGGACTTTGGGCAAGAAAATTCAAAATGTGGGAGGGCGCTTGGGTCGCGAGAGTTGGTGTCGCTGTGCCTTCTTCGACACCATGTTCAATGTCGTTGTCGACGTCTTGGCGGGCAATGATGCCCTCAATTTCCGCAGCCTCGACCTCGGCCAAGCGTTTGTACTCGTCGAGAATAGGCCGACGCGTCAGTGCCTCTAGCTTCGCGATCAGCCCCGACAAACCGTCATGACCAAATCCCCCTGACCAAGTCGCGAGATCTGCGTCCTGAAACGTGTTGAAAGGGACGGGCGGCTCACATGGTTCGAGCTTGATTGAAACATAGACGCCGCGCGCGTGCGCTTTGTGCGCTTCGGCCTGGACCCAATCGGATTCAACAGCTTCCTTCGACCAGCAGACCACGATCGCTGCGGCACTGTTAAGCTGATCATTGATAACCCTAGCAAAGGCGTCACCTGGAGCGAGATTTGGATCGAACCAGACGTCGAGCCCAACCTGCTTCAGAGCGCCAGCAAGCGCTGTGACCTTCTCCCGCTCTTCGCGCTTGTAGGAGAGGAATACGTCCGCCATGCGACCCGCCCCGAAATCAATATTGACTATTTGTTAACCATGGCGACGCTCGCACTACAACCCTTCGTTGGAGAAATCTCGCGCCCAGTCGGTGCCAGATCGAACGGGGGGGCATCTACAGACCCGCGGTGATCGGCGGGTAACGCAGTAGCGGACATTCGCCTCCTCATTCTTGCTCGATGCGCCGGCGGCGGATTGGGTCTCAGCCGCGCATGGCGATCGCGTTCACGCGGCGTCGGGTTTGACCTGTTTCGGCGTGATGTCAGCGTTGCGCCGAAGGATGAGCGTCAGCTCGTATCCGCGATAGTCTTTGACGGCGAAGTCTTCGCGCTCCAACGCCACCGTGGTTGCGCCCTCCATGGTGAAGGGCACGCCGGCCGCGAATAGCGGTCGTGCCTTGTTCGCGTCGGCCGGTGAGATCGTCTGTGCCAGCAGTAGGGCGCCCGCGCGTCGGAACATCGCGTTCTCTTCGTCGGCATTGTCGGCGCCGCTCACGTTGAGAATAAGACGCAGCTCGTGCACCGCCGCTTCGTCGCCCTCCAATGCGTACACCAGGCCATGCGGGCTGTACTGGCCATCGCGGCGTTTGAAGAAAGCGTCGGTGTGCCACTTCCCGGCGTAGCTCGCATGATAGTCGCTCGCGACGACGCCTTCCTGGTTGAGATACCGGCCGGCGATGATTGGACACCAGCCGATGCGGGGATCGACAGGCGTCGGATTTTGCTCGTGTTCGTAGCCGCGAATAACTGCGCTCAACGTGCTAACCACTTCGGCTTTTGTCGTCGGTCGGGTGCGCGCAAGCTGCTTTTGCCAGCGGCGCAGCAGGGGCGTTTGAACGTTGAACATCACGATGGCCATGGTCTTCGCGTAGTCGCGCAGCCTTGCGTTCTCGATCGAGAACTGAAGCGGAGCAAACGCCGTCTCGTAGCGCACGTACAAATAGAAGACGTACAGGAACGGGATGAGCGCCATTGATAGCAAAGGCGCGGTATACGCTTCGCGCAGGGTCTCTAGTGTTGCGAACGAAGACCAGTTCGCCACGATCATCCAGACGCCTCGGCCCAAGAGATACAGGCCGACGAGAGCGAACAGGCCGTTCAAGAACCCTACCACGGCCTTGTAGTCGGATTTGCCTTGAGCAAGCGCGAGCATCGCGCCGAGGAGTACCAGGACCGGCACCAACACCAGTTCGATCCAGATCGAAAACGTGTACGTGTTGACGATCAGCTCGATGAGGACAACAGCGCCGACCGTTTCCTTGAACCAGGCCTGCAGCAACCTCGGGTGTTCTTCCTTGGCGATCATCCGGCCGACCAAGCCAGGAGCGACGAAAATGACCCACAGCAGTGTCGTCTTTGATTGAGACCAGTCCCACAGCCCGATCCGCTGGCAGATGAACACGATAGACGCGACC
>CADECW010000319.1 GCA_902825855.1 uncultured Rhodospirillales bacterium | reverse complement strand
CGCCTGTTCCCAGCCATCCAACCTTGATGTTGCCGACACCGGCGGCGTAGTACTTAAGCTGAAAGGCATCGCTCTGCTCTTCCTCGAGCGATGTCTCCTTGCTGCCGATGGTAACCGACTGCCCGAAGTCGAGGTCTTGTGGCGACAGACCCAAGTTCCCGATCTAAGTTCGCGCCCTGATCCGACGGATGAGTGCAGAGAACCCGCTGTGGGATGCGCCACGGTTACACGGTCCCGACCGGAGTTCAGTTCCGGTCGGGACGACGCGTGCCTGTTTCTAGGCGGCGTACGCCTTCGTCGCCTCGCCGTGCGCCCACTTGGCGGCTTCCTCGGGCGCCATACCCTGGATCGCCTTGGCGTACATGTCGACGATGATGTACTTGCTGATCACCTCGGCAGCCTTTGCATTAGGCGGCCCGGCGTAGCCCGCCACCCGTCCTGTCACTGGCAGATCCTTGAACGGCTTCAGAACCGGATCGACATCCCATACCGAGTGCTTGGCCCTGTGTGTACCGAATACTAGATTCGACAGTACTTATGGTGGAGGCCGCCGAGAAGCGGTAGCGCTGTGATCGTGCCAAGAAGCTCGGTGGCTCGATGGAGCGGAGCGTCCTTGGCCAAGGCCCGGTGAGTCCGGAAGCCGTTGTAGTAGTCGGCATACGCGTTCAAGACTTGGCGCAGGTGGGCTTCGCCCAGGATTACGACATGGTCCAGACATTCTCGCCGGATCGAGCCGATGAGGCGTTCGACATGTCCGTTCTGCCAGGGCGATCGCGGTGCTGTTGGTCGGTCGCGGATACCCATGGCCGCGAGACGTCGGGTTACTGGAAGGCCGTAGGAGGCATCTCGATCGCGGATAAGGTATTTCGGCGCCTGCTCCCAGGGAAAGGCCTCGGTGATTTGTCGAGCGATCCAGTAGGCTGTGGGATTGGTCGTGACACTGATCCATACCAGCTGGCGTCGTCGAAGCCTGATGATCACCAAGCCGTATAGTAACTTGAAGCCGGCCGTCGGCACGACAAACAGGTCGATGGCGACGATGTGCGGCGCGTGGTTGAGCAGGAAGGTCTTCCAGCCTTGCGATGGTGGCCCGCGCCGTCGCACCATGTACTTGGCCACGGTCGACTGGGCTACCTCAAAGCCCAGCTTGAGCAACTCGCCGTGGATGCGCGGTGCACCCCAGAGTGGGTTCGCCTGGCTCATTTCGCGAATGAGGTGCGCAATTCGGCGAAGACCTTCGGCCTGCCGACACGATTTCCTGACCGCCAGCGCCAGTAAGCGCGGAAGCCAAGGCGATGCCAGCGAATGACCGTCTCCGGCCTGACGATGGCAAGAGCGCCGGCGGTCGAGCGGAACCAGTGATAGAGCCAGACAAACAGCGTGCGATCGATGTTTGTCAGGACCGGTCGCTTGGCGATCCGCCGTCGAAGCACGTTGATCTGCTGCCGAAGGACCAGATTCTCTGCCTCCAGCTGTGCTCTCGACTTAAAGAGTGAGGCCAGTAAGGCAAGCATCAACCGGATCAGGTCGGTCATCAGGCGGTGATCTTACGCAGTCCGTTCCGTAAGCCTACGAGGTAGGCCGCGGCGACGATCAGGCGGCGACCTGCAGAGGGAGCTTCTTCCACTCCCAGGGCAGCAGCTCATGCAAGCGGCTCTGCGGCAGCGAGGCGATGCGGGTAAAGACGTCGGCCAGCCAAGCTTGCGGATCAACATCGTTGAGCTTTGCCGTCATGATCAGCGTGAACATGACGGCCGCGCGATCGGCGCCGCGGTCGGAACCGGCGAACAGCCACGCCTTTCTGCCCAGGGCCAGACCGCGCAACGCTCGTTCCGCCGAGTTGTTTGTCAGGCAGATCCGACCGTCCTCGAGGAAGCGAGTGAAGGCGGCCCAGCGCTTGAGCATGTAGTCGATCGGCTTGATCACGGGGGCCGAGCGCGACAGCCTGGATCGTTGATCACGCAGCCAGGCCTCGAGTTCGGCCACGCGTGGCGCACTCTTCTTCTGGCGAACGCGTCGACGCTGGTCGGCATTTAGCCCATTGATCGTGCGCTCGATGTCGAACAGCGCGTCGATGCGTTGGACGGCCGCCAGCGCGATCGGCGAGATCGCCGTCGCCGATCGTCCTCGTCGGGCGTTCTTGGCGATATCGGCCAGCTCGAAGAACTGCCGCCTGGCGTGCGCCCAACAGAGCGCCGCTGTGATGGGCGCCGGTCTGCGCGCCGCCTTGTACAGGCCATTGAAGCCGCTATAGGCATCGGCTTGAAGGATGCCGGTAAAGTTCGCCAGATGGCGGGCCGGATGCTCGCCGCGCCGGTCCCGGGAAGCATAGTAGACGGCGGCCGGTGGGGCGGGCCCGCAGAACGGTCGGTCGTCTCGCACGTAGGCCCAGATGTGGCCCGTGACCGTCTTGCCTTTGGCCAGGATCGGCACCGTGGTGTCGTCGCCATGCAGGCGCTCGGCCGCCAGAACATGAGCCTCCATCAGGTGATACAAGGGCAAGCCG
>CADECW010000318.1 GCA_902825855.1 uncultured Rhodospirillales bacterium | reverse complement strand
CATTCACAAATTAACAATCGCTAAGTTTCGGCGCGCTCTTCGCGAGTGCTAGAGCTGGTCACAGTTCGGCGCACCTGCATCGCTGGCTCACAAGATATCGGCTGCCACGAGTTCTTTAGCCTGCGCAATGCCAATCAGAAGAGTTTCGGGTGTAAAGCCAACGCGGTCTATCAAGGTCACTGCTTCAGCCCGATCATCTGCCAAGGTCCATTGCGAGCCTAGGTCTCGCTGCGCCTGGACGTAGGCCAAAGACACCGTCACTTTCTGCATCAGTGTCGAGATGTCCAGACCCAGAAATTGGGTGTTCCTCGCCCCGGCCATGATGTCCACCATGATCGAGCCGTCAAACTGGCCGAGGGCCAGCCTTTGCTCTATTTGTCCGCCCCAGTAGTCAAGACCCTCGTCGTTTGGTGGACGATTGAACAGGGTATCGTAGGCAACAGTGACAAAGGTATCCGTATTGCCACTTGATGCGGCGGGGTAAGGATACGACGTCTTCGCCTCGTCGCTAAGAGCAATAGACACAGCGATGTCCTGCAGGCTCCGAGGGCCTTGTTCAGGCGTTCCATGGGTAAGTTGATCAAGCCAATAGGCAAGTCCGTCAGCATCGGCAGCACGCCCCAATGTGGCGACATAGACGGCCGCAATCTGCTCCTCTGGCGTTAGGGCTGCGAGGTTCAGTGTTGGGATTGGTGCATCGCTCACTGGAACGACACGAATCGTGACCTCGGCGGCGCCTGATTCAGGAAGGCCGTCCGAAGCACGGTAAATGAACGAGTCGACGCCGGAAAACCCCGCCGCGGGCGTATACCAGAACGCTCCATTCCACAGCAGAATCAGGTCGCCGTGCGACGTCGAACTTTCGAGGCTTACAGTCGTATAGATGCCACCGTTCAGGTCATTCAGCCTCACGACCGCGAGGCCGGTAGCCATCATTTCACCCTGTACCGCGACATAGGTGTCCGGCATTGCAACGGTGGGAAGCACCGGAGCGTCATCGTCGATGACAATGCCGTAGGCGGTCGTTGCGCCAATGGTGCCTACGCTCGGGTTGCTCAGTGAGATGGCAAAGGTCTCAGTGGGTTCAAACTCCGTATCCGCAACTACGCTGAAGCTGACGTTCTTCTGCGCTTCGTTTTCCGCAAACGTAACCACGCCCTGTGGGAATCCTCCGACGAAATCGCTGGCAGTCGCCGGATTGTCGCCAAATCCCGACACACTGTAAGTCACGCTCTCCGCCGGGAGAGGGCCAACTCGCCTGATGATAAAGCTGAAGTCTGTGGTTCCCGAGTTTCCTTCAAGTTGAGTCTGGGTGGTGTAAATGAAGGGAGGCCCCCCTCCCGGACCGAACATGTAAAGAAAGTAGATGCTCGTTTGCGTCTCGTCGTTGACGATTGCGCCATCCACTGGGTTCGGCCCCCCCGTCGAATCAGGATCAAGAGCCAGTCCATTTGAGGGATTCGACAAAAAGACCGCAAAGTGCTCTGGCACCCCCATACTTTCAAACGCGAGGTCTCCTGCGACATCGATGGTGACTATCTTGGATGTCTCACCTGGCAGAAAGGTCACCGTGCCGGTCGGGAAAGCACCTCCTACGAAGTCGTCGGCAGTTGCATCCAGCTCGAAGATTGAGAGTTTTGGTCGCGTCGATTGGGCAACCCTATAGTCAACGGTTACAGCCGAGGGCAGGGCCTGATCCAACTTCACGATGAAAGTGAACGGCGTTGCGCCCGAGTTGCCTTCCGCCTTGTTCGCGTCGAGAGAGGCGATGGACACAGTGGCCATAAGAACCGACACTCCCCTATTAGTTGCAGGAGAGGATGGCATAGCGACCGAATGCCCTCAAGCCGCCGACTCGGCGGACTAGCGATGGGACCGTGTGGCTGAAATAGTCGCAATCTCGCGCGACCAACCTTCTGGCGTAGTACCACGGGCGGCCGAAGGCAGCTCGTCCTCTGATTTCCTAGTTCGACAGATCCGGCGGGCGTTGGAACTTCTAAACCGTGGGAGCGCAGGAGCGGGCAGCCTCTGGTCGACAGATGGTTCGCATGTCCTGGTTACGCGGAGAGGCGGGGCTGGGAAGCACTAAAGCCGGCTCACGGGAACGAGCGTCATGCTGGGATCAATCTTGCGGTAGCCGCGCTTGTCGATGATCCACGGTTGCTCCCGATACGGCGGCAACTCGTCTGCTGCCATCCTGGGCAAAAGGAATTGTGGCGCGTCTTCTTTCGTCGGAAAGGGCCTAACCAGACTCACACTTGCTAGTAGCGAATACGCTTTCATCGGGCACCCCGTCGGCTAGAACGCTCGGGGGTGTAGACTCCGGCGCCCTGGACCAATGTGGCATTTCCCACACGGAGTGCCCGCCAGAGTCAAAATCTGACTCACTGGAGCGTTTTCTCAGGCCGGTGAGCCTGGATCCACCCAGAGGCCAAAACCGCTGTACGAGTCAAAAACCGGCCCTAGCGGCGATTTCCTGTTTTCAGCCCGCAAGGGCACCTTGGTTGATTCTGCTTC
>CADECW010000317.1:1099-2521 GCA_902825855.1 uncultured Rhodospirillales bacterium | reverse complement strand
GGGACCATGTGCGGCCGCATCACTCAAACCAGCGACATCTTGCCCGGCATGGTCACCGTCGTCGGTGACGAGCGGGACAACCGCGTCAAGGACCCCCGCGACTACCTCCGTTACAACGGCGCGCCGAGCCAAGAGTTCTGGATCATCCGCCGCAACCCCGAGACGGGCGCCTATCAGCGCAACCGCATGGCTTGGGGTCTGATCCCGAGTTGGACCAAGGACCCTAAGGGTGGGCGGAAGCCGATCAATGCACGCGCAGAGTCGGTGGCGTCGTTGCCGTCGTTCCGCGATGCCTACGCGCGTCGGCGCTGTCTGCTGCCGATTGACAGTTTCTTCGAGTGGCACGCGATTAAGGGCACCCAACCGAAACAACCGTTCGCGATCGGCATGAAGTCAGGCGAGCCCTTCGCGCTCGCCGCGATCTGGGAGAACTGGCGCATACCCGGCACCGAGGAGTGGATGCGGACCTTTGCTGTGATCACCACTACCGCCAACGAACTCGTCAGCGATATCCACGACCGCATGCCGGTGATCGTGCCGCCGAGCGCCTATGATCGGTGGCTCGTCAACGTCGAACCTGATCCGCGTGACCTGCTGGTACCGCATCCTTCAGACCCGATGAGGATGTGGCCAGTGCACACGCGGGTGAACAAGCCCGAGAACGATGATGCTTCTGTGTTGACTCCGATCCCACCGGCACCGCCCGATGCCGCACTCATCTGATTGACGACGGCCCGTGCTGCTCGATTCGCACCGCCGGTGGCGCTCAATGGCACCCAAGAGGCGCTAGTTCTTTTTTTGACTGTCGAGGTTCGCTTCCGCCGTAAGAATCCATCCCCAGACATCGACGACAACGCGAAATATCGGAAACGCTGGCAGAAGATGGGCGGCATCTGGATTGCTTACACCAATACTGTGAGCACGATCCTGCAACTCAAGGCCATCGGGTTGTGATGATGCCGCTAGAACTACAGCTGGCGCAGTTGCAGGTCACGAACGCACTCCGCGCTGTGATGGGTAAAATTCCTCCTACTCCCGGGCAATAGAGTTGTTGCTTGGCCATAGAAGAGAGCCTTTGACGCGATCGACGCGGTAGTCCCGCCGAAGCGGGTTTTCTCTTAGTCCCAGCCCAAGATCAGCCTCTTGCCCGATGTCAAGCTACTGAATAAGCTGTTAGAAGTTCACATATTCTAATGACTTTTAGCCCTGGGCCACCCACTCATCGTCACGAGTACGTGCAGTTACTTACGGAACGGGTGTGGAGGCTCCACCTTCGCGAAATGCGACAAGGGGAGAGCCATGAAGGAGAACCAACTGCCCTCGGCGGAAAGTGCCGAACGCAAGGCGCTGATCGATCTTTCGGTCGAAGGATGGAGGCTCACACGGGTTTTTGGGCGGCTGCTCCTTAAGCTCGACGCGAGC
>CADECW010000317.1:0-1089 GCA_902825855.1 uncultured Rhodospirillales bacterium | reverse complement strand
GCGAAGCTCCGCGCTACGCCAACCAAGCTCGATACTTTCTCAAGAAGATCGACGACGGACTTAAGGGGTTTGGGCTGCGCATCGTCAGCCTTGAAGGCCAACCTTACGAACCGGGGATGGCCGTCTCTGCGCTCAACATCGCCGACTTCGAACCTGACGACAACCTTGTGGTCGAGCACATGGTAGAGCCCGTGGTCATGGGACCCGACGGTTTGGTGCGGGGAGGAACAGTTGTGCTCGCGAAGGTCAACCAGCAATGAAAAGTTACGTTGGAATCGATTTGGGGACGACCAACAGCGCAGTGTGTGCGTACGACGGTGAAACCTTGCGACTCTTCAAGAGTCCTGACCAGAACGACGTCACACCGTCCGCCATTTTCATTCCCAAGCTCGGCAACAAGTATGTCGGCAAACGTGCCTACGACAATGCAGCTCGCAACCCCAAGAATGCTGCTACTCTCTTTAAGCGCATGATGGGCACAAGCACCCCGATCCGCATCGAGGCCGCCCACCTAACCCTAACGCCCGAGGAATGTAGCGCCGATATTCTGCGCGTTCTCTTTGGCTATTTGCCCGAAGAGGTCCGCAACGATCCTGAGACGGGAACTGTCATAACTGTCCCAGCGGCCTTCAACCAAATGCAAAAGAACGCCACAATGGCCGCTGCTGAAATCGCAGGTTTGGGCAACGTCGCGCTGATGCAAGAACCGGTTGCCGCCGTCGTTAGCGTCACGCGTCACCGGAAGGGCGACGGAATTTTTCTCGTCTACGACCTCGGCGGTGGAACGCTCGACATCGCCATTGCACAGAGTATCAGTGGCCGTGTCAACATCCTGGCCCACGGGGGCATCGCGATGTGCGGCGGTCGAGATTTTGACCGGCTGCTCCTGGACAACATCGTCAACCCGTGGCTCTTGAAGAATTTTGACCTACCAGAGACGTTCTCCGTCGACGAACGGTACGCAACCTTGCGTTCAATGGCCACGTGGGCCACCGAAAAAGCGAAGATTGAACTCTCCTCAAGCGATGAAGCCGTCGTTTCTTTGGACGACAGCGAGCTTTCAATAAAGGATCAGTCCGGCAAGAGTAT
>CADECW010000316.1 GCA_902825855.1 uncultured Rhodospirillales bacterium | reverse complement strand
GCCGCCTTTCCGAGGCGGGTCTCGGCCATGAGACGCAGGATCTGCGCCGGCTCCAACCGGCCGCCGATCGGCAAGCCGTCCTTGCTGGCGAAGATGCCATCAGCGCGGGCGCGCCCCTAGCCGTCCTCGTAGTCCCGCAAGAGGCCCAACGCCTCGTTGAACGTCGACTGGTGCTCGTACTCATAGCCGCCCTTGGCGAGCGGCTGGCCCTCGGGCTTCCACAGGCTTACGACCACAAAGCCGCTACATTGGGATGTGATAGATTGAAAAGTAGCCATCTTCGGTGCTCCTGCACTGGTTTCGGTTAGGGCCGGGCGGAAGTTACAGCTTCCGTCTGGTCTGCTTATCGTATGCGTTAAGTCTCACTCGTCAAGATTATTCGTATACGAAATGTCAAAGTCTAAACAGGCAAAGAAAATAGGCAGGCCGCCTAAGCCAGAAGGCGCGGCGATTGTTTTTCCTGTTCGACTTGCGCCCGCGCTAGCTGGAGCTGTTGATGCATGGGCCGCGGCAGCCGAGGTTTCCCGATCTGAGGCAATGCGCCAGCTACTCGAGGCAGGCCTGAAGAGGCCGCCCAAGGTGAAGTTGAAAGACTAGGCCAGGGGAGGCTATTTTGGTCAGCGCTATGAACGTCCTATCCCAGACTATGCGGGAACCGACCTCGCGCGGTTCCTCATCCTACCAACTTAACGAACATTTGCTCGCGGGTACCTACCGGCTGCTCATCGTTGCGCCGTTTGACACGCGAATAGCGGTTACACCGTTGAACCCGCCGACGGGAATGCAGTTTAACGCCGACACCGACGCGAACACGGAAATCTGGAACTCCCTCATAGTCGTGCCGCAAGAGGGTCAATACTCATTTCTCGTCAGACTCAGCCAAGCAATTGGGAATGAGCCGTTGCATGTCCAGTTTGTGTTTCAAGGCGCACCAGCGCCACCGGCTCCGCCGCCAGCAGCTCCGCCAGTGCATCACCCGCCTGCCGGGCCACCGCCCGGTGACATGCAAGACTACTACCGCCGTTTGGGCTACGTTATTGCGGGCGATGGAGCAGTGCGCTTCTACTACGTAGCCTTTCGGACCAACCGTCGTACTGGCGAGCGACAGATCTGCGTCTGCGGACTCTTTGCCTACTCAAATAACTTGCATGATCCAGCCCGGGCGATGCAAACCATGCCTGCAGTTGAGCCCAACACCTACAGCTACAGTCGTATGGGGCCTTTTGCTACCGGCGCACAGGCCGAGGCTACCGCAATCGGGTTTGCTCGCGACTTGTTCGGCGACCCGACGAGGTATGGTGTGATTGGCACGGGCGGAATACCCGACCTTCCTGGCATGCGACAGCCCGCCTTTCGCTAAGTTTGTAGTGCAGCTTATTGGTGTGGTGGTTCGGCGCCGTTCAGTGGTTGGCGAGAGCAAGGTGACTTCTCATCGGGTCCGCTTCACTCATGGCACGCGTCATGCTTTGGGGAAGCTGTGCCCCCCTTCATCGCCGGACCTTTGGGCGGTCGGTCAGGCCTCGCGCAGGTGGTGTGGGAACTGCGCGGGGCCGCCTTTCCTCCCTGCGTTTCGGAATTGTCTTTGGTCGATCGGCGACTGAACGCATCTCACGCTGCGCTAGGCTTCGCCAGCCGCCACGTTCTGGCCCCGCTAGCTGACAGGCGGTCAGGCCCCGCACTTTCCCCTGGTTGGTGCGGGGCCGCCCATCTAGCGGGGCTACCAAAAAAGGTAGGAGTGATGGTGACTAACCGGGATGGCCTTCGGACCCCTGAGTATTGGCGTCGCCGTGCTGAAGAAGCGCGCAAGCGAGCTGCCGAAATGCACGACGAAGAAGCGAAGCTTACGATGGAGAATATCGCGGTGATGTACGAGGCTCTTGGGGGGCGCTCCGCCCGACGTATGCGAAAGGCTGGCCCGCAGGTCAATTGAAGTTCGGTGGCGGTTGTCCCACCGTTGGCAAGTCTCTGCAGGATGGCTGACATCTCTGACTCCGGGCGTCCGAATCCGCTGACGACACAGCCAATAGGTTGAACGGCTTGGTAAGTGCCGCCGCAGACGGCCAGCGGCGACCTGTGCCCAGGCTGACAATCAATGCGTTATGTCGTCCGGTTTGGAGGTTCCGCCAACTCATATGCGACATCGGCTAATACCTCAGCGAACGACCGCAGAGCATCCGATCTAAAGTTGCTGCGTGGGATGATCTGGCTATCTGGCATCGCTGCAATGACCAGATGCGGGACCTCGATGCCGTGCTCTGCCAGTCGTCTAAGGACTAGCTGCTCGGCATCGCCAAGCGCTTCGCCGAGGATCTTGGCGGCGTCAATCATGGGCAACCTCACCAGCCATAAGAGCGCAAAGGCGAGACCATCCTCAAGCAGCGCGGCGCTTGGTTTCTCTTCCTGCCGCCTTACAGCCCAGACCTCAATCCGATCGAAATGGCCTTCGCAAAGCTCAAGGCCCATCTCTGTCGCAACTTCCTCAAAGAAGCCGGTTATGCTCCCGATTAACCGCTCGGTGCTCTAG
>CADECW010000315.1 GCA_902825855.1 uncultured Rhodospirillales bacterium | reverse complement strand
TGACCCGAAGCGGACTCCGGCTGTAGCAGAAAAGTTTGGTTGCCCATCGGAAAGAGGCGTCTTCTCAGACGGATCAAACCGGTGAAGCAGCGGCCAAGGCGGCGCGTGCCTCCACGATCCAGCCCGTAGCCTTCATCTCCTCGAAGAGATGGAGCGCGTGCGAGATCAGCGTCCTGTCCTCCTGCGCATTGTCGCCGCGTCGGAAGCGACCGTAGGCCAATAGAGTTTGGGCCAGCTCGGGTGGACACTGCATTCCGCCGAGAACGTCGAGGGAGCGGCGGAAAGCGGCGTCGGCTTCGGCCCGATCGCCCATCGCTTCGAGGACCTGCCCGAGAACGCGTTGTGCGGCGGCCTCTTCCAACGGGTAGCGGCGATCCTGCGCCGCCGTCAGTGCCTGGCGAACGGTATTCAGAGCCTCGCCGAGCCGACTTGTCGCCAATTGAACCTCGGCGTTGGCGATCTGAACGTATTGAATGGCGAAAGTCAGGTGCGGCGCCTCTGCGAAGACGCGCTCGAGGACACGTTGGGCTTTGTCCGACTGTTTCAGCTTGAGGCAGGCGAGCGCCAGCCAGGCGGAGGAGAAGAGAACTACACCCCACTCGCGGATTTCCCAAGCGACCGGCAAGGTACTTTCGGCAGTTCCGACCGCTTCATCCCAAAGCCCCCTGTAGTAAAGAGGCTCGGCCTCCATCGCGGTCCAGGCTCGCAGCTCCGGATCGTCGAGCTCGTCTGCGACCGAGCGCGCTTGCCTGGCGAACAGCAGCGCCTGATCGAGCTTGCCGGCGCGGGCGCTGTAACAACGCCCGTTCTCTGCCATCGCACGAGCGTGCTGCGCTCGTTCGCCCAGTGCCCCCAGGATATCGATTGCTCGCGCGTTATGGGCCAGCGACGCCTCGAATTGTCCGCGCTGCCCGAGATACGCCCCGTAGCCGCCGGAGACCCGCGCCTCGACCAACCTGTCTCCTGAGCTCTGGGCGTGCTGGATCGCGACCTCGAGAAGCGCCCTGTCATTTTCATGCCAGCCCTTGATCGATTCGAGTCTTGCCAATTTTGCTGCATCGCCGACGTCGGCGGCACCTGCCAGCGCCAGATCGACGTGGCGCAACAGCCGCATCACTGCCTCCTGGTCCCGGTTCCAGCCCGGCAGCCGAACGAGCGACGTGATGATGTCGCAGTGCCGATGCCACCGTGCCCGAGTCATCGGAAGGTGCTCGATCAGGTCGAGGGCTTGCCAGTAGTGGCTCAATGCCTCGGGACGGGCATAGAGTTTTTGGGCTCCTTCTGCAGCCACCAGCGTATAGGTGAGTGCTTTCTCCCACTCTTCCGCTCGAAGCCAGTGGTTGGCGAGAAGCGCCGCACTCTCTCCGGCCGACGCCTCTTCACCCAAGGTCACCCCAACCTGCTCTTCGAGCACCTTGGCGATGCCCGCATGAAGGTCCTGGCGCCGACCGCGCAGCAGCGTTCCATAGGCGGCGTCCTGGACGAGCGCATGCTTGAAAACAAACGATGCGTGCAGCGAGCCGCCTCGATGGTAGATTAATCCGGCCTCGACCAGCTGGCTCAACGCCTCCCGCAACTGCTCGTCCGTGCGATGCGCAAGCGCTTTCACCACGTCGTAGGAAAACTCACGGCCGATTGCCGCCCCAATCTGCGCGACCTCCTTGACCGCCCCCAGCCGATCGAGGCGAGCCATCAGCGAATCATGCAGGCTCGACGGGATCGCCAGTGTCGGGAGCGGGCCGGAAAGGATGTAGCTTCCGACTTCTTCGTGGAGCAGGTCGCCTTCCAGCAGCGTCCTGGTCAGCTCCTCGATGCAGAGCGGGATGCCGTCGGTGCGCTCGATAATCCGATCGAGGATCTCCACTGGCAGTGTCTTGCCGCCAGCGACTCGCACGGCCAGTGCCTTTGTTTCCCGTTGGCCAAGACGGCTCAACGTCAGGGAGGTCACTTGTGCCTGGCCGGTCCAGGGTGGCTCGAACTCCGGGCGGAATGTCACGACCATCAGCACCGGCAGCCGGCGGACGCGCTCGGCGATCCGGTCCAGCAGATCAAGCGAGGTCGAATCGATCCAGTGTGCATCCTCGAACAGGAAGAATACCGGTCGGTGCCGCGCCAGGCTTTCCAGTTGCTGGACAAGTGCTGCGAAGATCTGTTCGCGTTTCTGGCGCGGATCTTCGGGCAACGGTGGATAGCGATCGCCGGCCGGCACCGCCAACAATTCGGCGAACGCCGCTTCGGTCTCCTGGGCGACATCGCCCGACCGGGCTAAAAGCTTGGCCAGCTTGTCGAGCTTCGCTGCCGGTACATCGTCTCGAGTGAAGCCGGCGGCGCGCTCGAGCCGGGCAATGATGGGAGAGAGCGCGCTGTCGCGACGGTGCGGCGAGCAGAAATAGCGCAACCGAAAGTGCCGTTGCGGTTCGAGCCGTTCCTGCAATGCTGCAACTATTCGCGACTTGCCGATGCCGGCCTCGCCGGAAAGCAACACGATCTGGCCTTCGCCGTCCTTCACCTGGGCCCAGCGTCG
>CADECW010000314.1 GCA_902825855.1 uncultured Rhodospirillales bacterium | reverse complement strand
CGACGCCTATGCCCCGATCAAGGTGCCGCGCACTGCGCAGGCGCCCTATACCGACAATGAGCGGGAGAGCGCCAAGGTAGAAACACGCCTTCCCGTGGCGAGCGGCCTTGAGCAACGTCTGCAGGCAGCACGGGGGCTCGCGCCATCGACCGCCAACGCAACCGGAGCCAACGATGCCAAGTAGCCTCTCGACGACGCTGCATCGGTTCTTCGGCGGCAGCGGCAGCGCGCAACAAGGCGACTCCGTAGGCGGCTTTCTCAAGAAGGTATTGCCGATCCCAGGTGGCGAAGAAGAAGGTCCGGAGGACCAGTTCGCTTCCTGGCTACCCTACTCGGCGTATCTCCCGGAAGAGCGCCTTTTCGTGAACCGGGAAACGCTCGGCTTCATGCTCGAAGTCGTACCGCAGTCCGGCGCCGACGAGCGCATGGCCGAGATCCTCGTGTCCCTGTATGCGACTTGCCCGCCGGGTACCGGCATCCAGTGGATCCTGTTCGGCTCGCCTCATGTGCTCGATTGCTTGTCGCAATACGGCAACTTGCGCGTGGAAGACGCAGACCAGGGCGAAAAAGCCGAGCACTACGGGCGCCCGGCGCGCAACACCAACCTCTATCGCACCCTTGCCCGCAGGCGTGTGGCCCATCTGCTGCAAGGTGCCCACAGCTCACTCACCAAGGGCTACCACTACACCGTACGCGACTTCAAGTTGAGCTTGAGCGTCTGCGTCGCGGGCAGCATCGACAACATGACGATGCGCGAAGACCTGCTGCAGCTGCGCGAAAGCATCTCGACCACGCTGCGCGCGGCCTCCTTTCCGAACCGGGTCTGTACCGCGGACGACCTCATCAACTGGTGTGCGCTGTTCTGCAACCCGCATCGCATTGAGGCTCCGCGGTTGACCCCCTTGCACTATGACGATGGCCGCGAAATCCGCGATCAGATCATCGACTTCGACACGTTGCAGGAGGCCAAACCGCTGGGGCTGGTGTTCACCAAGCCGGGCCGGGACGAGGCGGTGGAGGCACGTTTCTACTCGATCAAGTCCTTCCCCGAGCGCTTTGCGCTGTGGCAGATGAACGGCCTCATCGGCGATCTGATGCAGCCTGCGCTGCAATATTCCTGCCCCTTCCTGATCACCATGGGCGTGCAGATTCTTGATCCCACGGCCATGCGAACCATCGTCACCGCCAATCATGTCCGGGCCACCCAGAACGCCAAGAGCAAGATGGCGGAGGTGATGCCCGACGTGCCGAAGAAGCTCACGGATTGGCAGGCGGCGGCCGACACGCTCGACCAGGGCGGGCAGATCGTCAGTCTTTACCACCAGCTCGCGATCTTCACCCGGCCAAGCGAGGCCACCGCCGCCGAAGAGAATGCCAAAGTGATCTGGCGCAGCCGCGGCTTTGAGCTCAACAACGACACCTATATGCACCGGCAGGCGCTCATGGCCTGCCTGCCGATGACGCTTTCCGCGAAGCTGCACAACGACATGCGGCGGATGCGCCGCGTCTCGCGCAAAACCGTAGCCAATGCCATCCACCTGGCGCCGGTCATTGGCGAGTGGCGTGGGACGGCAACCCCGACGCTGATCCTTGCCGGTCGCCGTGGCCAATTGATGACGCTTGATCTGTACGACAACGATCAGGGCAACTTCAATGGCGCGATCATCGGCACGCCGGGGTCCGGCAAATCGGTGTGGATGAACGAGATCGCCTGGTCCTATCGTGCCACCAACGCGCAGGTGCGACTGCTCGACTTGGGGCGCTCCTTCGAGAAGCTATGTCGCAAGGCGAACGGCCAGTTCGTCGAGTTTGGACCGCACTCCCCCATCAACGTTAACCCCTTTGCCGTGGTCGACGACATCGACCGCGATATGGCGATGCTGACGCCGGTGATCGCCAAGATGGCGTCGCTGTCCGCGCCACTCGAAGAAGTGCAATACAAGGCGATCAACGCCGGCATTCTCCGGGTGTGGAGGGCGCACGGCAAAGACATGACGATCACCGCACTTCGCGATCTGTTCAAGACTGGCACCATCCAAGATCTCGAGATCCACAACGACATCCGCATCAAGGATCTCGCCATCATGCTCGAGCCTTACACTCGGGATGGCCAGTACGCGCGCTTCTTCGAAGGTCCGGCGAACTTCGACTTCTCGAACGACTTCATGGTGATCGAAAACGAGGAGCTCAAGCGCGCCCCTGACCTGCACGCCGTGGTGAACATGATCCTGCTCTATCAGATCACACAGGACATGTACCTCTCGCGCGAGCGCGGCGACCATCGCAAGAAGCTCCTGATGATCGACGAACTGATGCAGCAACTGGGCGAGATCGGGGCCGATGACCCGGTGAAGGCGCGCGTGGTCGAAGAAGCGGCACGCCGGGCACGCAAGTACGGGGGCAGCCTGATCACGGCCACGCAAGGCGCCGACGACTATTACTCGTCCAAGCAGATGGAAACCGCGTTCCAGTTCGCCGATTGGGTTTTCCTGATGCGGCAGAAGAAGGAGTCGATCGAGTTGCTCGGCCGCAGCGGGCGCATCGTCAT
>CADECW010000313.1 GCA_902825855.1 uncultured Rhodospirillales bacterium | reverse complement strand
TCCATTTCCGGCCTGGTCAGCCACCCGACCGGCTCGGTCATGGACTTCTTCGACGCGATCGCCCGGATGTGACCACACCATTCGACCTGGGCCGGATCGCGGCTGCCGACGAAGCGGGCGAACGCCCGGATGGCGGCGAGCCGCTGATTGCGGGTGCGGGCGGAGCAGCCTCGCTCTTCCTCGAGGTGCGCAAGGAACTGCAGCATTCGCCCAGACGTCAGATCGGCGACGGCCAGGCGGTCCACGGGCTTGCGCACTTTGCCGCTGATGAACGGGAGCAGCAGGCTGAAGGTGTCGCGATAGCTCGTGCGGGTGTTCCGGGCCAAGTTGCGCTCGGTCACGATGTGTTCGGTGAGGAAGCGTCGAAGCCACGGGCCGAGGGTTACAAGCTCACGCATCGCCGCCTCCTTCCGCATAGCGCGCGAAGCGCAGCGACGCCTGGTGCAGAAGCTCGGGCGTCATCGTCAGATAGACCTTCGTGCCTTCGAGATCGGCATGGCCGAGATAGGTGGCGAGCAGCGGCAACCGCCGCTGCACATCGGCGCCCTCGCGATACCAGGCGGTCAGGCTGTGGACCGCGAAGCTATGCCGGAGATCATGGAGGCGTGGGATTCGTCTCCCGCCTCCCATGCGATGGACGCCCGCGATGCGCCGCAAGCTATCGAACGCCGCTTGAACGGTGCTGCTGGCCAGCCGCGATCCGTCGCGGTTGGCGAGAAGAAGGGCATCCCGATCTTGCGCACGACCGTCATGTCGGCGCTGAGCCACATAGGCCACCAGCGCCTTGGCGAGCTGCGGACCAATCGGCACCAGCCGGTCCTTGAAGAACTTCGTGCCGCGCACCGATAGGACGGCTTCCTTCAGGTCGACGTCCGCCAACGTCAGGCGCGTCGCTTCGCTGAAGCGCAACCCGGCTCCATACAAGAGAAGGAGCAAGGTCCGGAACGTCACGGCGTCCAACTGAACCGCGCCGCGTCGGCTCATCTCCACGGTCGCGGGATCGAAGAGACGCCGCAGCTCGTCGCGCGAGTAGATGTAGGGCGGGGCGCGGACCGGCGATCTCGGCTCGTTGTCAGGGAGCGGCGACCGGCTCGCATGCCCGCGGCTGATCGCATAGCGCCAGAACCCGGCAAGAACGTAATACTTGTTCTGGCGGTCCCGGGTCAGCGGCCCCTTGCCGGCCAGAAAGGCCAGGACCTGTGCCGTAGCGGCCGCGTCGCAGGCAGCATCTCCGTCGGCGTATTCGAGGAAGCGACGCAGCAGGTTCGCCCCGGTTGAGAACCTCGCGCCGTGGGCCCGACGCCAGAGGATATAGTGCTCGATGGCCTCGCGCAGCATCATGCCAGCCCCTCCAGATCGAGGGCCGCGACCTCGCGGAGCGCGGTGAGATTGACCTTGGCGTAGATCGCGGTGGCAGACGGATCGCGGTGCCCAAGAAAGTCCCCGATTACCTTCATCGACATGCCCTGATCCAGAAGATGCTGGGCCGCCGCATGCCGCAGCGCGTGCGGACCGCGCCGCCCGTCGACGACGCCGATCGCCGCCAGGCGATCACGAACGATCTTGTCCAGCGTCCTCCTTGTGAGCGGCCGTATGGGCGCGCGCGACGTGAAGAAGAGGCTGCGCCCGAAGCCGGAGGGCCGTGCTTCACGGATGTACCGGAGGACGGCGTGCCCGACCCCCGGCGACAGCGGCCAGTGATGCGTTCGGCCCGGCTTTGGGCAGCGGACACGGAGCGTCTCGCCTTCCCAGTTCAGGTCGTCCAACCGGAGGCCGCCAACCTCTCCGACCCTCAGCCCGTAGGCGATGAACAGCATCAGGATTGCCCGGTCGCGCTTGTCGACAGCACGAACGCCCTCGACGGACGCGAGCAGGCGCACGACATCCTCGCGCCTCACGCCCTTGGGGACGGTCTCGTCCGCCATGAAGCGGGGCGGCATGATACCCGCGGCCAGCCCGGAAGAGGACCAACCGCGGGCTTCGGCGAACAAGAAGAACGCCTTCAGGCGCTGCGCGTAATCGTGCAGGGTCCGGCGAGTCCAAGCTCCCCGCGTGTGCTCGGCGGCGACCGCATCGTCGATGTGGTGCATCCGCACGGCGCTCAGCGCGACATCGCTCCCGACTAACCAGGAGAAGAAGCGATCGGCGGCCGCGCAGTAGCTTTGAACCGTCTCGTCGGACAAGCCGCGCTCGTCGCGCAGCCATTTCTCGAAGGTCGCAACCTCGGCGCAATGGGAATGGCTTGGTTTCCCGCGCTCATCGAGCCAGAGCAAAAAGCGAAGCCATCCGATCCCGTGATTGACGAACCGTTTGCGCGCCTTGGGAGATGCCGCTCGAATGCATCTCCGTCCTTTCGGCCGCGACCAGGTCGCCGCGGCAGCCTCGATCTGGTCGACACTGACCCTGGCGCCTTCTTCCAGGTTCAGAAGGCCCATCAAGCTCACTTGATCGTTGGCGCATTTTCGCAAAGTCGGTCGCCTGGCGCCGCTCTCCTTGAGATGAACGAGATATCGTTCGCGCTCGTCGACAAGTGGCGCTGCTCGATACTTGTC
>CADECW010000312.1 GCA_902825855.1 uncultured Rhodospirillales bacterium | reverse complement strand
AAATGCCTTGCGAATTGCCCGGCTCTGTTCCAGCAGGTCGCCACTGTCGAGGCGTACGGCGGCGATCGTGACCCCGCCGGCGGCGAGTCGTGGTGCCAAGCGGACGACCAGGCGGGCACCAGCTTCCGTGTCGTAGGTGTCTATCAGGAGCGTCAGGTTCTTGGGCCGCGCCAAAGCGAAGCGTTCGAATGCCGTCGCCTCGTCGTCGTGCGCTTGAATGTAGGAGTGCGCCATGGTGCCGAACACAGGCACCCCAAAGGTGCGATTTGCTGCCAGAGTTGCCGTTCCGGCAAAGCCAGCAACATAGGCAGCGCGTGCCGCCAGCAGCCCCGCTTCCGCACCATGAGCGCGGCGGAAGCCGAAGTCGACCAGGTTCTTTTCGGGCGCGGCAAGCACCATGCGGGCTGCCTTGGAAGCGACGATGGTCTGGTAATGAATGAGGTTGATCAGCCGCGATTCGACGAGCTGTGCCTGGGGCAGCGGCGCACTGATTCGCACCACGGGTTCATCGGTAAAGAAAACCGTGCCCTCGGCCATGCTGTCGAGGTCGCCGGTGAAGCGTATGTCGGCCAAGCCGTCGACGAAGCCAGGCGAGAACAGGCCGGTTGAACGCAGCCATTCGAGCTCCTCCGCCGAGTAGCGCATCTGCTCGAGAAACTGAACGAGCTGCTCGAGGCCGGCCATCATCAGGAAGCCACGCTTGGCCGGCAGCTTGCGCACGAAGAGCTCGAACACGGCGGTCTGGCGCATGTCGTGCCGGTCATAGACCTCCATCATGGAGAGCTGATAGAGGTCGGTCAGGAGCAGGCTGTGATCAAGCATGGTTCACTGTCTCCTACCGCTGCGCGTCCACGCTCCGTCGGCAATTCTTAGGTAGGCGAGCGCAAGCGGCCGCCACTTTGCAGGCGATCGTGGTTTTTCCTCGAGGAGGTGCGCGATCGCCAGGCGCGCCCGCAACGTTGCGCGATAGGACGCGTAGAAGGCGAACAGCTCCGGCGCAAAGTCGCCGGGAAGCATTGCGGCAACCCGCGCAACAACGTAGTTCCCAAGCCGGGCAGCGCCGAGCAGCGTGCATTCGACATGTAGGAATGCCAACTCGTCGAGAGCATCGACGGTTCTGAGATCCGCGTTGAACTCCAGACAATCGATGATCCGGACGGGCGCTTCTGGCCAGATGTGCTCTGGGCGCAAGTCGCCATGTCCATCGACGATGAGGCGCCGCTTTACACGCTCGAGAAGAAGCGACCCATGCCGCCGCAGGAACTCCTGTTGTCGGCGGTCGATGCGTCTCACGAGCGGGCCCGGCAAGCTCAGCCGCGGGTCGAAGAGAATTTCCCGATTGGCAAGCAGGCTGTCCCGCCAACGCGCTCGGTGAATGGCGGGCGGCACCGCGATCCGGCGGGCACGCCCATAGAATCGACCGAGAACGGCGATCAGTGGATTAAGCTGCCAAGGCTGTATCCCGCGGGCCAGGACCAGCCGTTCCAGCGTGTGGTCTTCGTCCAGGCGCCGCATGACCACCAGCCAGTCGATGACCTCGCCTATACCGCCAATGTGCAGGGTGTTGCCTTGGCATGTTAGCGGAGCGAGGCCCTGGTAGACGTCTGGAGCCAAGCGTCTGTTCAGCACCACTTCGGCATTGCAAGCAATATGGCGCCGGTGCAGCGAGGAGAAGTCCAGATAGGAAAAGCGAACTGGTTTTTTGAGCTTGTAGACTCGATCGGCCGTCAAGAAGAGCCACGACATATGCGTCTCGTGGCAGACGATCGGGTCGGTCGCGCCGCCATACGCATCGTGGCCCTTCAGGAATGCCACCTTCGCGGCAAGCGGCACGTCCCGCGATAGCCGCGCCATGGCAGGAAGCGCAGCGCTGTTTTGCATCAGCGATAGACCAGGACGGGTATCGAGCTGTGGGTCAGCACCTTGATTGTCTCGCTGCCGAGCACCATGGCAGAGACGCCGCGACGACCGTGCGACGCCATGGCAATCAGATCGCAGCCGGCCTTCTTGGCGGTGTCGATGATCGCCTGGTAGGGGTGAGTGTGCTCGACCTGCACGACGTTACATTGGACGCCCTGAGCCTTGGCCTTGCGTTCGGCTTCAGCGAGATATCCCGCAGCGACAGACTTGACGTGCCTCTCGTACGTCTCTCGGGTGCTGGCAAGTTGTTTCGAATCGGTCACCATCACATGGAACGGTTCCGTCGCTGTGACGACTGTGATCTGCGCGCCTGCTTCACGAGCCAGGTTCATGGCTTTGTCCACGGCCGCCGCCGACAAGAGAGATCCATCGGTGGCGACAAGAATGTGATTGAACATTGGCGCCCTCGTGAGCTGCCACTTCCGATGGTGCGAAGACTAAAGGCCCGGGGAGTCACTACTTTGACCTGCCTCAAGGAATGCGCCGGCACCCACCTGCCGGTTGATCTCGATCAAGCCCTCCGCTCCGTCATCGCGATACGAAGCTCCAAAGGAGGCAGGCCATGACCAAGCAACCGACGAGCAGTGCCTAGCGCACCGCGCCCGCGATTGACATCCCCCACATCTCGCGGGACCTCGATG
>CADECW010000311.1 GCA_902825855.1 uncultured Rhodospirillales bacterium | reverse complement strand
GCGAGGAAGCTCGACCGCTATCGTGAGACTGCGAGAATGATGCTCGAACCATGGTAGAAACCCTATCTGCTTATGCCAGTGCGTCTCTGCGCCGAAACGTAGCTTTGCCAGCTCTATCGAGAGTTGCCGCGCTACCGGCCACCGTTAGGGGTACGCCGGCGGCTCGTTCGCAAGAAGGGTGCATTCGATCTCGGGTTCCTAGAGCTGCTGGTGGCGATCGTCGCGCCGAACTCGCTGATCGTCGCGATGCTCTTGCTGGTGACACCAGACGCCGCATTGGTTCCTGCGGTCATCGTCGCTGGCCTACTTGCTGTTGGAGGTCTCCACTGGTTGTCCTGCTCTTGTCCGATCGAAAGTCGCTGAAGGTCGGTCTGGAGACGACGGGAAGGCTCGGTAAGCTGCTGTGATCGCGTCGTGAGTTGAGCAAAGGTCGGGCATCCCCCGACTTTCCAACTCGCGACACAACTCACTCGGTATTCGAGAAGCCGAGGGGACGGCTGCCCTAGAATTGCAGATTGACTCCGCGAGCGGCTACTACTATTGATTGCAAGTCGGTGCGGGGGAAACTTATGCCGAGTATGGGAGGCGCGTGCCGTCATCGTCGCCTGCATAAGGGGACCTGATGCCAGTCGATCGGCAGCCTCAAGAAATGACAAATGCGCGCCGCCTTGCACGACGTCTCGTCATCCGGGCGGCTCTGGTACCGTTGGCCTTTGCGCTGTCGGCATGCTCGATCAACGGGATGGGCTTTGTGTTGGCGGACGTAATCGAAGCGCACGGCGCTCGAATTGTCCGTACCGAGACCTACGGGGTCGCGTTCCGCAGCGCCGCCGACGATGCCGGTGTCACAGTAGGTTATTCCTGGACACTCGCCGTGATACCCGCCTGTACCGACGCGCCGCGCGCCGGAGTGTACAGTTTCGGCGTGTCGCTGGGGGGCCTGCGTCCAGTCGCGTCGGTGCGACGGACCGGCGGCCTCGCCCTGGACATGAACCAACGTACGGTCGGCGTCCTCCTGGGCTTTTCCGAGGACCTGATCGTTCGGCCGATCCGCGCCAACGAGTCCATCGTCCGACACCTCGTCCTGACGCCGGACGAGCCCTCGAAGATCGAGTTCAGACAGATTCCGGAGCAAGATCTATGCGACTGAAAACCCGTCTGGCCTTGATCTTGGCAGGCCTCGCTGCGCTGCTCGCTGGATGCGACGCGAACCAGCTCTACATGGGCAGCAAGACTGTCATCGGCGTCAATGCCGCGGTCAGTCCGGACCAGACTAAGGGGTGGCTGGTCGTCGGCTACGACCGTACCTTCGCGGCGATCGTCCCTCGTAGCACCGACGATCCCGATGACAAGGAGAAAAAGGACGCCATGAGCGCCCTCGTGTGTTCTCGCTTAATCGTTAAGGGCATAACGATCAAGCACTTCAAGGAATCGATAGCCACCGGCAAGGCAGCGCAGACTTTTGCTAGCCAGCTTGAAAGTGATCCTGCGCCGGTTAAGGATTTCTTCGATTGTTTCAAGAACAAGCCGGAGCCCCCGCCGGCCACGCCGGCTCCAGCGGGAGGAACAAATTGATGATGGCCTTTCTTGCCATGCGCAGGGTTATGACCCTGCTTGCGGTAGGCTCGGCCGCGACCTCAATCGGCGGCTGCGGACGAACCTTGGTGTTCGCCGAGAGCGATGGCGTCAATCTGGCGATACGAGCGAATGCCAGCTCGGAGACACCTGTCGAAGTCAATTTCGGCCTCAACCGGACAGTGGGGACCATCGTTCCGCCGGCCGGCCAGAAAAAGGGAGGAAGAGAGTCCGATGGCGAAGCCGTCAACATGTTTGCCGGTTTCGAGGTCAACGCCAACGTGGAGGTCGGTAAGATCGAGGCCGATCTGACGGTCGACACCCAGTTTGCCTCGGGCGCGGCAGCGAAGGCGGTCTCTGGGAATCCGGCGGTTGTCGCGCGGATCGTCAGTCTGCGCCCCGTCTCCATGGCCATGACGAACAGCGCTAAGGAACTGAGGCTCTGGCTCAGGCCGAACGACAGGCTTTCGCCCACTCGCTCTGCCGCTCTTCAGAAATGGCTCGACCAGCGGTATCCGCCGCCTAGGACGGTTCGTCCATTCCACCTCTACAACTACGAGGAGTATGAGGAGGACCGAGTCGCGGCCTTGAAAGAGTTGAGGGACATCAGGAACATCCCCATCAACTAGCGAGGAGCGAAGCATGGCAAAGGACCCAGTGGCGGCTGCGGCCCAAACACCTCCGGTTATCGTGACCAAGGAGGAGGTTCTCGGTGAAGTCGAGACGGCGATGGCAGGGGACGAGACCGACCCGGGCCCGAGATCGATTACCATCCAAAGGAGAACCGACGGCAAGTTTACGGTGACGGTCGTATTCGACTAAGCGCTGGCCCAGCCCTGCCGGTCGTCACTTGCAGTGACTTCATTGGCTTTTTTGCCATCAGAATCGATGTTCGAGCGGTCTCATTTCCGATCTTAGGCAAGTAGAAGCGGCGTAAGAAGCAGTCAGCATCGCAAAGGGGCTACTGAGTCGGCCGTTAAGAAGCGGGCTTCAGGCTTGGTTTGCCGGAGAGGATGGCGAGC
>CADECW010000310.1 GCA_902825855.1 uncultured Rhodospirillales bacterium | reverse complement strand
CGCTGACGACCACTCGCCATGGAACCAACGCACACAGTTAATCTGACACTCTCCGCTGCCTGGGTCGCATGCCACCCTCCGCTGCGCAACGAATCACGAATCGGCTGCGGCGAGAATCGGCAAAAACGAAATCGCCAGATTCCGCCACGTCATGGCATCGAATCTTGCGATCCCAAAACACCATCCGCCGCTAAAACCGATTCCCGTTCAAACACTTACACGTTCTTCACGGCCGACTACTGAAGTGAGCGCGCCTTACGCCCACGGTCCTTCCCCTTGTCGGCGTCGGCCTGCTTTCAATTGTCGTGGTAAATTACTAAGGACAATGGAGGCATTGATACGATCTGGGGGATGTGATCGGCAGCGGCCTGCTCCATGCCGCTGCCTGTCAGAAAACGGGTCAACACGATACTCAGCGCGGCGACGAATGCCGAGTATTCATGGGGATCAGTGAAACATCCATCGGTCACGCCGTCCCCGGATCGGGGTGCCACCAGCACGGTGTTGGTGGAAGACGCTTCCATCTGGGTGATCGCTGCCTTGATGTGATTCTTGTCCACCGTCCTGCCATGCAGGAAGAAGCACAGCGAGAACGCGTGGTCAGGCTTGAAAGTTTCTGGAAAGTGTACGGCAACCTTGCTGCCGGCCACGGGGCTATGGGCGAAAGTCTGATCCTGTGTGATGGCGGTGAAGGGCATGGCGTGCCTTCCTGTCATCGATCTCTGGTAGTATTTCATGTATTAAATACAACTTTTGACGAATGGAGCGCCCATGGCAACGATCCCTGATGTGTACATGCCGAACCCGAACAACATTCCGAAGAGGCGCGTCGATCCGGCCACGGCCTTCACCGTCAATGAACCCAACAGTGGGCAGCCGTCCCGAACGGGGAGCACGCCTCAGCAGCGCGTGAATTCGCTGGGCGAGATCATCGACTGGCTGTTGCCGCAGACCGTCGGGCACAAGCGCTATCAGCCGACTGCCAACGCCACGTTCTGCAATATCTACGCCCATGACTATTGCAAGCTGGCCGGCGTCTACCTGCCACGCGTTTGGTGGAACGCGGATGCCATCACAAAGTGGAAGGCCGGACAGAACGTTGCCCCTCAGTACGGCGTTACCCTAAGCGAGATGAGCGCGAACGCCCTGGTGGGCTGGTTCAGGGTCTACGGTGCGACGTTCGGATGGCGTTCGAGCGATTCACTGACTGAGTTGCAGGACGAGGCCAACAAGGGGTCGGTCGTCGTGATCGTCGGACGGGCGCCCGGCCATGGCCATATCGTTGCGGTCGTGCCCGAGACGGACACCCATCAGGCCAAGCGTAATGCCGCAGGCGCGGTCACGACGCCGCTCCAAAGTCAGGCAGGCAGCACAAATTTCAACTATGGCGCGACGTCGAACTGGTGGACGACCCACACCGATCCCGGCTTCTGGATCCACGACTGAAACACGAGGAGGCTTCGATGCCGACCAAGCAAGCCATCGCCTGGTACAAGCAGAACTTCGGTGCCAAGACCAAGGCGGTCGTCCAGGGTACTGCGCTCAGTGCTGACTTGATTGTGGCGATTGCCTGCCAGGAGACCGGCGGTACGTGGAATACGCTGCGCCAGAAGGGCCTGCCGCTCGACCAGATCCTCGAGCTCTGCGTCGGCGATACGCTCGACGCCCCCAATCGCAGCGCTTTTCCCAAGACCAAGGCCGATCTCGTCGCCGCTCCGAGGGGGCAGGAGATGTTCGACTTGGCGCACAAGGCGTTGGTCGACATGGCGGTGCACATTCCCGGCTACCAAGCGGTCGCAAAGCGAGCCGATAAGTTCTGCCACGGCTTTGGCATGTTCCAGTACGACATACAGTTCTTCAAGACCGATGCCGACTACTTTCTCAATAGGGACTATGCCGACTTCGACAAGGAACTCGGCAAGTGCGTTGGAGAACTCAAGGCGGCACAGAAGCGCAACGGATGGCAGAACAAGACCAGCCTGAGCGAGGACGAGATGATCGGCGTGGCGATCGCCTACAATGCAGGCTCGTACAAGCCTGAAAAAGGCCTGAAGCAGGGCTTCTTTGACGGCACGAAGTTCTACGGAGAGAATATTTCCGCCTTCCTGCACCTGTCGCAGTCCGTTCCCTGAGGCCGGCCGAGGCGCGCAGCTTGCGGCACCCCTGGCTGACCGCATAGCCGGGGTGACGGGTGGTCCGCCGATCGACCGCCGTTCGGCGCGGCTTGCCGGTCGTGCTCAGATGACCGTCGATGGCAACATGAGCACTCACCGAGCGGCCGCGCAGAGCCTGCACGAAGTCAGTGACGTCATAGGCCTTGTCGGCCCCCAAGGTGATCCTGCCACTGCGCCGAACCGCACCGATCGGATCGAGCGCGGCCTCACGCTCCGCCGTCCCGGTGGCCAGGGTGGCGATCCCACCAACCACCAAGCCGTGGCGGTTCTCCATCAGCGCATGGCCCATTTAGCAGAGCCGCGCCGGCTGCCCGGCGGCCTTTTTGTACAGCCGAGCCTCGGGGTCGGTCATGCTTCGGTGTGTCTCGTTGGAACGCTTCTCCTTGTGGAAGTTGCGCTCGGCATTGCGGCCTGGACCCGTGCTGTCATTGTCACCCCCGTCCTTGCGCCGGA
>CADECW010000309.1 GCA_902825855.1 uncultured Rhodospirillales bacterium | reverse complement strand
GCGCTCGCTCGCGGCCTTGCTCCCGTCAGCTACACCACGTCCGGGGACACGACCCGAGTAATCCATAGGACGCGGCGTGTATCGGCCAACGGCAGATGAGCCGGGGACGACATGCAGCGGATACGGTTAAAGACCCAATGGGTTCTTGTTCCGTCGCAAGTACACTCATACTTATGGCAGTCTGAGGGAGGGAGAAGGGGGCTTGAGATGGCATCGAATGTCTTTGTCAGCTTTGACCACGACGACCAGCATCAAGTGTCTGGGTTTCGGCTCTTGAAGAGCAATAAGAACCATCCGCTTGATTTTCGTGACCACTCTCTAAAGGAACCAGTTAGAGACAAGGCAGGTAAGATTATCACGTACCCACCGTGGGACGAGCGCTCGAAGCCCGTTCGCGACGAGATCATCAAGAAGTTTGAGAATGCATCAAAGCTGGTTGTTCTAATTGGTGACAACACGAACAGTAGCCACTGGGTCGAGTGGGAGGTTAATACCTTCTATCAGATGAAGAAGAAGCTATCCGGCGACAAGACTTGGAAGCGCCTGCGGGGCATGAAGCTCAAGCAGTCCGCAGGCGCCACGATTCCAGCTTGCCTCAACGGTCAATCAACAAAGGTTATGAATTGGGATCCGGAAGCATTGGATAAGTGGCTCGACGCAGATCCGGACGCTTGAGGCGAGCGCAACCTCGCCACAGCAACGGACCCTACGCACCAAGTCGGGTGATTGGTTGCGTTCCCTTTATCCAGCGCGGCAGCTGAGCATAGTGGGCGGGCGTAAGGGAATTGATCCACAGAATGCCAGAAACAGTTCCATCAACGTAGGGGTACAATCCCAAGTATTCTTCCCCCTCGAATCTGCCTTCTGTGAGCGTTGGAAAGACAGGAAGGATTCCAACCTTGTCTTTGAGACCATCAAAGTATCCAAGTTCCCACGGCATCCATCTCGATTTGGTCGAGTACTGACTGTAGACGTAAAGTAGAGACCTCGACTGCCGCATCCTCATTCGAATTATCTTTGCTGTCTCTGGTGTTACTCCATCTTTGGAAAGACCTGGGTCAGAGAGTTTGTCGATGTAGACTGTCAAGGCATGCCTCTCAAGCACCGCCTGGACACCATAAAGCAATTCCTCTGGTTCATTAGATGAATGGCTTAGGAAAACATCAAACTGATTGCTCACAGCCATGCTGTCAGCTCTTGCGGTCTCCATGAACGCTTTGTTTAGCGCCTTCTTTTGCAACAAGGCGCCACCTCGGGGTGCGCTCGCTCTTACTTCTGATTCTACAAGAAATGGCATGTAATCCCCCGCCTTTGGCGACTGTTCGCGTAACCACTGCGCACTATTCCCAATCTGGCTGCCTGTTTGAAACAGGTCCCCTGTCGAGCGAGCTTTCCTCACCGATCGCATCACAGGTGAGGCGTGTGGCCAGCTTGCCGACTTCCTCCTCGAAATCTCGCACGCTGAGCCAAGACCGGGCGTCGGCGCGCAACGCCCGGCTGCGTTCGGGCTCTACCTCGGTAATACGCTGCCACAACGAGCGCCGGCGACGGTAGTATTCCCGCAAGTCGAAGAACACGACCGTATCGCCGCCACCTCGGCAAAGCAGCGCGTCGGGCATATTCGCGGCAGTGTCGTCGGGCTTGGCGCCATGGGTTAGGGCGAAGTAGACCGGACCATCGGTCCGATCTTCGCCCCACCATTCAACCTCCTTGCCGACCCTTGGATGATTTCGCGAAGACGGTCCCGAGAACACGACCAGCGCGCGAGACTGGCGCTGGTAGCTTCTCACGACCGGTTCGATGATGTCGCCTCCACTCTCGGACCGACGGTCGCGCCGACTGAACACGAAGTCGCGACCGTCTACGCACAGCTCCAATTCCTTCTTGAATTTTGCTGCCACGGCATGGCGAGTATGAAAGGTCTCCAAGCGCCCTTCGACTGCCCTGACCAAGGCGCCGTCTGGATCAGTCGCGTGACTAGCAAAAGCATCGTATGAGAAGGTTTTGGCATCGACCATGGCAGCACGGCCCTCATCTTATTCTGTCGGCCAGTCTCGCCCCGGCCGTGCAAACCCGTCGATTAAACGCTTTTGGCGGTTGCAAGTCATTGTGCTCTGCACGCCATCAAGGCAGAATCTGTTTCGGGGGAGTTGGAGATGAGCGAAGACAATCCGCCGGCCGAGCCGACGCCTGACCAGAGTGCAGCGCATCATTTTCTGGCAGAGCTGAGAACGCGCATCTCCATCCAGCCGCTGCCTTACCAAGCCGGCATCGAGGCAAGCGCACTTGAAAGCCTGTGGCAACTGTTCGCTCACGCTCGCAGTGCCATACAGAAGTACCCTGGCTGCTCACGCTTCGCGCACGACGTAGCCGATATGCTGAACGTCCACGTCAGGCCTGTCACCGCGAAGTGGCATCGGGCGCATGCCGAGGGTCGCCTGAACTCGCGCGACGGCGCCGACGAGTTTCGCGAAGACCTAGCGGAGCTCCGCAACGTGTTGTGGAAGTTCGCGGAGGATCTGCACTGTCTTGCCTACTCCAGCGCGTTTGCGGACCAGCCCACGCCGCCGGTGATGTCGACGCAGGAGCTGGACCGGTGCTTTGAGCCGATGCCGTTCGGCATCGCGGCGGACCGACTTATCCCGGCTGCCGTTGCGG
>CADECW010000308.1 GCA_902825855.1 uncultured Rhodospirillales bacterium | reverse complement strand
CTCTCGGGCTGAGATGCACGCTTCCGATCCTGCCGCAAACAAGATCCACTTGGGCGACCCACCAGATCGGATTCGGGAACAGCTTTCGCGTCATCGCGCCGCTCATCCTGGCAGAGTGGCCGATATCCCACTCGTCCGCTACACAGAGGAAGTGGTTCTCCCGCTTGCCGATGCCTCAGCAGTGACCGGCAACATTACGCTTACTCGAGATGATGACCGATTCGAGGCGGTGGTTGAAACCCTGATCGGGTTGCTTCGCCCGTGGCGCGGGGGTGAGCTATGAAGCGGTCAGCATCGCCAACCGACCTTGCACGCCATGTTCAGCACCTCAGCTGGGGTAAGGACGGAGCCCCTTCCCCTTCTGAGGGAAGGCACGTACTAGCGACTCGAGAAACTGTGATGACGCAGTTTCAAGCGGAGTCTGGCTATACCTCCATGGACTCTGCTGTCCTATGGGATGCCGTAGAGCGTTTCATCGGCGGGCTATCTAACCTCGTCTGTGGCTCTGTCGAGCGCGACATTACGGAGAAGAAGATCATCTCTCGAGTATCGTCTGAGGCTTTCGTATGCTCTCGGCCGTGGGGCCGCGTACTGATCTGCATTCCTGCCAACGCTACCGTACCTCTAGCTGCGATTGTGCCCTTAGCATTACTCGTAGCCGGCAACGCCGTCGTAGTGGCGGGTAGCCGCCGAACTCTAGCGACAACGGATGCCCTCGTGAGCGCGGTGGCCCAGCTTGCCCCGGAGCGAGTAGTGCTGTGGGAGGGTCGATTCTTCGACGCCGTTGAGCTATTGGTTGAGCCCCGCCTAGTCGACTGCGTTTACTTCATGGGCAGCTCGGGCTTTCACCCAGCTCTGGCCTCGCGATGCGCCGACGCTGGGATCCACCTGATCTATGAGGGCGAGGGTAACGGCTGCGCAGTCATTGACGAGACTGTCCAGGATGAGATCCTGAATAAGACTGCTTCAGCATTAGTCGAATCTAAACACTTCTGTTTTGGGAGGATGTGCTCCGCACCCAACACGATAGCTGTTCACGAGGAAATCGCGGATGCCCTCATCGACCGAATTCTTGAATTGGGCGCCGGCCGCCCGTTGCCTTTTTCCCTACCACGTATTTGCGGAATCGACCGGTGGGCGATGATCACTAAGATGATTGAGAGCGGTACCTGCATTCGACCTGATCTTGCGCACCTTGCATTTGCTCCCGGTCAAGTGGTCGTCTTGGAGGGAAGTACCCTACATGCAACACTTGAGAGGGAGTTGCTATGCCCTGCGGTCCATGCGGTTCGCTGGTCTGACTGGAATCTCTTGATCCAAGAGATTGGAGTAGCCCGGCATCGACTGCAGTTGACCCTTTTCACTCAAGACTCTTCGCGGCAAAGGGAAGTGGTTGATCGCACCCACTTCGCGCGGTACTGCTTCAACCGGTGCCCCACCGTCCAGGATCCACTTCTTGCATGGGGGAACTTTGGTCGAAGCGGGGAGAGTCGAGTTCAGGACTTTGTCGCCAAAGGCCTACGGCCTATGATTATCGAGGGAATGGTTGATACCACCATCACGGAGAACTACGATGGGTGAATGGAACAATGCCCAAGTCGTGTTTATCGGCGGAGCGTCACGGGGAATCGGCGCAGCCTGCACAAGAGTGTTCGCCGGAGCCAAATGGCGTGTCGCTGCTGTTGCTCGGACCCAACCTAACGTAGCTGCCGAGAACCTCCTCGGGCTGCCTGCCGATTTGCGATCGAATGATCAGACCCAGAAGGCAGTTGCCCGGGTCATGGATCGATGGGGTAGAATTGACGCGGTTGTACACACCGCCGGCACCATTCTAAATCCGGTTCCGGTTGCCGGCCTTGGATGGGATCGCTGGGCCCGAACCTTCGAGGCCTGCCTCCAGACAGCGGTCAACCTCGTGGAGGCGACCTTCACTGAGGTAAGCGCCGCTCGCGGTGCCTACGTCTTTATCTCATCGGTCGGCTCCCGTAAGGTCTATCCGGGCGTCGCAGACTACTGTGCGGCAAAAGCTGCCTTGACGCAATACGTGCGCTGCTTGGCCTCAGAGCTCGCAGGCAGCGGGGCCCGAGCCAACACCATCAGCCCGGCAGTAGTGGATACCGACCTGCTTGCCAAGGCTCCATTCAGCCGGGAGGAGGCGGAATCTTGGCACGCCCTCGGGAGAGTCGGCAGCCCAGAGGAGATCGCGCACATGGTCTTGGTGTTGGCAGGGGAGCGGGCGGGGTGGGTTACAGGAACTGATGTCACTATGGATGGTGGCATGTCCGTGCTGGGTTGAAGCAGGGCAGAACTGGCATTTTAGACCAAAGTCGACTATGGGCATGGCGCACTATGATAGACTGTCTCTCGAAGGGAACGCGAAGATGCTAAAGATCACAGCTATTGACGAGAGCAAACTAGCCCGAGTAGTAGAGGAGATCCACAGTGTCGCCGAGCTGAGGGCGAAGCTCGGATCAGGTAGACAACTCCGGGTAAAGTTCGGCGTGGATTGCACAGCACCTTTTCTGCACTTGGGCCATGCGGTAAACCTCTGGCTGATGCGCCATCTTCAGGAGTGCGGGCATGTCGTTGACCTCCTGCTCGGGACGGCGACCACGCGTGTCGGCGATCCAACCGGTCGCACCGAGGCTCGGCCTGTGCTTACTGACGAGGAGATT
>CADECW010000307.1 GCA_902825855.1 uncultured Rhodospirillales bacterium | reverse complement strand
ATTTTCCAGAAACCTCAGTAGTTCTTCCTTGGCCGGTTCGTATCCAACGGTCGTCCCCGTCTCAAGCTGCGAACGTGCGAGGAGGAGCCAGCCGGGATTGGAAGCGCGACAGATCATCTCCAAAACCGGAGCGAAGCTCTCGAAGGCTGCGCCCGCCTCCACTCGCTGCGCGATGTTCACTACAAAGCGCTCGAGGCGCTTCGCCAGTCCAAGATGAATATCGTCGCTACGGCTCGGGCCAAGCATTTGGAGGATCTCGGTATCGGACTGCACGGCGGCTCTATACGGGCTGACATTCAATTTCCTTTTTCCAAAGACGCTCGCTACGAGCGGGAGGCTTATGAATTCCTGCTTGTCCGCCGGAGCGAGCTGACTCTCCGCCATAGAGAATTGCAGCAGAGACTCGATTCCCTTCTCGACTTCATGACGTTCCTCGGTCGATCGAAACAGGACGGCCTCCAACGCGAGCCTTGGGACGGCTGAGTTCCAGGCGGAAAGAGTCAGGAACGCGCGCTGAGCGCAGGGTGTCAATGCGGCATAGGTGCGCTCAAATAGCGCGGTTAGGATGTCATCGCTCCCCGCTACCAACCGGGGGATATTGGCAGCGCGCTGGGCCTTCGCGACCTCGCCGAGGAGGATCTTGATGACATAGGGATGTCCTTCGGACCTCCCTATGAGCTCGTCAACGTACTGTGTAGTTAATAGGCCGGTGACGCCTAGAGCATCTGCGGTCTGAGCCACGAGCGTTCTGGCTTCAGTCTCGTCCATGCCTTGAACTTCCAAGGGGTAGTCGCCCTTGAAATCGCGAAGTCGTGTCGTAATCAGCGCCTTGTTCGGTAAGCGAATGAACGAATCAATCCAGTCGAACATTTCAATTGGGCTCCGCGTCGTCTCGAAGTTGTCGAAAACGAAAAGGCAGGGGCCCAGATCGCACTGTTGAAGCTGTTGCTCGAAGAACGTCCGCGGGTTGAACGTCTTCACCTTGATGGCGTCCGGTGGGAGAACGAGCTCGGCATAGAACGTTCCCATATCCTCAGCAGAGAGGACGACAGGGCGAACAGGTTTTGGACCCGTCAGCTGCAAATCAACATCGCGGGCGCTCAGCCAGACAATCGCTTGATAGCGAGTCTCGTTATATAGGTAGGGAATAACCCGAAGCGCTAACGACGTTTTGCCGATGCCACCTCGTCCGACTAGAGTGACTATTGGTCGTTTGTCGTCGATTAAGAGCCGTCGTAAACTATCTTCCAGCTTCGGCCTGGACACGTAGTCGGGGATCAGCTCTGGGACATTCGAGAAGCAATTTCCTTGCGGCAACAACTCTCCGTGGCCTTCCGTGTCGCTGGCCGGAAGCGTGCCTGGCGGGGTTATGTAGATGGAAGAGTCGCCGTCCGTCTTGTTGTCGGTGCAGTACGAGAGAAGTTCAAACGCCTTCGCGCCAAAGCCCCCATTGGCGAAGAAGAAATCTTGGAGCTCTGAATCGCTGTCGATCAGCGGGACTCTGCGGGGTGAACCGAAAAACACATATACGCCGTTCGATAATGTGTGGTAGTTCTCCTTCTTGAGGAAGTCGAACGCCATAGCGGTTTCCGAAATCGCCGAGACACGATACTTCCCGGACAAGTTTCGGTGCAGGTAGGCCCATGGTCGGTTAAAGAGGCAACAGTTATGGGAAAAGAGCTCGATACTTCGCAATAGATACTCGGCTGCACCAGTGCTCTTTGCGGGCTGGGTTGCGCCGTGGGCGCGGGTTTTGTTCCGCAGAGTTGCAAAAAGTCGAAACCAGCGCTTCATGTCCGACTTTGTAGGGACTTCCTCGGCGTCGATTCCGAGGTGGTCCAAAGCGGCTTTGAGATGCATCACCGAAGCGTGTTGCCAATCGCCATCCTTGCAATTCCTGGTTAGGTCCGATTGTTCGGGTCGTGCTTCCGAGAGCAAGTACTGTGACGCTGGTCCGGTCAGCGCATCCTCGAGAACCTTTCCCCAATCGCCAATACCGTCGGATCTCACGAGTTGATGCTCCAGACGATACCTGTGCCGGTCTTTATCGTCACTGATGGCTGCAACCATACCGAGGACGACCGTCTTGGCTAGCGCTTCCGCAGCAAGAAGCAGAGAGAAGAAGTACGTAAAGTCCGAATCAGATCTAGCTTTTTCGGCTCTCTGAAGGACTTGGTCGACGGCAAGATGCTTCACAGCGCATGTGTGCCGCAAAGAGGCGCTGTTGGCAATCTCGCGCAGGCCAATGGTCCGTTCGGACCGTCAGGGCGCAAGCGCATGGAAGAAGTCGAGCGATTCAAGGGCTCAGCGGCGCTTAGGGCGGTCGTATGGTAACCACTCTGAAAACTGGAGTCGCAACCGGCCCGGATGGAATGGGCACCGATATCGACGGCGGCGCCATCCAACGTTACCTTCCACATCGCTGGCACCGCCAGAAATCGGCCGCCGTGGATCACTGTCCACGGCCATTCGTCTCAACCTCGAGGCGGATCTCTGGGAACAGCCGCCGCAGGTACCGCTTGACTGCATCCACGTATCGGGGACCCATCCCGTGTTCGCAGGATCTCCGCCACCGCGGTCAAGTTCGTGCTTCCGATCTTCTCCACCTTCCCCGCGACAAGTACCCACTTTTGTATTGAACCTTTCATTTTATCAGGGGTGCCTCGATGAAGAGAATCACTCTCGCGATACT
>CADECW010000306.1 GCA_902825855.1 uncultured Rhodospirillales bacterium | reverse complement strand
CGACGTCCGCCGGCCGGTTTAGACAGGGTGCCTCGCCAAGTCCGGTATTCTGGTTTGGACTGCCGGACGATCGCGAAGAAGGGACATGAGGAGCAACACCGCTAACGATTCGAGGAATCAGCCTGCCTGCTCGGCAAGCGAGGCTGCGCGTTGTCTTCGCCACTCAATCGGGAAGCCCAGCCTTTCGCAGGCCCTCAGTCAACTTGGCGAGATCTTCCGCGCGACGAAGAGGGTACACTTCTTCCAGATTTGAGATGCGGAGGGACGAATCAAGTCCGCGCAAATGCGCCATTGCTTCCTGCGCTTCGCTCAATCGACCAGCGAGCGCCTTGCCGGCCGCCAGAATGCGAGTGGCAGCCGGATAGTTAGGCTGTTCGCGTAGAGCTTTACTCGCCCATTCGCATGCTTCGTCATTGCGACCGCCAAGAAAATGCGCGAATGCGGTCCCAACTTGCATGTTGTAGAGAATCGGATCGAGGGGGCTCAGTCGCATTGCACGTGCGTGATGCTCGATCGACAATTCCAATTCGCCTCGATAGGCCCTTACCCAGCCGCTGAGATTCCACGCCGCCGCCAAGTTCGGATTCAGCACAAGTGCCCGGTCAAGGTAAGCCGCGCCGTTCTCAAGATCACGGAGAAACCACGCAAACGCGTGCCCGCCCCGGGACAGGGCGACGGCGTCATCCTTGCCTAGTTCGACAGCTCGCCTGGCCAGCCGAGCGCCTTCGGAAGATTCCTGGGTACGGTCGATCACCCAGCCATTGAGCTTTCGCCATATGTAACACCACGCGGCCATGCCATAGGCGGATGCAAAATCGGAATCCAGCTCGATGGCCTTGTAGAACAGGCGCAAAGCCTCGTCGTTTGCGACCCTCGTCCATTGGTGGACGTTGGCCATTCCGCGCAAGAAATAGTTGTAAGCGTCCAAGCTCTCTGTCGGCTTGCGCTTTGCACGCTCGATCTCGGCTTTCTCCAGCTTCGGTGCAATCTCACCGACAACGCGCGTTGCAATCTGGTCTTGCAGATCGAAGATGTCCTCCTGTCCGCCATCAAAACGCTCTGCCCAGAGATGTATCCCCGTTGGGGCATCTACAAGCTGGGCCGTTATGCGGATGCGGCCTGCTGCCTTACGTACACTCCCTTCAAGGACATAGCGCACTCCCAAGTCGCGGCTAACCTGCTTCAGGTCGACAGCCCGGCCCTTGTAGACGAATGACGAATTGCGAGCGATCACGAAGAGTTGGCGAAATCGCGACAAGGCAGTGATGATGTCCTCGACTGTCCCGTCAGCAAAGTATTCCTGTTCAGGATCGCTGCTCAGATTCTGAAATGGCAGGACCACGATCGATGGCTTGTCGGGCATTGGCAGTGTGGCCGTCGCCGCAGGTTCGCCCAATGAGGTCGCCGTTGCCGGAGCCGCGCCTCCAAAGCGCAGTGAATACACATGCATGGCCTCGGCGACGTTCTTGAGCTTTGTCTCACCGAGATCATCGACTTCAAGATCGAGCCGCGATCTTACCTGCCGGTATGCATCTTCCGAAAGGCATATAGCTCCGGGTTGAGCAACGCGCTCCAATCGGACCGCAACATTGACGTCGTCGCCCATCAGGTCGCCATCGCTTTCCTCGACCACGTCGCCGAGATGAACGCCAATGCGAAATTCAATGCGCCGATCTGGCGGCAGACCGGCGTTGCGCTCGATCATCGAGTTCTGAATCTCGATGCCGCAACGAACAGCGTCGACGACACTGCGAAACTCAACGAGGACACCGTCGCCGGTTCGCTTCACGACACGTCCGTTGTGGACGGAGATTGCCGGATCGACCAAGTCGCTTCGCAGGGCACGCAGCCTCGCCAACGTGCGGTCTTCGTCGGTTCCAGTCAGCCGACCGAATCCAACGACATCTGCCGCTAGGACCGCCACAAGCTTTCTCGTTTCAGTCATGCCCGCGCCTCGGGGCCTAGGATCAGCTGGATCTCAGGGCTCGACTGTCCTTTGAGCCCTTGCTGCAGTTCTGCACCAACTTAGCGAGGAAAATGTGGCCTTTGGCCGCCGCTTTGTGCCCGAAACGCAAGGTCTCCAACGCCTGCATTTTGCGGTGCCCCTCCCATCGACTGGGTTCGAAGCTGCGGCGCTCGCTTGATCGTAAGAGCGACTGGCTTGCTCAATCAGCATGATTCGACTGATCATCATGGACCTCGCCTCCGCAAGATGGTTGTGATCTCTGGTCTCACCTGTGCGTCTCCTGGAGGATCTGCACCTGCCAACTCACTAAAAGCGACGAACAAAGGTCGAAGTCGTTACCGTCCGTGGAGAAGAACTGCCTCCATACTTCGCGGCGTGAAAGGCAAGCACACACGTTGCTGACGCGATGTGCGAAAACACACACATGCGCAGTTCCTTGCGGCCGCACGACTCGCTTCTGGAGCGCAAAAGTCGACCCGCGCCGCTACCGTCGGGCGCGGATTGCCCGGCACCGATCTATACTATGTCCGTGTTGGCAATGAATTAGTGAACATGTCCGGCCGCGGTACCACTACGCTGGCACCTTCCGATGGTGATCGGTCGCGTCCTGATAGGCCTGACCAATCCGATAAAGCAGGGCCTCGTCGAACGGCCGGCCGATCAGCTGCAGTCCGATCGGTGCGCCGTTGCCGTCGAAGCCGCACGGCACCGACAGTGCCGGCAGTCCGAGCGTAT
>CADECW010000305.1 GCA_902825855.1 uncultured Rhodospirillales bacterium | reverse complement strand
CCGACGGCACTCACACGGTGATCGACGGCATGAGCGCCGTGCCGCTCGCCGGCCGTCCCGACATGTACCGTCCAGTCGCCGGGGCCGCTTCCGAAATCTATGACGTCGAGGGCCAGGAGAACCAGGTTGGACCGAAAGCGGTCGCCGCGCCGGGATCGTTGCTGGCCTGGACCCTGGCATTGCGGCGCCATGGCACGATGTCGCTCGCCGATGTCATGCAGCCCGCGATCCGCCATGCCACACGCGGCTTCACGGTCACGCCGTATCTGTCCGATTGCATCGAAAGCGCCGCTGCCGATCTCTCGAAGGACAAGCTGGCGGCGGCCCGCCTGCTGCCCGACGGTATGCCGCTGAAAGCCGGCACGCGCCTGGTGCAGGCCGACTACGGCGAAGCCCTGAGTCTGATCTCCCGGCAAGGAGAGGCGGCGCTGCATGGCGGACCGCTGGGCGACCTGTTGGTCGAGTGCATGCAGAAAGCCGGCGGATTCGTCAGCCGCAAGGACCTCACCGACTATCGCGTCGTCGAGCGCGTGCCGATCCGTGGCCGCTACCGGGACTGGGAGATCGTCGGTCCGCCGCCGCCCGCAGCGTCGGGCGTGCACATCACCCAGATGCTGAACATCCTCGAGGGTTTCGACATCAAGACTCTCGGCTTCGGCACGGTGGATACGCTGCACCTCATGGCCGAGGTGCTGAAGATCGCCTTCGCGGATCGCGCCCAGGCGAGCGGCGATCCGGCTTTCGTCGACGTTCCCGTCGAGCGCATCACGTCGAAAGCCTATGCCGAGCAGCGCCGGGCCGACATCGATCTCGACCGCGCCAGGCAATGGACGTCGGGGCTGCTCGCCAAGGAAGGGGCGGACACCACGCATCTCACTGCAGCCGACGGCGAAGGCAACGTCGTCGCCACCACGCAGACGATCAACAGCCTGTTCGGCGCGCGCTTCGTCGTGCCCGGCATCGGCATGGTGCCGAACGACTACATGTCGAACTTCGATCCGCGGCCGGGCAATGCGCTGTCGATCGCGCCGGGCAAGCGCGTGACCACGTCGATGTCGCCGATGATGGTCCTGCGCGACGGTCGATTGATCTATGCGCTGGGCCTGCCGGGCGGCCGCAAGATCTTCCCCTCGGCGTGGCAGGCGCTGGTCAACCTTCTGGACCACAGCATGACCCTGCAGGAGGCGGTCGAGGCGCCGCGCATCTGGACCGAGGGGCCGGTGGTCGAGGTCGAGCACGGCATCCCGGAGGCGGTGCGCCAGGGTCTCGCGGCACGCGGCCACAAGCTGCAGATCATGCCGACCGTGGCGGGCGGCATGAACGCCATCCAGTTCCACGACGACGGCAGCATGACGGGTGCGGCCTGCTGGCGGGCTGACGGTTCACCGGTTGCGCTGGGCGGAGGGCTGGCTCGGGCCGGCGTGCGATTCGTCCTGCCGGGCTGACCGGGCGACTTTTCAAGCCAGAACTCCCGGGCTAGAAACACCGGCGTCGATTGAAAACGGTAGAGCGACCCTTGCCTGCGTAGTCTCCGGTCTCGTCAGTTCCACCAGCGCGGCAGCGCGAGATGCGTCGCCGCGTCGTTTTTGCGCGCAAGCTCTTCATGGTGGCGGTTCGAGACCGGTTTGGCATGACTGTCCTACCGTCACTTCAGCTCTCCGCTCCACCGTCCTTGCTGCGCCGCGTCCGAAAGGGTTCGCCCTGCCGCCGTCCTGCTGAGCTTCCCAATGGGAAGAGCAAGCCGGCATGTCCGATGTCTCACGTGTTCGATGGACCATCATTCCTCGTACCGCGCCCGAGCCGTGGCTCGACTGCAGCCGATGCGGCGAGTCGAAACGCTTCCGCAGCAGCGACAAGATCAGGGTCAATGCCAACGGCAAACGCGTCGACGCCTGGCTGATCTACAAATGCACCGCCTGCGGCAGCACCTGGAACCGCCCGATCCTGGAGCGCCGGCCGGTCCGCTCGATCGAGCCCGACTTGCTCTTGTCGTTGCACGGCAGCGATTCTGCGTTGACGCGGCGGCTCGCGTTCGACGTCGAAGGACTGAGGCGTAGTGCAGGACGCGTCGAGCAGTCCGACGATGCCCTGGTGGTCGAAACCGTGCTGTCGGCGAGCACGATGCCGGTGCGACGGTTGGAGATCCTGTGCTCCGTCGCCGAACCGGTCGGGCTTCGCGTGGATCGACTTCTCGCGAACCGGCTTCAACTGACGCGAAGCCGGATCGCCGGATTGGCGAAGGCCGGCGATCTTGCCCTGTTCCCGCCGGGCTCGCAGTTGCGCCGACCGGTGCGAGATGGGATGCGGCTTGTTCTCGACCTCCGGCGTTCGCCGGCGGATACGCTTGGTGGCGGCGGATCACTCGCTCGTCCGACTTGAGCGGCGGCGGCCCTGGCGTCAGGCGTACCTGTGGTCCTCCCCCTCGACCCGCCACAGGGCAGGTGCAATCAGGAAGGCGTCGCCGCTGACAGGCTGAACCAGTCGACGTAGTCGCAGCTCGGCAAGCGACGCGTGCCATGCTGAGCATTGGGCTGCCGTGGTGAAGTTCGGTGCGGTAACGGCTATCTCGTGCGAGCCCGACAACGCCGCCTTCTCGATCAGGCTGACCAGCAAGCCCTTTGCTCCCAGCGAAAGCCCCCTCGTATCGCTCAACCAGCTTTGCCGGATGACTACGGTGTATTCCATGTGTCGGCTCCTAGCGCGCTGCTTCGACCCGAAGCGGG
>CADECW010000304.1 GCA_902825855.1 uncultured Rhodospirillales bacterium | reverse complement strand
GGTCGATCCACGCCGACTGCGGCTCGCCTTCCGTCAGGCCGGCGTCGAGCTGCTGCACAAAGCCGACGCGGCCAAGCTTGCCGACCTGGCGCGTCGGCTTTCCGAGCCGTTGCCGATCGACGAAACGGCGGAACATTGTCGCCTCGGTCCAAGCAGCGCTGCCCGCTGGCTCAATTGTCCTGGCAGCGTCATCGCCATCGAGGAGGCGCCAAGCTATTCGTCGGTCCACGCTCATGAAGGCCACAAGGCGCACATGGCACTCGAGTGGTGTCTGCGACTTGACGTGGTGCCGTCACAGATCGTCGACCCGGGCAACTGGCCTGACGTGGCGCGTTCTGTAGAGGTGGCGCTCGAGTACATCCGGAGGCAGGTTGGCGAGCTTCATGTCGAAGTGCGCTTCATGATCGACGATGAAGTCGGTCTCGGTGGCACTGCCGACACGGTGGCGGTCAACGATCAGGAGATCGTTGTCGTCGATTTCAAACACGGTAAAACGGCAATCGTCGTTCGCGACAACGCCCAGCTCCAGACCTATGCGATCGGGGCTCGCCAGCGGTTTGGTGAACGCAAGCGGTATCGCCTGGTCATCATTCAGCCACGTGCTGGCCGGCCGACTGACGTCACCGAATGGACTGTGACCGATGCCGACCTTAGACATTTCGAACGCCAGCTGCTGACAGCGGCCAAAGCGACAATGCAGGTCGATGTCGTTCGTCGCGCCGGCGCCTGGTGTCAATGGTGTCCGGCGCGAGCTACCTGTGATGAATATAGAGCGAGGCAAGGAGCGGAGGGCGACGCCGCGGTAGGCCACGTTCGCCTCCAATCGCACGGCTCTGACGCCGTTTGGAACGTGGGCGCCTCGACTGCGGGCGAGCCCACACACGCCGACATGGGACCCAAAATAGGTGAAGGCGCTTTGCCCGGGCTTAGCACGTTGCCCAACGCCGGGTCGTATGGGGTGATAGTCGCCGACCCGCCTTGGCGCTTTGACGTTCGAAATCGCGACACTGGATTGCGGCGCAGTCCGGACCAGCACTACTCGACCATGACACTGGCCGACATCAAGGCGCTGCCCGTAGGCCAGATCGCCGGCCCGGACTGCTGGCTACTGCTGTGGACGACCGGCCCGCACCTGCCTCAAGCGTTCGAGGTGATGGAGGCTTGGGGATTCAGGTACTCCTCCCTAGGCTTTGTGTGGGTGAAGCTGCGGCGTGGCTATCGCCAAGACCGTTTGGGGATACTGCCGTCCGACATCGCAATGGGCCTCGGCTACACCACGCGGAAAGCGAGCGAGCCGTGCTTACTAGGCCGTCGCGGCAATCCCCGACGGCTAAGGAATGACGTTCGGGACGTCATCATCGCGCCAGTTCGTGAGCATTCGAGAAAGCCCGACGAATTTTATGAGCGTGTCGAGCAGTTTGCAGCAGGACCCCGTCTCGAGCTGTTCGCTCGCGAACACCGCCGGGGATGGGATGGCTGGGGCAACGAGCTCGACAAATTTCAGGGCGCAGTTCGTCGCACTCTACCGAGTGCGGTTGCCCCTGGAGGCGTCGATCCGGAACTGAGGTGAATCGCATGTTCCATGTTCTGCCGGAAGCGCCACAGGGCGCCGTGCCCGGGCGGCGTCTGCCACTAGCTGCCCACAACAAGGTCGTTCTTGCTCTCGATCTGGGCACCACGACCGGGTGGGCCATCGCGCCGCCCGACGGCGACTTGGTGAGCGGCACGGTGTCGTTCCGGCCCAGCCGCTACGACGGCGGCGGCATGCGGTATCTGCGCTTCCGCGCCTGGTTGGATACTATCGTGGGGGACGTTGGCGCTATTGGTGAGGTCCACTACGAGGAAGTTCGGCGGCATCTCAGCACCGACGCGGCCCACGTTCACGGCGGTCTGCTAGCGATGTTGACGGCCTGGTGTGAGGAGCGGTCGATCGCCTACCAGGGCGTGCCGGTGGGCACCATCAAGCGCTTCATCACGGGAAGGGGCAACGCCGACAAGGCCGCTATGATCGAGGCGGTCCGCGCCCGAGGCTATAGCCCGGCCGACCACAATGAGACCGATGCCATGGCGATCCTACTGTGGGCCCTCGAAACCCGTGGAGGCGTGCGGTGAGCGACTGGACGCCCCAGATGGTGGAACAGCGGTTGGTTGAGGCTGCAAGCGTCCTCAGTCGATTGCCCCCAATGCGCGTCTATGGCTACGCCAGCACTTGGCCGAGACTGTTGCTGGACTACTCCAGCATGGTGCTCCAGAAGTCCGGCCGCCAGCGCCTACCAGCACCCGATCCGGCGGAGATCGCCAGGATGGAGGAAACGCTGGATTGGTCAGCGTGGTTGAAGCCGATGGACTCGAGGATCGTTTGGCAGCGGGCGAATGGACGGCGTTGGAAGGAGATCTGCGCGTCGGTAGGTCTGGCCCGGGCGGCGGCGTACGAGCATTGGCGTTACGCCCATTGCGTCATCGCGTGCCGGCTCAATGGCAAGGCTACACCTACCCGCACCAGTCGACGGATGCTGATCGCTCGCTTTCGAAGTGAGCGTTCCCGAAGTGTCTCGTGTTAGCGTGCCATCATGCGAGAGAAGAGGCCCGAAATGCCTGGTCGCCCACTATCGGCTGGTGACGGAGCGGAATCGCCACGCATCGCGCTTCCCAAGAACATTGGTGAGACGTTGAAGTATCTCGATGACCTTGACCTGGAAGTGCTGCGCGTCAGCGTCGAGAACGAATTGC
>CADECW010000303.1 GCA_902825855.1 uncultured Rhodospirillales bacterium | reverse complement strand
TCCCGCCTGCGCGGGAGTGACGCCAATTGAGAGCGCATGCCCTCGCAACAAACGTCATGCCCGCGGAGGCGGGCATCCAGTTCACGGCGATGCAAGGATGCGCGCGCGTCAACGTATGCCAACGTTGTCATCCTCGGGCTTGTCCCGAGGATCCATCTCTCCGCCAACGCCAGCGTCGACGATCGATGGATGGCCAGGGGCTTAGAGGTGAAGGTCCTCACCCCTTCGCCGTCTGCACCGCGATCTCCTCCTCGACGTCGCCAAGCTTATCCTTGCCGAAGAAGATCTCGTTGCCGACGAAGAAGGTGGGTGCGCCGAAGGTGCCGCGCGCCACGGTGGCCTCGGTGTTCTTGAGCAGCGTGTCCTTCACGTCCTGATCCTGGATGCGCGCCAGCGTGCGCGCGCCGTCGAGACCCGCCGCATCGAGTGCGGTGCGGATGACGTCGGCGTCGTCCATCTTGAGCGCCTGCTCCCACATGCAGGCGAACACGGCGTCGGCGTATCTGGCAAGCTGCCCGTCCATCTCGGCGGCCACCGCCCCGCGCATGATCTGCACGGTGTTGACCGGGAAGTGCGGGTTCATCTTGAAGTGCGTCAGCCCGTGCTTCCTTATGAAGCGCTTGGTTTCGATCTTCATGTAATCGAGCTTCGCCTTGGTGTCCTTGAATGCCACGATGGGCGAGGCGTTGTTGGCGAGCTTGAACACGCCGCCGAGCAGCATCGGCACATAGGCGAATGTCACGCCGGTGCGCTGCTCGATGCCGGGGATCACCTTGTGCGCGAAGTAGGCGTTGGGGCTGCCGAAATCGAAATGGAACTCCACCCGTGGGGCCATGATGTCCTCTTTGCGTTTGCTCCCGTGCCGCCGTGTCAGACCGGCGGCGTCTTCGTGCGCACCATCAGCTTGGCCAGGAACGGCGTCGAGGTCGTGTCGGCTTGCAAGCCCGCCGCCTCGAACATGCCATCCAGATCGTCGATGGCGTAGTGGCGATAGTAGGGTTCGTGGAAGCGCTCCGGAAACGCTTCCAGCAGGCCGTCCCAGCCCGGCTTGTCGCCCATCTGCAGGCTGTCGATGAACACGAACAGCCCGCCTGGCTTCAATACGCGCGCGACCTCGGCCGTCACCGCGCGCCGCACTTGCGGCGGCAGCTCGTGGAACAGGAAGATCGAGGTGACGATATCGGCGCTGGCATCGGCGAGCGGCATCGCCTCCCCCGGCGCCTGCATCAGCTCGGCACTACGCAGACCTTTCAATTGGCGCGCGGCCTCGTCGAGATAGGGCTGCGAGAGGTCGAGACCCTTGAGTTGCATGGCCGGATAGGCAAGCCGCACCTGGCGCAGGAAGCGGCCCGTGCCGCACGCGACGTCCAGCAGCGTCACCTGCCGCTGGTCGCGGCCGCGCATGAACTCGGCAATGGGCGTCAGCGCGGTGCGCCGCATCGGCCCGGCCGCACCCATGAACAGCGTTTCCACCTGCACGTCGTAAAGGCTTGCCGAATCTTCGGTCAGGTAGCCGCCAGTCTGGAAGTGGAAGTCCTGCGCGTAGTAGTCCGGTACGCTGGCGGCGGCCGCCTCGGCCTTGGCGGTCGTCGCATCCTTCTCTGCGCGGCGCGCGTAGGCCTCCGGCAGGTCCGCAAACATCTGCCGCACGCGGCCGAGGTAGCGCAGCGGCGAGGCGCCGTCGTCGTCCATAGGCGGGTAGAGGCCGTCGCGGACGGCCATCGCATCTGCCATCAAGAGCTGCGCGCGGTCGGCCAGCAGCTGCTGCATCGTGGGCACCGGACGGGTGGGCTTGTAACGCGGCGTCTTGCCGAGCTGATCGGTGCGCCAGTCGAGCGCGCGATTGAGCGCGAAATACCAGCCGAAGCGCAGCGACTGCCCCGCCAGCTGTGCCGCCATCCCGAGTGTGTCTGCCATGCGCACCTGCCTTCGACGTTCACACACAAGTGTAATAGATTTCAGCGCCGTCGGCACGGTATGCAATACGCATGCGACCTCTCAGCTCCTAGATAAGCGTGCCGATCCCGGAGCATCCCATGTCCCAGCCCTCCAGCGACGTCGCCTTCACCCCCGCCGTAAAGGCCATCCAGGAGAAGCGCGGCTCGCGCGGCCAGTACGCCCGCATGGAACAGCGCGGTGGCTGGCAGACGGTCATCACGCCTGATCTTGCGGGTTTCCTGAGCGAGGTGCGTTCCTTCTATCTCGCCACCGCCAGTGCGGACGGGCAGCCCTACATCCAGCACCGTGGCGGCCCGCCCGGCTTCCTGCGCGTGATCGATGAGCGCACGCTCGGCTTCGCCGACTTCAAGGGCAACCGGCAGTACATCACCACCGGCAACCTGAGCGAAAACGCCAAGGCCTACATCTTCGTCATGGACTACGCGCACCGGCGCCGCGTGAAGCTGTGGGGCCGCGCCCGCGTGGCGGAGAACGACACGGCGCTGCTGGCGAAGCTGTGGCCCGAGGGCTACCAGGCGCGCGAGGAGCAGGCGATCCTGTTCGAGGTGGAAGCCTGGGACACCAACTGCCCGCAGCACATCCCGCAGATGTTCCACGCCGAGGACGTCGCCGGCACCATCGTCAAGTTCCAGGAGCGCATCAAGGAGCTGGAGGCGGAGGTGGCGGCTCTCAAGGCGCGCTGAGCCGCCTCACTTCGGCAGCGGCACCGGCCTGTCGGCGCGCGTGCGCATGTAGGCAAGCAGGTCGGCCATCCGCCGGTCGTCCTTGATACGGAAGAACGCCA
>CADECW010000302.1 GCA_902825855.1 uncultured Rhodospirillales bacterium | reverse complement strand
CTAGGGCGGAGCCAGCAGCTCGCGAAATTGGCACCCGTGACCTCAGTGCTTGACACGACTGGACGACAGTTATAGCGTCAAGACTGTCGCACCTGCTTCCCGTGCGACTGCTCTATGCATCGTTCATCTGATCCACTACGGCAGGACGGCGTGCCGGTTCGGCATGTTCCGGCGCGCGACGTCAATGGCGCATTGCCGAACCGATCCGGCCCCCGCCGACAGCGAAAAGCGGTAGCGCAACTAGCGTAACTGTCTTAATGCCGCGAAAATGCTCAAGACGCCATCGAGGCCTGGCGGCATTGCTACTAGTTGACCGACTTGGCGTAGCTCTTCCAATAGGGCTCCCGGAGTTCGCGCTTCAGCACCTTGCCGGCGCCCGACAGGGGCAACGGCCCGTCGCTGAAATCGATGCTGCGTGGACATTTGTAGCCGGCTATGTGCGCACGGCAGTGCTCCATCACGTCCTCGGTGCTGAGCGTGATGCCGGGCCTGGGAACGACGATTGCGTGCACGCGCTCGCCCCAGCGCTCGTCGGGCACGCCGATCACCGCGACTTCGCTGACACCAGGCAGCAGCGAGATTGCGTTCTCGACCTCGGCTGAATAGACGTTCTCGCCGCCCGAGATGATCATGTCCTTCAGGCGGTCGACGATGAAGACGAAGCCCTGATCGTCCATGTAGGCGCCGTCGCCCGAGTAGTACCAGCCGTCCTTCAACACCGCCTCGGTCTCGACCGGCTTGTTCCAGTAACCCTTCATGATGTTGGCGCCGCGGATGGCGAGTTCGCCCGCGGTGCCGGGCGGCACTTCCTCGCGTTCGGCGTCGACCACCTTGATCTCGCAGCCCAGCGCCACCTGGCCGCATGATTTCAGCTTGCCGGCGTACGGGCCGTCGAGCGTGGTGTAGCGCGGGTCGAGCAGGGTGACGATCGGCGCTGCTTCGGTCATGCCGTAGGCGTGCATCAGCCTCACGTGCGGCATCACCTGCATGGCCTTGCGCAGCACGCCCTCGGGCATCGGCGAGGCGCCGTACAGGATGAAGGTAAGCGTGCGGATGTCGAACTCGGCGAACCGCGGATGATTGACGATCATGTTGATCATGGTCGGGACGAACTGAGCGTGCGTCACCTGCTCGGTCTGGATGGTCTGCAGGACTTCAACCGGCTCGAAGCGCGGCACGAAGGCATGCCGGCCGCCGGCCATCGTGACGCCGAACGTTGAGGCGCCGTCGCCGAGATGGAACATGGGCCCGGAGTGGATGTAGGTCGTGGCGGCGTTGAAACCGATGCCGGCGATCCCGTTCAGCGCGTTCACCACCAGGTTGGTGTGGCTGAGCATCACGCCCTTGGATCGCCCGGTGGTGCCGCCGGTGTAGAACAGTCCGGCCAGGTCGGCGTTGGCGGCGCCGGCATCGATCGCCGGTTCATAGTTGGTGAGATCCTCGAAATGCAGCAGGCCTTCCGGTCCCGACGTGTCGTCGAGCCAGACGACCTCGCGCACGGCTGTCATCTTGTCTTCGAGCGGAGTCAGGTGGTGCGACATCGCGGCGTCGATGAACAACGCCACGGCGCCCGAGTCCGACAGGATGTACTCGATTTCCGGTGCGGCCAGTCGTGTGTTGATCGGCACCATGGCGGCGCCGATCCAGGGGATGGCGTACATCAACTCGAAGTAGCGGTCGCTGTTGAGCGCCAGGATCGCCACGCGGTCGCCCGGTCGCACGCCCAGCGCGAACAGGGCGCCGGCGACGCGGCTTACCCGGTCCATGGTCTGCTGCCAGGTCCGGCGGCGACCGGCAAAATGAGTCGACACACCGTCGGGCCTTGTCTGGGCGGCACGACGTAATCCTTGGGTGAGAGCGAACATGCGACAATGCTAGAGTACGGTTTGTGCGGCTTGAACAATTTTCCTTCCCAGCGAAGCTGGAGAAGCAGCTCGTTCGCGTAGCGATTAGGTTCGTGCTAAGGAAACGGTCATGAACGACATGACCCCGCCCGTCATCAACGGCGCGCCGCCGCTTGAGTTCAGCCCGCTCGATCCGGCCTTCATCGCCGACCCGTACCCGTTCTACCGCCGACTGCGTGAGACGGCGCCGGTATTCAAGACGCCGCAGGGGTTCTGGCTGATCACGCGCTATGAGGACGTGGCGTTCGTCCTGCGCGACAAGCGCTTTGGTAAGGATTTCGCGGGTAACATGAAGCGCCGCTACGGCGGCTCCGACGGCATGAACGAGCCTGCCATTGCAAGTCTTGCTCGCACGATGCTGGTTCAGGATCCGCCCGATCACACGCGGCTGCGCGGCCTTGTCACGAAGGCCTTCACTGCCCGCCGCGTCGCCGATATGCGCTCGCGCATCAAGAGCATCGTCCACGAGCAGCTCGATCGCGTGGCCGACAAGGGCGAGATGGACGTCATGCGCGACCTCGCCCATCGCCTGCCGGTTATCGTGATCTGCGACATGCTGGGCATTCCCGAGGAACATCGCGCGCCCTTCCTGGCTGGCAGCAACGTCAACGGCCGCATCCTCGAGCCTGTGCCGATGACCCGTGCGGAGATGGACCAGGCCAACCTCAACACCCAGATGGCGGGCGTCTACTTCAAGCAGCTGTGCGACCTGCGTCGCCGCGAGCCGCGAGACGACCTCACCACGGAGCTGGTATGCGCCGAGGAAGCCGGCGACAAGCTCACGGCAGAGGAACTCGAGGCCAACATCGGCCTGCTGTTTGGCGCCGGCCACGAGACCACCACCAACCTGATCGGTAACGGCCTGCTGGCGCTGCATCGCCAGCC
>CADECW010000301.1 GCA_902825855.1 uncultured Rhodospirillales bacterium | reverse complement strand
GCGTCTTTCGCATCCGAGCCGACGACCGAAGCGCAGCTCATGCACGCTTGGAAGACTTAGCGCTTCCGGCGTTGACGCCCTTGGAATGCCGTTCGATCCCGGGTCTCGACTGGAGCGACGCGTCCGATGCCGATCTGATCCCTGACAGCAATCACGCCGGGCGTCGCTTCCGCGGCGACGCGTATCGCCTGTCGCTCCGTCGGTGAGGCAGTCAATCCCCACAAGGTTACTACGCCGTCTTTGACCGCAGCATTGATCAGGGACGTGTTAGTCCAGCTTTCCCGTCTCAGTCGGGTCATCAGCTGCGCCCGAATCAGACCATCGGAAACGGGAATCTCTAGCTTCGTCCCGACCTTGGCGACCGCCTGCACGAGGTTGGCGCGGCTCACGATGCCCACCAGCTGACCGTTGCGCACGATGGGTACGCGCTTGATAGCATTCGTCTCCATCAACATCGCGACGTTTTGCAGTGGGGTATCCGGCGTTGCGCTCACGACCTTGTGCGTCATGACATCGGCAACTTTGCTCGCGTGCGACTTGATGTAGTCTGCGGCCGGGCGGTGCTCCTCGGTGAGGAGAGTCAGCCACGGGCTGTGGCGACGTTCGGTGCCTATCTCGGTCCGATGAATGAGGTCGCCTTCGCTGACGATTCCTATCAGCTTGCCGGCGTCATCAACCACCGGCGCCGCGCTGATCTTGCGATCCAGGAACAGCTTGGCGACGTCCTTCGCGGTTGCAGTGGGCATCACCGTGATAACAGGGGACATCATGACATCGCTCGCCTTCATGATCCGCTTCTCCTGCTGTGCATCGGGCCAAAGCATCGCGCGCGGGCGGGCAGAAGCATTGACCTGAATCAATCGCCCGGGCACTGCCCATCGCCCACGGGCTCAAGAATTGGCGGGTTCAGAGGGTGATACGGGCGGCGAGCGGTCGCGACCGTGGACATTCGAATGCACCAGTCGGCAGATCTCGTGAGCGAGCTCGCCGATCGGCGCGATTTTGTCGATAACCCCATCGAACGCGATGGCGCTGCGCGGCATATCATCGAACCGGGCCTCAGCGAGACTTTGAACCAGCGCCTTACCGCCAGCCTCTTTCAAGGCGACGAGCCCCTGGGTACCGTCTTTCAACAAGCCGGATAGGATGACGCCAATGGCTCGTCTGCCGCCATTACGGGCCAAAGAGCTGAACAAAAGGTCGATATTGTGGCCACGGTAAAAGCCATCAGAGACCAGATTCGCCACCAAGCCTGGGCCGACCGTCAAATGACGGTAGGGGCTACCCAGATAGCATTTACCTGGCCGAAGCTGTTCGCCCTGCCTCGCGACCACAACTGGAAGCCGGCTTACCCGCCCGAGAATGTGATGCAACCGGCTTTCGCACTCTACTGGTCGATGCAGCGTGACGAGCACCGCTGCCGGAAGATCGGCCGGCAGGGCGTGCAGCAGGTTGGAGAGCGCCTCGACGCCCCCAGCCGAAGCGCCAATTGCCACGATGTCGAAGGGATGCGCCTGCATTTTGTCTCCAAGCAGAAATGTTGGCACATTTCAACCGCAGGCACGCCAGAGGCTTTGACGTGCATCAACACTCGAGAACTTTGAGTCAGAACTTCCTGTTCTCCCAGCCCCGCTGCAGCGCCATCAGGTTTTCTTCAAGAAGCAGCTGGGTTTTTTCCAGGGTCTCCAGAAGCAATGTGTCCGGAGCAGCCACCTGTTCGGGGAAGGGGGAGGTTGTCGACGAGTCGGCGTTGCCTGGCGATGCGATCCCGGCCGTCGCTGACGCGCCGTTGCGCGTTCTCCAGGTGCTCGCGGCCGAACCCCATCTGGGCCTCTTCCCGCACCAGAAGGCGCAGCAGCTTATCGCGTTCTTCTGGATTCCAGGTTGTATGCAGCCGCGAGAGGTAAATCTCGACGTTGCCTTCGATCAAGAAGACACTCATTGGCGAGGTCATGTGGGCCCCCTTCGGCACCTGCCAGCGCCACTCGATCAGAAGGTTGCCCCTCGGCTTTGGCGTTGACAAGGATCAAATGCCTGGCGGGTAAGTCGCGAGAGAAGATCCGATGTCCGTGAGCTTGGCCATACCCCGCACCGTCATGCGACTCGCGAAAGTCGCCACTCTTATAGGCTTGCTTGTGTTGCCGCCGGCGGCGGTCGACGCTCAGCCGCTGACGATCCGCGTGGGCTACTTCCCGAACATCACGCATGCTCAGGCGCTGGTGGCCCGCAGTTTTGAGCGGCAGGGCAGAGGGTGGTTCCAGGAGCGGCTGGGGCCGGAGCTGAAAATTGCTTGGTATGCCTACAACGCAGGCCCTAGCGCTATGGAGGCGATCTTTGCCGAAAGTCTCGACCTGACCTATGTGGGTCCAAGTCCGGCCATCAATGCCTATGCCCGTTCCGGCGGGCAGGAAATCCGCATTGTCGCTGGGGCGGTCAATGGCGGCTCGGCGTTGGTCGTGCAACCGAATGCCGGTCTTGCCAACCCGGCAGACTTTCGCGGCAAGCGCATGGCCACGCCACAATTCGGCAATACCCAGGACGTTGCCGCCCGCGCCTGGCTCTCCGCTGGTGGTCTGCGCATCACGCAGGCCGGAGGTGATGCCCAGGTCCTGCCGACCGCCAATCCGGACCAGCTCGCTCTGTTCAAAAGCCGGCAAATCGACGCTGCCTGGACTGTCGAGCCCTGGGTCTCCCGTCTCGAGCTGGAGGCCGGCGGCAAGATCCTCGTCCTGGACGAGGCCGCTGTCACGACCGTCCTTGTGTCTCGTGCCAGGTTTTTGTCTGCCCACGCCAATGTTGTTCGCCGCTTCGTTGCGGCGCATCGCGAG
>CADECW010000300.1 GCA_902825855.1 uncultured Rhodospirillales bacterium | reverse complement strand
CTGACGCAAGGCTGCAAGCAATGCTGTCTTGGCGCGCTCTGGACACCATATCTGGAATGACGCTTGACGGCCGCCTACGCGGCTCGTTGCGCGCTGCTCAGCTCGACGGCAATGGGGTCGAATACCCCAGCGAGATGGTCCGCGACTTGCACGGCACTCCTCGTACGTCCATCGGCTTTCCCGCCAATCTGGTGGATAGTTCGCTTGCATGGCCAAGCGGAAGCGTCGTACGTCGAAGGAGCAGGGAAAAACAAGGACATGGCGTATTTCACGCAGCAACTGATCAACGCCATCACGCTGGGAGCAATCTACGGGCTGATCGCAATCGGCTACACGATGGTCTACGGCATCATAGGCATGATCAACTTCGCCCATGGCGAAGTCTTCATGATCGGTGCCTTCATCTCGCTGATTGGTTTCATGATCTGCAGCATGCTGGGCATCGGCTCGGCCCCGGTGGCGATCGTACTGGTGCTGCTGATCGCCATGGCCTTCTCCGCGGTCTACGGTTGGGCGATCGAACGAACGGCCTATCGGCCGTTGCGCGGCTCGTTCCGGTTGGCGCCGCTGATCTCCGCGATCGGCGTGTCGATAGCCCTGCAGAACTACGTGCAGCTGGTACAGGGGGCGAGGCCGAAGCCCGGCGGCCAGATCGTCTCGGGCGGGTTCAATCTGTTCAGCCTCGACGGCTTCGACGTTCGCATCTCGTGGCTGCAGATCATCATCGTGCTGGTGACCGTGGTGCTGATGGGCGGGTTCACCTGGCTGATCGCCAGGACCTCGCTCGGCCGCCGCCAGCGCGCCTGCGAGCAGGACATGAAGATGGCGGCGCTGCTGGGCGTCGACGTCGACCGCACCATCTCGCTTACCTTCGTGCTGGGTGCGGCGCTGGCCGCCGTCGCCGGCATGCTGTTCCTGATGTACTACGGCCTGATCGACTTCTTCATCGGCTTCCTGGCCGGCATCAAGGCGTTCACGGCCGCCGTGCTGGGCGGCATCGGCTCGCTGCCTGGCGCCATGCTGGGCGGCCTGCTGATCGGCCTGATCGAGGTCTTCTGGGCCGGCTACTTCTCCAGCGAATACAAGGACGTGGCCGCCTTCTCCATCCTCGTGCTCGTCCTCATCTTCCGGCCGACCGGGCTGCTCGGAAAACCGGAGATCGAAAAGGTCTGAGATGGTGGATCCGCGTCTGGCCAGGATGCTCAAGGACGCGGCCCTTACCGCCCTCGTTGCCGCCGCTCTCGGCATCTTCATCGTCGGCTTCCGCACCGTCGATGTCGGTTCGCGCACCGGCTTGAGCTTTCAGTACGAGTTCGTCGATCTCGCCGTGGCGGTGGTTATCATCTTCTTTGGCCGTCTTGGCCTGCATATGGCGGCCATCGGGCTGCGCTGGCCGACCATCGCACTCGGCGTCGTCATGATCGCTGCAGGCGCATCGCCCATGAAGCTGCCTTCGGGCTTCCTTCACTGGTTCGTGGCGCTGGGCGGCGTGCTGCTGGTGATCCGCGCCGTCTGGCCCTGGGCCGACCGAGCAATTCATGCGGCAGCGCAAACGTCCACAGGCCGTGTGGTCGACAAGATCGGCACCCAGTGGCTCGGTTGGGTGCTGCTGGGCCTCGCCATCGTGATGCCGTTCACGCCGTTCGCCGACCAGAAGACCATGGACCTCGGCGTGCTGATCCTGACCTACGTGATGCTGGGCTGGGGATTGAACATCGTGGTCGGACTGGCCGGACTGCTCGATCTTGGTTACGTCGCCTTCTACGCCGTCGGCGCCTACGCTTATGCATTGCTCAGCACACAGCATGGCCTGGGCTTCTGGGCCGTGCTGCCGCTGGCCGGCATGTTTTCGGCCACCTTCGGCATCCTGCTGGGATTCCCGGTGCTGCGCCTGCGCGGCGACTATCTTGCCATCGTCACGTTGGGGTTCGGCGAGATCATCCGACTGGTGCTTCTGAACTGGGTTGACTTCACCAACGGTCCGGCCGGCATCGGCTCGATCCCCGGCCCGACCCTGTTCGGCGCTGTGTTCGCCGAGACCGCGCCCGAGGGCCGGCAGACGGCGTCGGAGATGCTCGGCATCCCGTTCCACGGTATTCACCGTCTCATCTTCCTCTACTACATCATCCTGGTGTTGGCGCTGATCACCAACCTGTTCACCCAGCGCATGCGCCGCCTGCCCGTGGGCCGAGCCTGGGAGGCGCTGCGCGAGGACGAGACCGCCTGCAAGGCGCTCGGCATAAACCCGACGAACACCAAGCTGACCGCCTTCGCCGTCGGCGCCATGTTCGCGGGATTCGCCGGATCCTTCTTCGCCGCCAAGCAGCGCTTCATCAGCCCCGAGAGTTTTACCTTCATAGAATCGGCGATCATCCTCGCCATCGTCGTGCTGGGCGGCATGGGCAGCCAGATCGGCGTCGTGCTGGCGGCGATCCTGCTGATCGGCCTGCCGGAGTGGTTTCGCGAGCTCGGCAACTACCGCATGCTGGCCTTCGGCCTCGCCATGGTGCTGATCATGGTGTTCCGGCCGCGCGGCCTGATCGGCCATCGCGAACCGTCGATCCGACTGCATCCTGTCGCGTCGGGTGGCAGCGGATGAACGGACCGCAAGCTGCGCCGCTGATCGAAGTCGAGCATCTTACCATGCGCTTCGGCGGCCTGGTCGCCATCGACGACGTCTCCTTCAGCGGCCGACCGCGCGAGATCACGGCCATCATCGGTCCCAACGGCGCGGGCAAGACGACCGTCTTCAATTGCATCACCGGCTTCTACAAGCCGACGGTAGGGCGCCTGGTGCTGCGCGGCGATCGCGACTACCTGCTGGAGCGCATGCTGGGCCACGAGATCGGCCAGCGCGCCCGCGTGGCG
>CADECW010000299.1 GCA_902825855.1 uncultured Rhodospirillales bacterium | reverse complement strand
ACTTGCGACCCGGGTTGCCGGTGACGACTTCGCTTTCCTTCACGAGATACTCGATGTCCGCAGGCGAGCACACTTGGATGAGCCCGCCAATAGCCGGACACCGATCAACGATGTCTCCGTACATGCTGGTCTCCTCACTCATCGACGACCACACAGCGGAAAACCGCCGGTGCGGAAACCCCGACATCGGCGGTCGGAGCGACGGTGACCAGAAGCGCAGTGCCCCGTTTAGACCTCGAAGGCCCGCGTTCACCCATCGGGAAATGTACGCAGAAGAGCCGTATTCCCTCTTTGCCATTGGCGCGCGCCATGCGCTGCGCATCTTCGTAGTCCATGCGGCCCACGATGCCGAAGGCGATAAACAGAAAGAGCAAGACAAGCACTATCTTGGCTGTGGACATGACCTACTCCTCGAAATTGAACGAGCGGAAGTCCGCCCAGAAAATTCACACGAACAGGTCACCCTGCACGGTGTGCTTCTTGATCTCCTCGTTGATCCACTGGGGGTTCTTGGCCAGTCGGCTTTCGATCCAGCACGGGTTCTCGAGGACGGCTTCCGCCGCCCAGGACGGGTAGCGAGCGATCGTGGTGGTGAGCCACTCACGGACGTGGTGCCTGATCCAATCGCGGATCGAATCCGCGTCGATCGGGCCCATGTAAGGCACCGGAGACAGCGGGCTCAAAGCCACGACTCTCAGGCAGTTGACGAACGAGAACGGCTGACGCTCGCACTTCGGATCGGTGAAGACCCAGCGCAGCGTGTCGATCTTTTCGTCCAGTGGTGTGTCGGGATCACTGAGATCGGCAAGCTGCTGGAGCAAGCGCCAGTGAAGCAACACCACATCTTCTTCCGACCACTCCACAGGCGCTTCATCGTCGAAGACGTACTGCAGGGCAGCGGTTTTGGCTTCCGGAGCCAGATGCTCGAAGAGAACCGGCTGGCGTCCTATCGCTTGCACCCGAACTGCCTGAGCGAAAGCGGGTGGGAGCTTCCCGATACAGGGACTCGCGTTCAACATCATTGCCTCCCGAAATGAAAAAGCGGAGGCAATGCGCACCCCGAGGCGGGGACGCAAAACCCCGCGGGGTTGTTTCAAATGCCGGAAGGAACCGGCGCTAGGTGGGCTGGCTTGGAACTGCGACGGCGTAAGCCGCTTGGGCGGGCTGCCAGCTACCGCCAAAGAACCCTGTTGACGCGAGACGCGCTGAGACGATTCCTCGCCTCCAAAGGACTCTCGGTCGGACTAGACAAACGGTGGGACACGAAGGGTGCGTGCCGTCGAGCGTGCGCGAAAAGCGCAGGTGATATCTGAGGCTTGCCGAATGCTTGCAGGGCTAGCTGCTGCGTGATTGGAACTCTACGCACGCACACAATCCGGTGTCAACGGGGTCCAACCAAAAACAACCGGGCTGATGCCGAAAGCCCCCTGAAAAGCCGGTCATTCCGGCTGGACGTTGGCAGTTGGGCCCATGAGAATCGCATGGCCTACTACTTTTCCCTGCGATCATGCGCGCTCTCAAGAGCCTGCTCGGCGGGCTTCGCCGGTCAGGCGCTCCGGGTACCGAAAACGCACGCGCCGACCACACGAACAGCGCCGCCGACCCCACTGGCGTGTTCGCGTACCCGCCCGTCGATCCGGGCATTCCGGTGCGGTCCATCGACGATGTGCTTGCCGCCCAGGACGACCTGATTCGTCGCATCAAACTTTCCTATGGCTCCGATCGAAACACCTTCAATACCGATCTCTTCTCGCTGATTCGCCGTTACGCCGAATACGTGCATCTGCTTCCTGCCACCCCCGACAATCACTTTAGCTTACCGGGCGGACTGTTGCGCATGGGCTTGGAAATCGCGTTCTACGCGTTGCAGGCCACCGACGGCCAGATCTTTTCCGGCCGCTCCACCATCAGTCACCGCCGCCAACTCGAACCGCGCTGGCGGCATGCGACGTTCATCGCGGGAATGTGCAGCGAGCTTCATCGCACCTTGAGCCATGTAATCGTCATCGACGCGAAGGGCAACGAGTGGCCCGCCTACTTGGGCCCGTTGAACGACTGGTTGCATGCGCAGCGCGCGTCACGTTTCCATCTGCGCTGGATCCCGCATGCCCAGGAGACCCGGTCGCTCGGCGTATTTGCGCTTCCGCAGATCATCGCCCCGGAGACGCTGCACTACCTCGCGCAGGGCAACTCGGTCGTGGTTCCACACCTGATGGCTTGCGTCAGCGGCATGCCGATCTATCGCGAGCACAATATCCTCGAGGACCTCGTGCGGCGGGCAGCGGCTCTGGTCATCGACCGCGATCTGCAATCGAGCGCTGAGCGCTACGGCAAGCCGCGGCTTGGTTCTCATCTCGAGCGCTATCTCGTTGACGCTCTACGCCGTCTGGTCGTATCGAATGTCCTATGGACGCCGAATGCTGAAAAGTCGCGCGTCTGGTACGGTGAGGACGGCCTCTACATCGTCTGGCCGAACGCCGCCAACGACGTACGCAAGCTCCTCGAAGCCGATCAGCTTCCGGGCATCCCTAAAGCGCCCGAGACGCTCCTCGAAATTTTCATTGACGCTGGCGTCGTCGAGCCTAGCAGTGACACGCAAACGACTTGGCATATCTTCCCGCCGCATTGCGACAAGGCGATCGAGGCCGTCCGGCTCGCCTCGCCGAGCATTCTCCTCGCCGCGATGGATCATCCGCCGGAGCCGCTGCCGTATGTGCTGGTCAAGCCTCAGCCGAGGTCGGCTGCCGCGCCAACGTCAGCAGCGACCCCCTCCGTCCGCGCCGGCCAATCCATGGAGCTACCGCTCGCCTTGCCGGCCGCTCCCGACACTCCACTGCAACGCCACCCCACTCCGGTGCCTGCTGCGCAGCAACGGCCCGAATCAGTGGCCGGCGACCCACTTGAGTTGTCGGTAGCATCGTCTT
>CADECW010000298.1 GCA_902825855.1 uncultured Rhodospirillales bacterium | reverse complement strand
TACGTCTTGCGCAGCAAGGTCGAGCGCCTGCCTTCGCTACAGGTGGCGGCATGAGAGATTACGGCGTCGTTCGTGTCCGTTTCTGGGAGTGGGCCAAGCGCAAGGACCTGAGCGCCGAGGAGCGCGAGTTGGCGCTCTATCTGCTGACCTCGCCGCACGGCAATTCCTTGGGCTGCTTCCGCCTTCCCATGGCCTACCTCTGCGATGACCTGGGAAGGGAGATCGAAACGGTATCCCAAACAGTTTCGAGACTGTCCGAGATCGGTTTCCTGGAACGCGACGAGTCCACCGGCTGGACCTGGATCGTCGGATACCTCGAACACAATCCGATCCCCAACCGCAACGTTGGCAAGGCAGTTGAGAAGCAGATCGACGCCGTCCCGCCGGACGTACCCTTCTATGGCCGCATGGTCGAGGCCTTGCGGTCGATCGCCCAGGCAGACGACAAGGGCATCTCCACCGACTTCCTCGATTCCATCTTGGAGCGGTATCGAAACCGTATCGATAGGGTTTCCATACCTCTTTATGAGTCCGATTCGGGACTAAAAACCCACACTCAGACTCAGACTCACGAACACATTCACGAACACAACCCCGAGGTCGAGGGTGTTTCCTCCGAAGATGCTCCTCAGGTCTTGGAAGCATTCAACGCCTGGAACGAAGCAGCCTCTCGCCATCCACGATGGCCGAAAGCCCAGAACCTCAGCCCGGTCAGACACCGAGCATTGAAGGCGCGCCTGGTGGAGGCCGACGGCGGCGCGGGCTTCCTGGAGGTGCTGGCGAAGGCCGAGCGCTCGACGTTCATCCGGGACGAGATGAAGGGCTGGTCGCTCGACTGGTTCCTGAAGGCCGCGAATTTCATCAAGGTCCGCGAGGGAAACTACGATGACCCGGACCCCGGCGCGCCCAATGGCGCCACCCGGCTTGATGGCTGGGAGGCAATGCCATGATGCAGGCAGCCGATCTCATTGCGCCTCTGACACCAGAGCTGTTTGCTCAGCTCGAATCCCTCGGCTTCGACGCCGAGGAGTTCGTGGCGCTCGACCTCGGCGTTGGCGAAGCCCGCGAGAAGCCCGGCGCTTTCGCCATACCGTTCTTTGACGGCGCGAGTCTCGCGGGCATCCACGTCCGGGCGATTGAGGAGCACGGTGGATTCGGTCCGGGCAAGAGCAATGGCGTCGGCGGGATCTTCTACAACATCAACTGCATCACCGACCCGAACCTGACCAACGAGCCGCTGGTCGTCACCGATGGGCAGCCGAGTTGCTGGGCAGCTCTGGTTGCCGGTTTCCCTCGCGCGGTAGGCACGCCCATCGCCCATCCCGGTCGGCAGCTTCCTTACGTCGAGCAAAGCGAGCCGTTGTGGCGCGATGTCCGGGAAGTCGTCCTCTGCACCTACGATGACGAGCATGGCCATGCGCTGCGCGAGAATCTGGCCGACGCTTTCGGCCGTAGCCGTTGCAAATGGGTGCGCTATCCCAAGGGCTGCCACGACCTACAGGCTGCGCTGCGCCAGTTTGGTGTGAAGGGCGTCCAGGAGACCATCCGACGCGCTCAGTGGTTCGCTGTGCCCGACATCTACGCAATGGCCGACCTGCCGGAGCCGCCCCACAACCCCGCGATGGACACCGGCATCGTGGGCTTGAAGGAACACTTCCGGGTGCGCCGCGGCGACCTGACGGTGGTCACAGGCATTCCCGGCCATGGCAAGACGAGCTTCGTCAACGAAGTGGTCTGCCGGTTGGCACTCGCCCATGGCTGGCGAACCATCTTTGGCTCGTTCGAGCAGCGGCCTGTGCCCGATCATCGGCGCGCCCTGCGCACATTCCACGCCCAGAAGCTTGAGAAGCTCATGAACGCTCTGGAGCGTCAGGAAGCCGATTCATTCATTCACAAGCACTTTCGCTTCCTCGTCCCGAACGAGGAGACCGAGACCAGTCTGGATTGGCTGCTCGACACCATGCGGGCGGCGGTGCAGCGCTTCGACCCGCACATCTGTGTAATCGATCCGTGGAACGAGCTGGAGCACGTCCGACCCCGCGAGATGACCCAGACCGAGTACACCGGCTGGGCAATCAGAGCCCTCAAGCGTTTTGCCAAGCTGCACCGTGTCCACATCATCGTCGTGGCGCATCCGGCCAAGCTTCAGCGAAAGCAGCAGGACGGCAAGTACCCTTGCCCGAGCCTCTACGACATTGCCGACAGTGCCCACTGGTACAACAAGCCTGACCTCGGGCTGGTGATCTGGCGAGAGCATGCCGATCCATCGCAGCCGACCAACCTAATGGTCGCCAAGTCCCGCTACCACTCCGAGATAGGCCGACCCGGCATGATCAAGGGCATTTGGAACGAATACACGGGTCGCTACACGATCACCGACGATGGGAGCATGAATACATGAGGACTCGGCTGCAGCGTTCGCTAAGTCGATTTGCCGGCAACGGCCTTTTGCTCAGCATACCTGTCGGCAATGGTCGCTCGACCTAGCTCCCAATTGGCCGGCAAGGCAGAAAGGTCCGGCTCTCCCGAACTTGTACACCCAAGCAGTTCACGAAGCTCGGCGTACTAAACCCCGCCTTTCGGCTTCGGGACTCCGATAGCAATATCGAATCGACGGTGAGGGAGTCTCAGTGGAGGAGGCTCAGGTGCCTTCCCTGCAGTTCGAAAACGAAGGACATCGCGGACGCTTTAGCAACGCACCTATGAGCTGCGGCACACCCGACGACAGCTAAGTCTCCAGATTTTCTCAAAAAATACCCAACTAATTCCTATTTCTAGAGACATGATTTCTAAAATATCTTGCCAGTTCTTCTAGTTTTGGATACCTGATCGACGTAGGCAGGGGTACTCCTTCGCATAGGAGGAGATTCCCCGATGAGAACTAATTGGCGGTCAGGTTGGGTCCTTACGAAGCATGCGATTGCCAGATGCCGGCAACGAGGCGTCAAATCC
>CADECW010000297.1 GCA_902825855.1 uncultured Rhodospirillales bacterium | reverse complement strand
TGCCGTCGGAGACGGCGTGGTCACGCTGGCCGAGGTTCTGGACGCGGCCCGCGTGCAGGCGGAGCACGAAGCCGCGACAGCGATGACGGCGCTCCTGCACATGCGCATGGTTCCGCTGGTGCTCGACCGTAACGGCGATGGCATCGTCAGCGCCGCCGAATTCGACGCGGCGACGGACGAGGCGTTTGCAGCCATCGATGCGGACGGCGACGGGGCCATAAGCCAGGAAGAGATGGCGCACGCCAGGCAACGCGGCGGCGAGCGCGCGCAGCATCGCCAGCGTGTCGCGGCGGCGGCGACAAGGGCGAAGACGTGCGCATTGCCGCGGCCGCCCGCGGGGGCAAGGGTCGTCCAGCTCGGTGCCTATGAAGGCGAGGCCCTGTCCAGCGTTTCGCTCGGCGGCGACGAGGTGGAGACGACGGTCGCCCAAATCGCCATCGAGCCGGGCGCCGAGCCGCTCTACATCACGGCTGCGAGCCACGACGCCATGATCTGGCAGCTCACCGGGGCGACCCAGCGCGTCGCCATGTTTGTCGTCAGCTCGCGGCAATACGGCGAAGGCGGACGGCCGCGCGTGGGCGTGACCGGGCTTGCGGCCGATCGTGTCTACGTTCCCCCGCAAGTGCAGTGCCTGCAAGCCTTCAACAATACCAAAGGCAATGACGGGCTGTCCGCCAAGGGCGACCTGACGGCCATACTGGGGCGCGCGGCCGATGACGTGATCGGCGTGTACAAGCTGAGCAAGGTGGCGCTGCCGAGCGGGATCGTCTCGCCGGGCGCGCCCTATCCCAACAAGCTGCAAACGCCCGACGATGCGCCGGGCGCGGCGCTTTGGAAGGAGATGCTCCGGTTCGCGCCAGGCGGTGTCGCTGTCAACGAGCCCGAGCGCATTGTCTCGCCGCTCAAGGTGCGCCGCTACGAGGTGCTCCCGCAAGAGGCGGGGCTTGCGCAGCTTCTCGACGAGGGCGCGCTCGAGGTGGCGGGCCATGCCCGTGTCATCACCATTGGTCCCGGTCCGACCGAGAGAGGCACCGTCGGCGACTGGGCCCGCAAGCAAGGCGCGCGCACGGTGCCGACGGAGTTTCGCATCGTCAGGAAGATGCGCTTCCCCGCCGGGCTCAGCGGCGCGCACTCGGTGCGCTTCATCCTTGCCAGGGGCGTGCCGATGCCGGAGGGCAGCCCCGGACATTCGACCGTCATCAGCGAGGAAACGGGCCAGTCTGTCAGGACGCGCTGAACCGACAGCTTCAGCGTACGCATCGGCGGCGACCGATGCGCGTACCGGTTGCGGCCGTGCGGAGCGCGTGTGGCCGAATTCCCTCGTCAACAGTGAGTCTTTTGTGAGTGCGGCTGGATCGGCTTGCGGCGGGTGCTAGGGTCCCAGCATACGAGTCGCGACGGGGAGCGGGGACCTCGCGCGCGCAGAGCACAAGGGAAGGGGCACCATGCTGTCACGTTTGATCCTTTTGGCCGTCCAGCTTGCCGTGGCGTGGTTCGCGGCGCCGGAAATCATGCGCTATCTGCCGGGCATGGGCGATCTCAGGCTGTTCGTCTACGCGGCCGTGTTCGCGGTGCTGGTGTGGGTGATCGGGCTGATCCTGAGCCAGGTGCTGCGCGAGACGGGCATGCCCTCCAGCTCGACGTTGGTCGCAACGCTGGTGATGGCGTTGATCGGCGCCGCGCTGATCCAGTTCCTGCCGGCGTTCGTGCCCGATCTCAGGCCGCTCATGTACCGCATTCCGACCCTGGTCTATCCGCTGCTGGGCGCAGTGATCGGCTATCACCTCAAGCGCTGAATGTAACCAACGGGCCGTCATTCCCGCCAAGCGAAGCGCAGAGCGGGAATCCAGCTGCAGGGAGGCGCGTGAAGCTGGATCCGCGATAGCCTGGCGGAGGGTCGACTTCGGGGAAGACGGGGTGTGATTCATCGTTCTGATGGCAACTCCGCAGCGCCACTTTTCTCCATATCGCTGCATGAAGAAGGGCGCGGAACTTGGTGTTCCGCGCCCTTGCTGCATCTGAAGATCGGTGAAGTTGTCCGGACCTGTGTGTTTCCTGCGATCCGGCCGTGCCTGCGCTTCAGAACATTCCCAACACGACAGCCGTGAGGAAAGCGAAGGAGATGACGGCAGCAAGCACGTTGAGCCTCATCTTGATCTGCATAGGTGCCTCCTGTGGCCGGAAGAACCAGCCCTCCGGCATCGGGTGCCCCCGACGCCGAGCCCAGGAATCTACGTAGGGTTCGCGAAGGTGCCAAGGAAAATCCGACCGGCTGGGCTATTAATATTGCTGCGGAGCGGCACGTATCTTGGTAGACGCACCGCAAGTGCAGAAGAGGCACACGATTTACTTTCAGGTAGCCTCTGCCACTCAGAGTACAAACGCAGAGTTAATCAAACGGTCATGATTATACCCTGAGAAAAACTTCGGAACGCATCAGAAACACTCATGTTGTGCGCTTGTCAGGCCCAAGAACAACGCATGTTGCAAAATGTTGCAGACCAGCCACGACACCGTTCCGAGGTGCTTTCAGGGCATGGGATGCTATGACCTAACGAACGCGGCGGGGCGAAGGGAAGGACATACAATGCAGAAATTCACGGCGCTGGTGGCGAGCAAGGGCGAGGGCGGTCCCGCGGTCGGCTGGCAGGACCTGTCGGAAGGCGACCTGATGGAGGGCGATGTCACCGTCCGGGTCAGCCACTCCACGGTCAATTACAAGGACGGCCTCGCGGTGACCCAAAAGGCCCCCGTCGTGCGCAAGTGGCCGATGGTGCTGGGCATCGACTTTGCTGGCACCGTCGCGGCCTCGAGCCATCCCGAGTTCAAGGCCGGCGACGCGGTGATCCTGAACGGCTGGGGCTGCGGGGAAACGCACTTCGGCGGCTATGCCCAGTTCGCCCGCGTAAAAGGCGACTGGCTGGTGAAGAAGCCGGACGGCTTCACGCCCGCCGAGACCATGGCCATCGGCACGG
>CADECW010000296.1 GCA_902825855.1 uncultured Rhodospirillales bacterium | reverse complement strand
TCCATGGTCTGCGATAACGTGCTCGCCATGCGTTTTGTCTGCGAAAGAACGCCGCCGACGCGGTCATTGTCAACCTCAGTCATGCCATGCTCCCGCAGAGGTACTACTTTTTGCGAGGAAGGCAAAACCAAAGCGCGCTTTGGTGTTCCCCCCTTGGCCGCCGCCTCCAGCCACAGTAACTAAACAGGGGGGAAGGAATATTTGATGCCGTCGCTGTTGGAACGCGTGAAAGCCTTGCTCGCAAGCCCGGCCACGCTCAAAGAGATTAGTAGTCGGCTTGCCGACATGGCAACAGCGCTCGGTGCGATCCAGGACGTCCAGAAAACTGGGGACGCGCTCCGGCTTCATATCGGGGTTTTGCAGGCCCAACTCGAAACCCTTCGTCTCGAAGGAGAGGCAACGCGGGAAACGGGGGCCGCCCTCCGGCGCGACCTACAGGCGCTTCGGCGCGACCTACAGGTGCTTCGCCTACAGGTTGAGTGGATGAAAGCCCGACAGACGACCTACGTAGGCAGCGGAGTGGCGGTCACGTATCTGGAGGACGAAACACCGATCTATGTCAATTCGCACGACTTCGGCGGATCAGTAATCGAGCTGATAAACGGCGGAAGGTATGAACCCAATAACTTGGAGGTTCTGTTCAGCTTCCTCCGACCCGAAAGCGTGTTTCTGGATATTGGGGCAAACGTCGGTTTCTTTTCTCTGCAAGTGGCAAAGCGACTCAAGAAGCCAGGCAGGGTCATCTCGTTTGAACCGCACCCTGACCTTTTCCACCTTCTGTGCACGAGCGCCTTCTTGAATGGACTGAGTTCCGCCGATGGCAAAGCCGGCATCATTAATGTTCTGAACATCGGAGCCTCCGACCAACGTCGGGCCGTCACCTTCAACTACCCAGTTGGCCATCTTGGCGGGGGCACTCTCATGAATGTGGGCGATCGGCCGCACACCACGGTGCCGGCACACGTTTACCCGCTAGACAAGGTGCTTCCGAGGGACCTCATTTGCGATCTCGTTAAGATCGACGTCGAAGGCCATGAGCTGAATGTTCTTCGAGGAATGCAGGGAATACTACAGAGGTCTCCAGACATTAAGATCATTTTTGAAAAGCTGGGCGTTGGCGACGGCGACGAGCGCGAGGTGGGTGCGTTTCTTCAGAAGCTTGGCTTCAACCTGTTTCAAATTGACCCGGACGCACGTCTCGCCCCACTTGACGAAGAAAGCCTGCCCGAGGCGTCGGGCTACCTCGTTGCGACCCGCGACGTCCCGGATAGTCTCGATCGGCGCAAATTTCGGATCTATCCGCAACAGTTCTCCACTACGAGCGGCATCGTACAAGATCAGCCCAAAACTGTGCTCGATGTGTCCGGACCCGCAGGAGATACGCTGTTCTTTGGCCCCTTTTGGTTCTTACAGCGAGGAACCTACCGTGTGCGCCTTCAAGGCCTAATCGCGGGGGAAATCATGGTCGGCATCGCAAGTCGTACAGGGATACATGAAGTCGAGTTTCATTTAAATGCCACGCAGCTCGAGGCGGTCGTGGTTGTGCCCAACGACATTTTTCGATTCGAGTGTGTAGCTCGCCCAACTTCCGAGATGGGAGGCGTTTCTCTTGAGTACTTAGAATGGATTAGGCAGTCTTAACTACTGGGCAGCTCTTCACTATACGCCTGAGATTTGTACGCTTAGGGCTAATGCAAAAGGTGAGCACACCATGCGGATAGGCGAGTTGACTGGCTGCGTTGAGATACCGCCGATACAGGCTAAGGAAGATCCATTCGCTGGAAGCTACATGGGCGACGCAGTCTTCATGACGAAGACTTGGGCGCGGCATCTGATCAATACCTCCGCTCGAGATATGATCCAGACGCCGCACATTGTGCACTTGGGTTACATCGAACCTCACAATACTCGCGTTCTGGCCTCAATTACCAAGCCAGGCGACGTCTTTGTCGACGTTGGTGCAAATGTGGGATATTTCAGCCTGCTTGGCGCTTGGCGGGCTTGGCCAAATGGTCAACTCTGGGCTTTTGAACCGCAACCGCGGCTGTATTCTCTGCTATGGGACAACCTGTCGATTAACGGTTACACAGGCATGGCTCACACCCATAGGCTAGCTTTGTCGGACAGTGCCGGCCTAGCCACGCTGAGAATATTCGAGGGCTATGAAGCCGCTTCGACCATACGCGACGTGCCAGCGGACTTCATCGCCGAAACGGAGCGGCAAACAGGCAGACGATCACGCACGATAGAAGTCGAAACTCGGACGCTAGATCAAGTGATGTCTGGAGTTCCGGAAGTTAACGTCATGAAGATCGACGCAGAAGGTCATGAGCCTGCGATTTTAAGGGGTGCAAAAAGGCTGCTAGAGAGATCGCCGCACGTCAAAATTCTCATGGAACTTGTACCTCCGACAATGGGACGAGATGAAACCTTGGCCCATCTGTCTTTTTTGCGTTCATTGGGATTTTCCATTTTTCGGATCATCGAAGCGGATGCCTCGCTCGAGCATCAAATCGATGACTCAGAGCTTGTTGAAAGGCAGTTCTCCGACCTGCTCTTGATGCGAGTGTGAGAAACTACTGTTCGGCGCCGGATTTTGATTGAGCCAAACTTCAGTCGCGACGTGACCTAGTAAGGAACAGGGCAGATCGTTCTCGTCACAGAGGTTTTGACGGGTTGGCGTTTAGCCAGTCGCTGATGGGCAGTTGGTCTGTCGGGAGCAGGATGTCGATGCTGCGAGCGATGCCTGGCTGGCGTCGAATGAAGCCATCGCGCTCGGGCGGTTGAGAGGAAGTTCCCACAGGTCGAAAAAAGCGCCCAGGCATTGCAGTCTGCGAGTCACCGGCTGCGCTTGGTGGTTAGGTCAACCGAAACTGGCTAACGGCCACTTTACTATATTCTTAGGACAAGAATTGGCGGAGAGGGTGGGATTCGAACCCACGGTACGCTTGCACGCACAACGGTTTTCGAGACCGTCCC
>CADECW010000295.1 GCA_902825855.1 uncultured Rhodospirillales bacterium | reverse complement strand
AAACAACCATCTCATGCGCATTCGGCAGTGGTCCCCATCCGACTCTCACTTTACTAAGGATGCCGCCCAGACCCAAATACCGCACCTTGTCGATCGTCCCCAAACACGCAGCACTCCTCGGAATCTATCTGAAGCTGGGTTCGCTGGTGCTGTTCTGCACGATGGACGCCATGGTGAAGGCGCTGGGCAGCACCTATGACGCCTTCCAGCTCATGCTGTTCAGAAGCGCCATCGCCATGGCTCCGGTGGCGATCATCATCTGGCGCGCCGGAGGGCTGAAGTCAGTGCGCCCGAACCGGCCGTGGCTGCAGGGCCTGCGCATCATCGTGGCTTTCGGCAGCACGCTGGGATTCTTCTATGCCTTCCCGCGCATGCCACTGGTCGATGCCTACGCGATCTCTTTCGCCGCTCCATTGTTCATGGTGGCACTGTCGGTCCCCATGCTCGGCGAGCCGGTAGGGTGGCGCCGCTGGACCGCCGTCGTCGTGGGTTTCGCGGGTGTCCTGATCATGCTCGATCCATGGGGCATGGAGATCCATGTCATGTCGATCCTCGTGCTCGGCGCCACGTTTTGCTACGCCCTCTCGGGTGTGATGCTGCGGCTGCTAAGCCGTCATGATTCGGATGTCGTCGCCCTCTTCTGGCTGTCACTGGCGACCAGTGCAGCCTCGTTGGTCGGCGCAGTCCCCGCCTGGGTGTGGCCGACGCCGATCGACTGGGTATGGCTGATTGTCATGGGCTTGCTGGGTGGCGTGGCGCAGATCCTGAGCACGCGCGCCTGGCGGTTGGCGCCGACGGCCGTGCTTGCCCCGTTCGACTACACCTCGATCGTGCTGGCCGTCCTGTTCGGCTATCTCTGGTTTCAGGAAAATCCTTCACTGACCGTCTGGTTCGGACTGCCCCTGGTGATCGGGTCGGGCCTCTACATCCTGCACCGCGAGCGCGTCCGGGCACGCGAGCGTGCCCTCGTTTCCCTGCCGTGACGGGCGCTAAGGCCTTATGGGCCGGCGATAATTGTCCGCAGGCCAATTGCGGGCATTTGCCGGCTGAAGGATTGACGAATCCGCTCTCGAACCACATCTTGTAGGCATGACCGAGACCACCTTTTCCGTGACCGAGAGCGCGGCCAAGCGGATCGCCTTCCTGGCCTCCAAGGAGGCCAAACCCGTCATGATGCGGGTGGCGGTGCTGGGCGGTGGCTGCTCGGGCTTCCAGTACAATTTCTCCTTCGAGGACCAGCGCAACGACGACGACCTGGTGATCGAGCGCAACGGCGCCGCGGTACTCGTCGACAGCACTTCCCTCGAGCTGCTCAAGGGCAGCGAACTCGACTATGTCGAGGAGATGGTCGGGTCGTCCTTTCAGGTAAAGAACCCCAACGCCACCTCGTCCTGCGGCTGCGGCAACTCCTTCAGCGTCTGATCGGCCTGCGATGAAGGTCGCGACCTGGAACGTCAATTCCGTCCGCAAGCGGACTGGAAACCTGCTGGCATGGTTGGAGCAGGCCAAGCCCGACGTCGTCGTGCTGCAGGAGATCAAGGCGCAGGAGCCGCAGTTCCCTCGGCTCGAGGTCGAGGCCGCTGGCTACAAGGTCGAGATCGTAGGGCAGAAGGGCTTCAACGGCGTCGCCATGCTCTCGCAGCATCCGGTCGAAATCACCGCTCGCTCCCTGCCCGACGCCGTGGCCGACGAACCGGCACGCTACATCGAGGGCCGCATCGAGACGGCGAAGGGGCCGCTGACTGTCGGCGGCCTCTACTTGCCCAACGGCAACCCCATCGGCACCGAGAAATTCGCCTACAAGATCGCCTGGATGGATCGCCTCAACCAGCGCGCCCGCGAGCTTTTGGCCAGGGAGGAGATGTTCGTTCTGGGCGGTGACTACAACGTCTGCCCGACCGAGATGGACGTCTACGATCCGAAGGCCTTCGCCAATGACGCGCTCTGCCAGCCGCAGTCGCGTGCGGCATTGCGCGGGCTGCTCAACCTCGGCTTGACCGATGCGATCCGCGCCTTCCACCCGGACGAAACCGTCTACACTTTCTGGGACTATCAGGCCGGCTGCTGGGCGAAGAACTGGGGCTTGCGGATCGATCACCTGCTGCTCTCTCCCCAGGCCGCCGATCACATGACCAACGTCGGCATCGACAAGCCCGAACGCGGCTTGCCGGATCCGTCGGATCATGTTCCGGTGTGGTGCGAGCTGGACCTGGCGTGACGGTGCCGGACCGCGACCGGGCAGCCTGAGCGGTTTTTCTTATTCTATTCGGCCCCAGATCCGATCACGCCGCCGTCGGCTATGATGCATTGTCCGCAAACGAAGTTGCCGGCCTTCGACGCCAGGAACACCGAGACGCCGCCGATGTCGTCCGGCTGGCCGATGCGCTTCAGTGCGGCCTTGCTCTCATTGGCGCGGCGAATATCGGGATTGTCCCATAGCGCCTTGGCGAAATCGGTCTGGATAAGCCCCGGCGCGATGGCGTTGACGCGGATATTGTGCTTGCCCCATTCCATGGCGAGCGACTTCACAAGGGAAAGATCCGCCGCCTTGCTCATGTTGTAGGCGGCGATATGCGCGGAGCCGATCAGGGCGCCGATCGACGACACGACGATGAACACCCCGTCCTTCCGTTCCGCCATCTCCGGTCCGACCATGTTCATCAGCCAAAGGTTGGACATGACGTTGTTCTGCATGATCTTGGCGAACACCTCCTCTTTCAGCCCCGTCAGTGGACCGAAGTAGGGATTGGAGGCGGCGTTGCAGACCATGATGTCGATCCTGCCGTAGGCTTTGCGTGCGGCCGCGACCAGGTTCTCGAGCTGCGCCTTGTCCGAGATGCTGGCGGCAACGGCAGTCGCCTCGCCACCCTTGGCCTTGATTCCCTTCACGACCTCCTCGCAAGCCGGCAGCTTGCGACTCGACACGACGACCTTGGCGCCGTGCGCCGCCATCTGCTCGCAGATCGAACGGCCGATGCCGCGGCTGCCGCCGGTCAC
>CADECW010000294.1 GCA_902825855.1 uncultured Rhodospirillales bacterium | reverse complement strand
ACCGCGCGCGCTTCCTCGGCCGCGGGCGCGGACCGCGGACGCCGATGGCCGTGTTCGATGGGTCGCCGCTCTCCAGTACGGTCGGCGCGGTGCTCGATCCGATCTTCAGCCTTCGTTGCCGTGTGCGAGTGCTCCCACAATCGACAGTACGTGTAGCGTTCTGGACGTTGATCGCATCCTCACGCAACGAAGTGCTCGACCTTGTGGACAAGCATAACGACGCGATAGCGTTTGATCGCGCGACCACGCTGGCTTGGACTCAAGCGCAAGTGCAGCTCCGTCACCTCGGAATCAACGCCGGCGAAGCCCACCTCTTCCAGCGCCTCGCCAACCGTGTGCTATTTGCTGATCCGACATTGCGACCGTCCTCTGAGGTACTCAGGCAAGGCGGCGGGGCGGCGTCCAAGCTCTGGGTCCACGGGATCTCAGGCGATGTACCGATAGTATTGGTCCGTATCGACGAAGCCAGCGATTTGGAGATCGTTCGCCAGGTACTCCTCGCCCACGAATATTGGCGAATGAAGCAGCTGGCTGTCGATCTGGTGATCCTGAATGAACAGCCGCCTTCTTACGCTCAGGATCTGCAAACCTCTCTCGAGGCTCTTGTTCGAACGAGTAAGTCGCGGCCGAAGCCGATTGGAGCAGGACTGCAGGGAGCGATCTTCGTCTTGCGCGCCGACTTGGTCTCCATCGAAATACGTAACCTGCTCCAGGCCGCAGCCCGAGTGGTGCTTGTCAGCCGTCGCGGGAGCCTCTTCGAACAGGTTAAGAGAATGCCGGAGCCAAAGCCGTCAGCTCCGCCACTGAGGCAGGTGTTCCCGAGCCCGTCACCGCAAGTTGCGTTGTCGCGCCCGGTGCTTGAGTTCTTTAATGGACTTGGCGGTTTCGCCGACAACGGAAGAGAATACGTTGCAACACTCGAACACGGACAGTGGACGCCTGCGCCCTGGATCAACGTTGTTTGCAATCCCTCCTTTGGCTTTCAAGCCTCGGTCGAGGGCAGCGGCTATACTTGGTCACTCAATAGTCAGCAGAATCAAATCACTCCGTGGACTAACGATCCCGTGAGCGATGCGCCCGGAGAGGTGATCTACCTTCGGGACGAGGACAGCGGGGAAATATGGGGACCCACTGCCCTTCCAATCCGCGAGGAGGATTCGTCGTATGTTGTTCGACACGGTCAGGGTTATTGCCGCTTCGAACATGTCTCCCATGGCATTGCACTCGAACTCCTCCAGTACGTCCCGGTCGACGATCCGATCAAGATATCTCGACTGAAGATCGCGAACCAATCCGGACGGCCTCGGCGTCTCTCAATTACTGCCTACGTCGAGTGGGCGCTGGGCTCGTCCCGCAGCGCTTCTGCGCCATTTATCGGCACCAAAATCGATGCAGAGACCGGGGCAATGCTTGCGCAGAACCCTTGGAACATCGAGTTCGGACGACGAGTTGCGTTTGCGGACCTCGCTGGCCGACAGGTTTCTTGGACCGGCGACCGGACTGAATTCCTGGGCCGTAACGGCACGCTCGATCAACCCGCTGCGCTTGTTCGCGCAAGGCCGCTTTCCAACCGCGTCGGCGCCGGTCTCGATCCTTGCGGCGCTCTCCAAACACGGCTGGAACTGAAGGCGAACAATTCGGTCGAGATCGTCTTTCTTCTCGGCCAGACGGCCACGGAACCCGAAGCGCAATCGTTGGTCAGAAAGTACCGGTCTGCGGACCTCCAGGCTGTCTTCAACGCTGTTGGCGGTCTCTGGGACGACACGCTTGGTTCGGTTCAAGTAACGACACCTGAACGTTCCATGGATATTCTGCTGAACCGATGGCTTCTCTACCAAACCCTTGCCTGCAGAGTGTGGGCGCGCTCGGCCTTCTATCAGGCAAGCGGCGCCTTTGGCTTTCGCGACCAACTTCAGGACGTGATGGCGCTCGCCGTATCGAAGCCGGAGGTGACGCGCGAACATCTGTTACGCGCCGCAGCGAGGCAATTCGTCGAGGGCGACGTACAGCACTGGTGGTTGCCAGTATCAGGCCGGGGGATACGCACGCGCGTCTCCGACGACCGGATCTGGCTGCCTTACGTCGTCGCCCACTATGTCGAGGTGACAGGCGATTTCCAGGTCCTGGATGAGATGGTCCCCTTCCTTGAAGGGCATACGTTGCGCGACGGAGAGCACGAGTCCTACTTTCGACCCGAGGTGTCCGATAGGCACGACACCCTGTTTGAACACTGCGCCAGGGGCCTCGACCAAAGCCTGGCGGTTGGCAGCCATGGCCTGCCGTTGATCGGGACGGGAGACTGGAACGACGGTTTGAGTCGGGTTGGTGAAAGGGGAGTCGGCGAAAGCATCTGGCTCGGGTGGTTTCTCCATGCTGCCCTTACCGCGTTCGCCCGCCTGGCCGACGGTCGCGATGAGCAGGAGCGTGCTGCGAAATGGCGACGACACACAACCGCCTTGGCCGAAGCCCTTGAGCGTGACGGTTGGGACGGAGATTGGTATCGAAGAGCGTACTACGACGACGGAACTCCGCTCGGGTCCGCCTCGAGCAGTGAATGCCGCATCGACTCAATTGCGCAGTCGTGGAGCGTGATGTCGCGGGCGGCCGATCCCACCCGATCTGCGCGCGCCATGGCGGCGGTTGAGAAATACCTCGTCCGCCGCGATGATGGCTTGGTCCTGCTCTTCACCCCGCCCTTCGACCAAACGCCGCTCGACCCGGGGTACATCAAAGCGTATCCGCCTGGCATCCGGGAAAACGGTGGCCAATACACGCACGGTGCAATCTGGTCGGTGTTCGCGTTCGCCATGTTAGGAGAAGGCGACAAGGCTGGTGAATTGTTTTCGCTTCTAAACCCCATCAACCATGCGAGCACGCCCAACGCAATGCGGCGTTACAAGGTTGAGCCCTATGTCGCCTGCGCCGATCTCTATTCGGTCCCTCCTCATGTTAGACGCGGCGGATGGACATGGTATACCGGCTCTGCTGTGTGGTTGTACCGGGCCGG
>CADECW010000293.1 GCA_902825855.1 uncultured Rhodospirillales bacterium | reverse complement strand
CTAGCGCATTTAAGGTCGCGGCACGGCCCGCGCCGCTGCCGGCGAGCAGCAACAGGTCGCCAGGCTCGATCGGGCGGTTGCGCACCCCGCTATCGACGAACGCGCCGGCGCGAGAGATGCCAAGCAGCGTCACGCCGAACCGCCGCCGAAGATCCGAATCCACTGCGGATCGGCCGGCGAGGCGCGCATCGGTCCGCACCACGGCCTCGATGATGGCAGGCGGCGGGTCCGACTTTCGCTTGCCGGTGTCTTCGTCGTTCTCCTTGTCGGTGGCAACGGTCTGCGCATGCCCCTCGCCTTCTTCCGCCGCCTGCTGCAGCCCAATGACCTTGATGAACTCGGCGATGGCGTCCGTGGCGCCTTCGACTAGAACGGTGTCGCCTTCCCTCAGCTCGATGCCGCGCGCCCGCCCGTGGATGCGCTGTCCGTCGCGCAAAACACCCAGCACCAGCAGGTCGACGCGCTCGGCGTCGTCGTCGAGATCGGCGACCAGTCGGCCGATCGCGGGCGAGTCGGCCGGTACCGCCAGTTCGGCCTTGAACGAGGTGGTCTGGGCCAGGCCCGCCGCAGGGTCGGCGCGCCTGACAAGCAGATGACGTCCGATCAGGGCGACAAAGGCGATCCCGACCACCGCGACAGCAAGGCCGACTGGTGTGAAATCGAACATGCCGTAGGGTGTGCCCAGCCGTTCCTGCCGGATGGCCGAGGCCAGGATGTTCGGCGGTGTGCCGATCAGCGTCGTCATGCCCCCCAGGATTGCGGCAAAGGCGAGCGGCATCAGCGTCAGCGAGGGCGGCCGCCCTGCCGCGCGCGCGGCCCGGATGTCGAGCGGCATCAGCAGTGCGAGTGCCGCGACATTGTTGACGACGCTCGACAGCAGGGCGCCGACGCCGCTCACGATCGAGATGTGTGCCGCCACGCTGCGCTTCTCGTTCACCAGCCCTCGTGTCGCGAAGGAGAGCGCCCCCGAGTTCTCGAACGCGCGCGAGGCGACCAGAACGAGGGCGACAACGACGACGGCGGCATTGGAGAAACCGGAGAACGCCTCGTCGGCGGGCACCAGGCCGAGCAGCACGGCGAGCATCAGGCCGCCGGCAGCAACGAGATCGTGCCTGAAGCGGCCCCAGAGCAGCATCACGAGCACCAGAGCGAACAGCACGAAAAGACTGATCTGATCGAAAGTCACGGCTCAATGCGCCCGCACGAAGAGGTCGTAGAAGGTGAGTACGATCTCTATCGCGATCAGGATGATGATGTACCATTCGAGGCGGACGCTGAGCTTGTTCTGGGCCAGCTCCACCAAGGTCTGAGCTGTGCTGCCCAGAAGCGTCAGCTTTCGGTCGATGGCCCCGCCACGCTCGACCAATTCGTATTCGTCGACGAGACGGGCGTACAGGCGCTCAAGCTCGGGGCGGTCCCAGAGGACGTCGGGCTTGTCATCGACCGCGACCCGGCCGATCACGCGATGCTGTGTAAGAAGGATATCCCCCACCTGTCGGACCAGCTCGCGGGCCTGGCGGCGCCCTTGTCCGTGCCGCTTGAGCTCCATGGCCAGGGGATCGACCCGGTCGAAAGCCGCCGCGATTTGCGTCTCGTAGTGGGCCAGCACAAGACTTTTCGAGAGGACGTCTGCCACAATCTGCAGGCGATCAAGCTCGCTGTCGTTCAGGATGATCGCTCCCGATTGGCCCAGCCTGTCGCCTTCCCCAGGGCTCACCGTGATCCTCAACTGGTCGACTTCGGGCTTCGCCAGAGGTTCGCTAACGCGTGACTTTACCCGATCAAGGGTCAAATGCTCCTCGGCGGCAAGCACGCCGGCAAGCACAACAACGCCGTAACGAAAGACGAAGGCCGTACCCTGCCCGATACGCATCGTCAAAGGCGACGATGCGATTGCGTCGGCCACGTCCAAACCTTTGATGTCGATACGCGAACCGAGCAGGAACGCCCGGAAGTCGACGGTCGTATCTGACGTCACGCAGACAGCTCTGCTCTCATCAATCAGCCCCCGGTGTGCAAATGCCGCGGGCCCATTATGGCTTCATTTCGAAGGGTTCGTCGATTGCCCCCGGATCAGATGCCGACGATCACTTCAGGGATGGTGACGAGGAAACCATCAGCATTCATCCTGACGCAGCCAGAGCATGCACTTCTTTCCCAATCAGAGTGGGGTATCCAGCCCGCCACATCCATTCCCTTGCTCGAACACTCAATCCTCACTTCGAGGACGTACGAAAGAAGATTCTCGATGGTCAGCGCAGCCACGAACGCGGCCCCCATGATCACGATCCCGTGTTTGAGACCAGCGCGAAGGCCGAGATCCACACCGTCGGCTGCGATTGTACCAAACGCAAAACGCCGGCTGCGACCCGACGCTACCAAGTAGTGCGTCATGGCACCCGGCTCGAGAACGAAGTGTCATTCAAGCGTGCACGAGCATTTGATCCCGAAGGGCCCGTATGCTGACCGGTTCAGACCCGCGTTCGTCGGGAGGAGCGCAGTCACCAGTGACCGTTGCTGTGAACCTGCCGTCTGCCGCTTGCAAGCTCGCCTACCTGCCCGCATCGATTTTGTCCGTCTTGACTGGGCATGGGCAACGCGTTGACTTGGAGGGTGTTGGCGATGATCACCCTGAAACGCGCTTGCCCTATCAATCGAGGGAAGCCCCTCCTAGGTTCCAGTTGAAGTCGGTCATCCGAAGCGTGACTGGCACTCACCTCATCGTCTCCAGCATGTCCGGTGCAACATTGACCAACTGTGACGCCTCTGTCATCGCGGTAACCAATTCCTGCTGCCTGGCGATCAAGGACCTGAAGCGACGCTTCAACTATCTCCATGCGAAGGAGTTTAACCCGGGGCCAGAAACAATCACCTTGCCCCATGCGGCTCTCTTCGCGTCCCCTGTCATAAGGCCGTTGCCTAGCCAATCGACTTTTCTATGATCACGAAGCTGGGCGTCAAGGCGCGCCCCCGAACGCTACAGCGAGGGCGACCTCTGATTAGGATGCTGATCTACGTGCTGGCCTCGCTCGCGATTGGCATCG
>CADECW010000292.1 GCA_902825855.1 uncultured Rhodospirillales bacterium | reverse complement strand
CTGATCGGTTGCCCGGCCAAGAAGGGTGACTTTCCCGAGGGTTTCAAACGCGAAGACCATCCCCTGGCCCGACCGCGCGTGGGCATCGTTCACGGCCTGATTTTCGTCACCTTCAGCGCCGGCACGCCGTCGCTGGACGAGTACATCGAAGGCTGGCACGACCAGCTGGCCCAGGCGCTCGGTGGCGATGGCCGGTTGCGCCTGATCGGCTACCAGAAGGTGGTTTTCAAGGCGAACTGGAAAACCTACTCGGACAACGATTCCTACCATGCGCCATTGCTGCACGCGGCGTTCCGGATGCTCAACTGGCAGGGCGCCAAGGGGGCTCAAAATGCGGACAAGCGCGGACATCGAGGGTTCATCGCCGATGTGACGCTGCCCAGGGGGGCGACGATATTGCAGGACAAGTCGCTGGTCGAGTACCACGGCCAGGACGCACGCCCGAAATCGGTTTCAGCGCATTTTTTCCCGCTCTCGGTCGCCATCAAGCATCTCGACTCGATCGCCGTGCGTTTTGCCAATCCGCTGTCCGTCAATGAAACCGAAGTGCACTACGCTTACTTCTCGCGTGTCGATGACAGCGCGGAGATGGTCCGGCATCGCGTGCGGCAGTCGTCCAACCTGCTCGGTCCGTGCGGCATGGTCAGCATGGAGGATGCATCGGTATTTCACCGCCTGCACATAGGCAGCCATACGCCGGGCCCGGCGATTTTCCAGAAAGGGGTGCAGGACGAGTTCATCATGCCGACCGAGTTCGGCCAGAACGACGAGTCATCGAATCTCCCCGGCTGGGAGCGTTACCGCCAGATCATGGGCTACGCAAAGGAGGCCGCATGACAGCGGTATCGAACGAAGTACTGGCGAAAATAGACCAGTTGCATGGTCGCTACATCGTGGCGCTGGACTCCAAGGACATGGGCGCCTGGCTGAATACTTTCAGCACCGATGCAAACGCCTCCTACATCTGCACGACGGCCGAGAACGTCGAGGCAAAGCATGCGCTGGCGATGATCCTCGACGACTGCCATGCACGCCTGCGGGACCGGGTCAGCTTCGTCACCAAGGTCTGGGTCGGCACGTATTCCGATTACCGGACCCGGCACCTGATCGTGCGCACCGGTTGTCGCGCCGCGGAGGATGGCCTGTTTGCGGTCGAGAGCAATTTTTGCGTCTATTACACGCCATCCGACACCGGGCGCGCCGAGATTTTTGCCACGGGTGTTTACCTGGACCGCGTCAAGGTAAACGGCGAGGCAGCCTGCTTTCAATCGAGAAAGGCGGTCATGGATAACTCGGTACTTGAACGCTACATGGTGTTCCCGCTTTGAGCGATTCCGATGAGCATGACGACCCCTTCGATTCTCGCGCGCCTGCAGTGTCTGTCGCACAGCCCGCTGATGCCGCTGGTCAACCCCGAAGCGTCGGTTCGGCAGGCGGCCGACGATGCGATCGGCAAGCTGCGTGACAGCGTCGGGCGTTATGCGCCCGACCTCATATTCCTGTTCGCCCCCGACCATTACAACGGCTTTTTCTACGACTGCATGCCGCAGTTCTGCATCGGCGTGCAGGCCTCTTCGGTCGGCGACTTCGGATCCGGCCATGGTGAGTTGCTGGTTGCGCGCGACATCGCGCGCGCCTGTGCGCAGGCCGTCACAAGTGCCGACGTGGATGTGGCGGTTTCCTATCGCATGCAGGTCGATCACGGCTTTACCCAGCCGCTGACCCTTTTGACCGGCGCTCTCGACCGCATTCCGGTCGTCCCGATCTTCATCAACTCGGTTGCGTCGCCGCTGCCGACCATGCGACGGGCGCGCCAGCTCGGCGCAGCGGTCGGGCGATATGCCAGAACGCTGGCCGGACGTCGCGTGCTGTTCATCGGCTCCGGCGGGCTGTCGCACAATCCGCCGATCCCGGACATCGAGAATGCAGCGCCCGAGGTTGCCGAACGTCTGATTGCCGGGCGCAATATCACGACCGGGCAGCGCGCACTGCGCGAACAGAAGGTCGTCGAGGCCGCGCGCGCCTTCGCCGAAGGGAAGCTGGCACTGCATCCGCTCAATCCAGAATGGGACCGGCGCTTCATGGACCTGATTGCCGCGCGTGCGTTCCCGGCGCTCGACGGCTTTGACAACGATGGGATCACCGGCGCCGGCGGCGCTTCGGCGCATGAGGTCAAGACCTGGGTTGCCGCCACTGCGGCGATGGCGGCGGCAACCGATGACTGCTTCGACATCGAAGCCCGCTTTTATCAGGCGATTCCAGAATGGATTGCGGGGTTCGGGATCATCGAGGGAGTGCAGCGCTGAGGGTGCGCACCGGGTAGCGCATCATCGTCGAGACATGCGACAGGGGGCACGGGCGAAACGGTCGTGTCTGAATTTTACCGAGAGGGGACGGCCAGATGCGATTCAAGGGCAAGACCGCCATCGTGACCGGTGCGGCGCAGGGCGTCGGCCGCGCGACCGCATTGCATCTGGCTGGGCAGGGAGCGCAAGTCGTGCTGGTGGACCGGGTTGTCGAAGTATGCGAGCAGGTGCGCGCGCAAATCGTATCCAGCGGCGGCCAGGCGCTGGTCGTCGGCGCCGACCTCGAGCACAAGCCGGGCGTTGACCATATGGTGGCACGAACGCTCGATACGTTCGGCGCCATCGACATCTCGGTTCACAATGTCGGAGGAACCATCTGGGCCAAACCATTCTGGGAGTATTCCGACGACGAGATCGGCCAGGAGATCGCCCGCTCGCTGTGGCCGACGCTACGCTGCTGCCGTGCCGTCATACCGGTCATGCTGCGGCAACAGCGCGGCAGCATCGTCAACATCGGGTCGGTGGCAACCCGCGGCATCTACCGGGTTCCCTACTCTGCGGCAAAAGGTGGCGTGCATGCCATGACGACAGCCATGGCCCTGGAACTGGCCGAATACGGCATTCGTGTCAATTGCGTGGCGCCGGGGGGCGTCGACAGCGCTGATCGCACCATTCCACGCAACCCGACTGCACCCACTGACACCGAGAAAAAATGGCGCGGCGAAGTCATGGCGCAAACGCTGCGCGACACCCCTCT
>CADECW010000291.1 GCA_902825855.1 uncultured Rhodospirillales bacterium | reverse complement strand
CGTCAGCGATGGTTGCGCGCCACGGTGGCCACTGGGCGACCATCGTCAATCACGAGGCGGAGTTCATCCTGATAGTGCGGAAAGGCGGTGCATCATGACGCTCGGCCTCTCCGTTCCCAACACGACCGCGGGCGATACGCTGTTCCCATCGGGCAGCACACTTCTTCCGCCCGACCCGCTGGCGCCTGACTTCGGTCTGCACCTTTGCAACGACTACATGTCGCCAGCATACCGCAAGGACGACATCGTCCTTGTGCGGGCTCTCCGTACCGATGAGAGGGTCACGCCCGGCGCCGACTACCTCTTCGCCCAGCGCGACCACAAAGCTTTTGGCCAGACGCTGGTGTTGCTGGGCCGTCTAACCCGCATCACCAAGACGTTGTGGATTTGCGACCTGCACAACGGCATGAAGCGCCGACTGCCTCGTGCCAAGTTTCCCTTGGTCTATGTCGTGGTGGGCAACTACCGCACCAGCAATCCTGCCTTGAAGGCGAAAGTAGGAGGTGCAGCATGACGCGGAGCCCCCGAGACCTCCTGGAGGATGCGATCATCGACCTGGAGGGCTCCGTCTTTCTTGTCGATCAATTCGTCGCGCACGGCGAGCACACTGACGATGCCGAGCGCGCCTTGCACCACGTCAATCGCCTTCTGGCGGCTGACATGAAGGCGGTTCGCGAGGCCTTCACTCGCGTGCTCTACCCCAACAGCGACAAGCCGAGTGGACCGGGCGAGGTGGTACATCTCAATCGACCGGATGGAGATGCAGCATGAGCGCCCGCAAGCCAGATGCAGCCTTGCGCTTGGGTCGGGCTGTCAATCGTGTTGCCGCAGCGGCGATGCTCGCCCGTGCAGTTGCCGACCATGTTCCTGCCGAAGGCCTGGACAGGTTGCTCAACGGCGGCAAGCTCGATTGCCTCGACGCGATCGAGCTGCACCTGTTGCGCCCTGCCGTTGCCGAACTACAGGACGCCCACGAGCTGGCTAGCGCCGACTTGTCGGGTTAGCGATGTCTCACACTGTGCGGCGGCCGATCCTGGTCGCCGCTTTGGGCTCGCCGTGTCCCTATTGCGGCATGGCGATGCTGGGCGACCGAGAGCCCTCGCGAGACCACATCAAGCCACGGTCCCGCCGGCATCACTTTCGGGGCAACCAGGTCATCGCCTGCTGCCAGTGCAACCAAGCCAAGGGTTCGTTGTCTCTGGGACGCTGGCTCAATCGATTGAGGGCCGCAGGAGATCCTCGGGCGGAGCATGTCGCGACATTCGTAGCCAGTCTCTCCGTAGCGCAAAACTTCGCTAAGTGTGATCCATATCATGGTGGCTCTCCGAGACTAGCCATACGCTGAGGTTCGGGTTGGTAGTCCTCCCCCAGTCTGGAAAGTTATCACTTTGCTTGATGAGTCATCTGAATTGGATGAGGTCGCCTATTGGTTGTCACGAACGGCCGATTGGCGTCGCAGGAACATGCCCGAGATCAACACGCGGCAAGGCTATCTGCTGCTGCTGTGGCTCCTGAGGCACGAGCAAGAGCAACGGCCGTTGGTAGACTTCTACGAGTCAAGTCAAATTTCAGAGCCGACCATGCGCAAGGCGATTAAGGCCTTTATGGACCGCGGCTTGGCAATTGTCGAAACTGATTGGAAAGACGCCCGTCGCCGATACATCCGCTCGACACCGAAGCTAACAGCACTTGCCGAAGAGTATTCGAGAGTTCTGGCGGAGCTGGGGACCGGACAGTCAACTGCAATTGCAATGGAATACACGGATGACGCGGAGTGAGATTCACTTCGGTTTGTCAGCCTTCACTCGCGCCCGGTAGTCCCATGCGGGTTCACAGTGGTACTGGTGCACCCCGCGCCAAGCCATCCCTGACTAGCTGCTAGCACTGCTGCGCGATGCGGTGCCGCACCTTGCTAGCAGGTGCATACACGGGACTTGCGCCAATCTTGGCCGTTACCTTGCCATCATGCACCAGCTTCCCATTGATGCTCCAGCCTCCGCTGTTTGTGGCCGCAGGGTCTCCCCTTGGTGGCGTTCTGCGGCAACGATCACCGCCGTTTGGTGCCCTTCCGGTTGCTGAAGACGCACGACAACGACACGACTCCACTCTACGGCCGGCCATTCTTGTGTCGGGCGTGTCGGAACCGCTACGTGACGCTGTTCGCGATCGACAGCCAGTCCGAGCACGATCCCAGGCGGACTTGCCATGACCAGAACGAAGGCGGCCCTGCACAGCTAGTGAAACCGTTGCGGGCCAGCGTTATTGCGCCAATGCGATGCCGGCTCCGTTGAACACTACTTTGCCGTGTGTTAGCCAAGACTTGAGATGCGATACAGCGTCTCGTCCAAGAGGGAGGGTAAGGAAGTGGGTAAGTTCAAAAGAAACGAGCAACTCGATAAGCACGACGATAAGCTGCACGATGCGAAGTATGAGACGTACTTTGGCACACTTGATCCGTCATCGACAAAGGACGGGGAATACAACGTCGCGGTCAACGAGATATTCGATGTCGAGCTTGGGTTGAAAATCCACGGAGGGGCCGGCATTACCAAGACATCTTATGATGCTGCGACCGGGACGGCCTCCTACAACGTTCCCGAAGGACTGCCTACCAGCCTGGCGGCGTGGAATTTCGACTTCTCGGTCAACACCAGTATCGACGGCAGCAAGAAGACACTGGACGACTTCGATTTCCGCATCGTCATCAAAAGTGACGACGGCGAGGTTGGCACATTCAATCTTGCCCACCTTGCCCCTGGCAACACACCTTGGGTCAATTCTGCCGATTCGACGACCATCTTTGGTGACCAGGACGGCCATAATCCGCAGATTTCGCAGAACTCGGCCAACTTGAGCGTCGACTTCATGCGAGAAATCTTCGGCTCTGACTTCAACAATGTCGGTGAGCACTACACCGTCCAACTGCAGGCATTCAAGGGGCTGCAACTGATCGGCGTCGTCACCGATCAGATCCACGTCATTGACAGCGGATCAGGCGGCGCCGAGGGTCAAAACTAGACTAAAGGCAAGAATAAAATCGCTGGGGCACTGCGCGGGCCAGGCGCCCTTGCCCTCTGCTGA
>CADECW010000290.1 GCA_902825855.1 uncultured Rhodospirillales bacterium | reverse complement strand
GGAAAAGGCAGCGCTGGCCTGGGCAGAGGCCGTGACCCGCCTCGGCGACCGTGGTGTTTCGGACGAAGCATTCGAAGTGGCTGCGGCTGCTTTCAACGAGAAACAACTCGCCGACCTGACAATCGCGATTGGCGTGATGAATGCCTACAATCGGCTGGCCATCAGTTTCCGCACGACGCCCCTCTCGGTCGCCAAGCACAGCGGGGAACGGCGTTCGGCGGCGTGAACCGTGCCATGATCGTGTATGCCGGCGTTGCCGGGCTGACGGATACCTACGACCGGAGCGACGCCAACGAGTTCGTCGCCGCATTGGTGGATCATCTCGTCCCGCGCTATCGTCTGCTGGCTGAGTCCTTTGACTGACCAGGCTCATCGCCTTCTGGCAGCCACTTGCTTTCAGAACGCGACTCTTCCCCGTTGAGCAGAGCGGCGTCATGTGAGCGTCCTCACTACAGTGCGCGGCGCCGGCGAAGCTTGCGGGCGTCGAGATGCCAAATTATATTGGCGAGCAATTGATGTGACTCTGGGGATTCCGCCGGGAATGCCCAGACCGCCCAGCCGAGCGTATTCGCTCCCTGCGCTTATCCTTGGATCACAAAGCTCGCGTCATAGGTGCCATGTCTGAAACAGAGCTTCTTGCAAAAGGCGGACAGGGTAATCCGCCGCTCCCGGGAAATTCCCGCCGCCCGGCCGACATGCCCGTGCTCCCCGACGGCTGCTACTTCATCGCGTTGGGCAACGTCGATATGTGGTATCGGGGAACGCTGCGCGTGGAATCGCGCGACGGGCAAGTGTTCGCAAGTGGCGACCTCTATGCGTTCGACCCGTCAACCGGCATGGGGGAGCAGATCATTGGCCAAGTTTCTCCGCCCGGTCCCGGTATTCCGATCTTTCCCATCGCCGACTACACCTACTACTTGCGCGTCACCCGGATCGAGGTCGCGGAATCCGGGTTCGCTCTTACCTTCGAGGCGCTCCGCTACTTCCCCATGAACGTAAGGACGTTCAACGGCGGCGCAGTCCCACACTGGGTGCTGGAGGGCACGTTCACCGCCAACATGATGCCGGCCAAGGCTCCAACTGGATTTCCTCAGCCCGACACGTTCTTCCTTGGAGACGTTGTTGTCGGCGACAACGTGCCACCCCAGCTGCAGATGGGTTGGGTGGCGCCGCTGTTGCGCCGGGCTGTGATCGAGATCGATTGTGTGCCCGACACCCACGCACCGCTGGACAATGGCGCGGGCGTTACATGGCAGAGCGTTTTCAATTCCTTCAGCTGGGATGTCACAGCAATCGACAGCAACCACGATATCACGAAAAGCAGCAGCAGCCCGCGTTGGACCCCGACCGATGCGGATAGCGCCATGCGTCAGAATCGCGGCAACAACGCTCTCGACGACGAATGGCGCTACTACGTTCTCATCGCGTCGCTGATCTTGGCTCCCGCGGAGTCGGACGGCTTCATGTATCACCAGAGGCGCGAAGCGCTATTTGTCGCCGCGCAATCGGTGTTTCCCGATCAGCCGCAGTTCGGCACGCTGCGCGGCAAAGGCCTCGACACCACGATCGCATTCCTGCGCACCGTAATCCACGAGATGGGGCACGCGATGGGGCTTGGACACAACGAAACCGGTTTCCACTTCATGCGTCCAACGCCGTCGATTGCACAGGACTCAACGGCCGACAATCCGTTCCCTGGAAACATCGACTGGTCTTTCCATCCGGATGACGCCCATCGGCTGCGCCATTGGCCAGACATAGCGGTCCGCCCGGGCGGAGCGCCGGTCGGCGCGGCAAATGAGGTGGCGCTGCCGGGCGCTCCGAGAGCGTAATACCGGCGAGCGATTGATGTGACTCTGGGAATCCCGCGCCAGGAATGCCCAGAGTCACCCAGCCGAGTTCATCTGCTCTCTGCGCCTGGAGCAGTGCTAAGCGCCTTTAAGGTCGTTTTGATGTATTGAAAGCGGTCTGTGTTGGGGAAGATGATGTCAAAGGGGTGTGCGGTTTCATGTCCTCCGCCATCAGTTCCCACTTTGTAAGCACAAGCACTCGGCGCAAATGCTGCTGTCAGCAGTATTGGAGGTCAGAAGCCGACACGATCAACGCCGACCTGCTGGCCTGCATGAGGCAGGCAGCTCCCGGCAGCCGAGGTCGCCGATCGCAGGCATGATGCGGTCGAGATACCGGAGGCGATCCTGATTTGACAATCCTTTGCAGCTGAAGTCGCCGCGCACCCGATAGAGAAAATAGCCGCCGACGCAAAACGTGCGCCGCTGAGGGATTACGTTACGGGCAATCCCATTGCCGTGAGCGACTGATTATAAAGTCCAGGCCAAAATTCAGGATGAGGCACTCCGGGTCTCCAGTTTCGCAAATAGAATTGCAGGCCACCATCCTTATCACCAACCGCGGGTAGCGCCGCCGGATCGGAAAACAAAAGCAGGCGAGCCATCGATCCAGCAAGCAAATCGTTCCACGCCATCGCTTCGAAAACATCAGTCTGATTGAAAGGAATATCGAGAGCGTCGCACACCTTACGAAGTTGCTGTGGCGTAGCCTGAAACAAGCCCGCCACTCCACCGCCCTTTTCAAACTGCCAGAAACCCCTTGCAGGTCCGCCGATTTGCCGTCGGTTCTTCCAGGTGCTTTCTTGGCCAGCAACAGTCATTACCAGGACGCGCGCAGCGTCAGTAGACTGAATTCCGCTGACTTGCGACAAGAATTGCAGCGACGGATCAGCGATCCGCACCAGAAAATCCTTAGGTGTCATTCGGGCTCCATCTTACCCGCGCTTGAACAGCAGGTCTTGCAAGTATACCGCATCCACAACGTACGGTCGAGTAATCGAAAGGGTCTCCCGTGCCAGCGCGGATGGCTTCTGCACAAACGGTGAAATACTACCGATGTTAGGTCGAAAATGGCCTTAAGACTCGAGATTGCCTTGGTCGTCCAAGTGCCACCACGTCAAGATCGGATGCTGTCTCGTTGAATCGATGTGCAATCGCGTTAGAGCGCTTGAGCGGCTTGGCATGGCGAGGAAGCTCGACCGCTATCGTGAGACTGCGAGAATGATGCTCGAACCATGGT
>CADECW010000289.1 GCA_902825855.1 uncultured Rhodospirillales bacterium | reverse complement strand
TCCGCGTGTGGGGAGAAGATCTCAAACCGAAAGTCGCTTGAGAGTGTCTCGTAGAACCGCGAGTCGTTCTTGGATAGCGAGACAGACACTCGGTTTATCTGCTGCCCCGACTCGAAAGTCTGGATGGCTGCGAAGCAAGCGTCGGCCGTTGTCGTCCTCTTGAAGTACTTCGGATACATGATCCAGCTCGGCCGGTACTTGTTGAGGACTATCTTCATGCCGACCTCGTTAAAGTGATCCGAGTCGAAGCCGGTGACGACGAGTCCGACCAGCACCTTCCCCGCCAGAATCGTCGCCAACGCGGCCTTCACGTTGACGACGTCGGCCGCTGGATTGAGCGGGACGTACGTGTCGACAATGAAGGCTTGCGTGTCACCGGTCACCACGACGAACTGACCTTGGCCGACGTTTAACGTGTAGATATGCATGCGTCGTGCCCCCGGGCCAATCGTCAGGAGTCAACCAGGGCGTGGAGCTGACGCCTGCTGGCTCGATGCCGGCTCGAGCAGTCCTCACACCGCCAGACTGCCGATATAGTAGCCCCCGTGTGCCGCGCCGAGGCTACGGTCCTGCAGGAAATCGACAGTGTACCCAGCGCTAGAAACGTAAACGTCAGCCCAGGTCCCGTGGCAGTCAAAGCTGATGTCACCAGCCGAGTTCTGCGTGATCGTGTTGTAGTCGGGATAGTAGTGCAGGTAATCGGACGGCGCTTCCCCTACGACGATCACTTTCGGCGATAGCTGTTCGAGCATCGACGCAGGAATTCGCCCAGAGTCACGGCCATGGTGGGGTGCAAACAGGATGTCGACCGCGGATAGCTGGAGGTCGGCGTCGATGTTCTCCATGAATTCCGTCTCTAGGTCCCCCATCCAAAGTACCTTTGGTCCACCGTTGAGGCTGTACTGCACGATCGCGGAAATGTTGTTGGGGGACAGACCGGCGGCGGCATCTTCAAGCGCCTCCTTGTAGTGCTCGTTGTCGGTCTTGGGCCACAAGATATTGATGCCTGAACTGTCACGGCCCTCGCCCGTCTGATTCATCCATTTTCGAGAGCATCCGGCATGGATGTGGAAAGCCTTGGTTGAATCGCGAAGGGCGCAGTACCGATCGAAGTCGGTCGAGGGGTCGTCTTTGGCCGCTGTATTGGTGACACAGTAGAAGTTGAGCAGACCAAGCCGGTCATCCAGGTAGACCAGCCCACGAAGGTGATCGTCGTCTGGGTGCGTGGAGATGAAGCGCGTAATTCCTTTGCCGGCCCGCATCCGGTCCAGTTCATCGACGATGCGCTTGTGCGTGCCCTCCTCAAGACAACAGTCGATGATCGTGAAGTTGTCCGAGTTGTGCTGGATGTAGAACATGTCGCCGTTGCCGACCGACAGCGATTTGACGACGCTCATTTCAGGCGAGCCTCGACCCGTTTGCGAACGAACCCGGTCTGCTTGTGATACGCGGCTGCGAACAGTAGCGCTAGTGCGACGAATGACGCGAGCGACGAGACCATGGGGGTGAAGCCGATGGCGGTGGCTGCGATGTCCAACCCCTTGAACACCGGAAGCGCCACAAACGCGGCGCAGAGTGTGCGGTACATGTTGTTCTGTTCCGAGAGCACTTCGAGTTTTGGGTCCGCATCGCAGGCTCTGGTGAAATCTGCGTATGGCGCAAAGCTTAGGCCAGGGAGGCGCTTGAGGACCGGTCCCAGTAAGAGGGAGCCCATGCGACTGATGACCAGGCCGGCGAAGTAGTAGAGGAACACATCGACAAGCAGCTCACCCTTTGTGAACCTCGTAGAGGAGATGCGTTCGGCCGCAGTGATGAACAGCGTGCCCGGCAGGAGATAGTTAAAGAGGTTGTAGGACGACAGCTTGTCGAGCAGCTCTTTCATCGGGATCTCCCTCGCCACTTGGTTTCTCTCCGCTTCGGACCCGGATCGGGTGCTGCACGAACCGCATCACGCCGTCGAGATGCCGGTGGGTCACCATATGCGCGACTGGCCGACGGCGAGATCACCCCGCCGCGACAGGTCGAGGCACACGGGTGGTCGTTGCGCGGCGGGCCTGAATGCGCGGCTCTTGGTCCGCCTTGAGCCACGTGACAACCATCGCAGTGAAATCCGAGAACGTCAGCTCCTGGTCGTCCAGGTCGACGGCCCTACACATAGTCGGCAGGTGTCGACGAAACACATTGAACCGTCTCGCAATGACCGTTCCGCTTGGCATTGTTTTTGGGGAGTGCGTCGACAGCCAATCACGCACGGCTTTGATAGCTCTGACGTGTTGCCGACCGTGAGCGCTGATGTCTTGGCCACCGATGTCGGAGCAGTACCGATGGTACGCGTAGCGTCGGCGCTCGAAGACGAGCGGGACCTTCTGCCGCTGAAGCCCTCTACCGAACGCCCTCGCCCCAAGAAACAGCCCCAGCTCGAAAGGCATGTTAAATCGCGGCAATCTGGTCCTCGCGTCTGGTTCCGTGAGAGAGATGTCGTGTATGCCGAACTTCGACTCGCGGATGAGTCGCAGAATCTTCTGAATCCGCACTTCTCCACCGTCAACCACTTCCTGTGCCGAGCGGGCGATGAAGCCGCAGTCGTGGACGGCGAAGACGAGGGCGTTAAAGAGGGGCCGGTAGGACTCGTCGAACGGGCAGTTGATGAAGACGCTCTCGGAGTACGTACGACGACGCAAAGCCGGTCAGCCCGTCCGACGCTTCGAGGAGCGTACCGATCCGACGACGACGTCTCGCGCCGCGGCGGCGATCTTTGCTCGGCTTACCGACGGCGTACCGACGGAGTCCTTGATCACGCGATGCTCAAGGGCGTAGCTGTCCGTAGAGGACATTCGGCCATCTCGCCCATGAATCGTTATTTCCACGCCGCTGCTAGTGGCGGCGCGGCGGCCAGCGTCGGCATGTCGGCGAAGTACTTCTCGAAGATGGCCTCGAGCGGCGGCTCGCCTTCCGGGATGTCGCGGCCGGCCGCGCGGGCGCCCCACCACTCGTCCTCGCCCACTACCAGACCTCCCGCCGCTTCCAGCGTCACGTGCAGCTCCGGTCGGTCGACGGTCGCCGCGGGGCCCCCCAGGGTACGGCAGCGAGCC
>CADECW010000288.1 GCA_902825855.1 uncultured Rhodospirillales bacterium | reverse complement strand
ACGTTCACTCCACCACGTATGCCTTCCGACGGCGATGGTCGCTCATTCGGAGATCTACCATCAAGCTCGCCGAATGTCTGTTGACTCGGAGGTGAGAGCCAGTCCGTGTCCGCCTTTCGCAAACCTGGACTGGCTTTGCGGAGACTTCCGCTTCCAGACGGCAGTCAAGCCTGACTTCTCGGTCAGCTATGCTGCTGCTCTCAGACTGGCACCAACACAAGTGCGCCCCAGATGATGAGGCCGACACCAAAGGCGTAGCCAAGCCAGTGGCCGATAGGCAGCAGTTTTTCCGCGAGGACGTAAGCCGCGAGACCGCCGATCCACCATAGGTTCATGACGCCGCCGAAGAACAGCAACGCCATTAGAAACCAGCAGCAGCCAAGGCAATAGAGGCCGTGCACAAGCCCCATGCGGAAGGCACCGGCGCTGCCGGGATGCCAATGGTTGGCAAGGAAGGCGACCGGCGACCTACACTGCTTCAGGCAGGCCTGCTTGATCGGCGTCACTTGCCAAAGCCCGGCGGCAATGAGGATGGCGGCGCCAACCCAGGGTAGGGTCGGCACCATCATCGCCGAAAGCAGGCCGACGCTCTCCAATCCCCACTGGACAGCGGTGGCGACTGCACTGAAGCCGCCCCATATCGTCAAATATCCAGCAGCAAAGACACCGCTCGGAACCCAGGGTCGCTGAGACGCGCGTTCGCGACGGTTGACGCGAGCGAAGAGCAGCAGGATTGGAGCCGCGCTCGGCAACATCATAGCCACCATCATTGCCCACCACATCGAGAACATCAGCGCCGCATAGGCTGGCGTCCAGACCGCCAATGCCATGACCATGTCGCGCGACATGCGCGTCATTTCGACGGCGCTCATTTCCATTCCCGCGCCAAGCGCGACCCACCCCCAAGAAGTGGCTATTACCGTGCTCAGCGCGATCACCACTATGAAGCGGTCGCGGCGCAGTGCGGCTTCGAGGATCGACGATGCTTCCTCTGCTGCCATCAGACCGGACTGGGAGAGTGGTTACGGGCGAGCGTACTTCTGCTTGTACTCGTCGTAGGAGTAAACCAGTCCGTTTGGGTCCCAAGCGACATTTGCTAGAGAACTGTGCCGGCGGTTCAGATCGAACTTGATGGCGCCGGTTCCCTTTGCAAAGCCTGCAGCGCTCTCGGCTTCATGAAATACCCAGCCGTCGGGCAGCACCGTGAGCAACCGATGCTCTTCGTTGGTGACGGGATTGCGGATGGGTTCGCTGCTCGCTCGTACAATGCCCGGAACTTCTATGCGCGCGCTCCGCTTGTTCAAGTCCCATTCGAACTTGATGTCGACGAACTGCGGGTCCTTGATGGTTTCGACGATGGTCGAGAAGATCTGGAACATCGTTCCAGCCTTCTGGTCTGCTCCAGACAGGATGTAAAATAGAGCATCCCGCTGTGCCTCATTGGCGCGCTGGTCGATAATTGGCTGCATGACGCCCTGTCCGTGATGAATGGCACGGGGAAAATAGAAGGTCGCCACAACTGTCAAACCATCAAGGCTCACGCCGTCGCAATGGCCTTTGTCTATCTGGAAGCCTACTAGACCCGTGCAGTGGCCGTAGGTCGGGTCTGACATGGATTCGCAGGGGCAGCCCAGATCGCAGCTGCAGTATTCAACATACTTTCCTTCGATCCGCCAATCACGTGCGGCCATGTGAGTTCTCCTCGACCAAAGTGGAATCCCTCGATACTGACGCAATGCGTAGATACTCAACGAGACCACGTTCAGCGCGCAAATGCTATACATTGCAGGCAGAATCGACAAGCACGGGCCCGATCGGTCTTTCTTTCCCAGTTCGCCGGATTGCTGTCTGGTGATCCGGACTGTTGAGAGAGCCTTTCCGCCACGGTCAGGTGATCGTTGTTGCCCTCGACGAAACCGGCGTCAGCGGTCAGGACCGGATCGTGGGCATTTCGCAAGGGTGGAAGTTGGCATCAAGACGGCCGAACGCAAGCCGACAAGAGCTTGCGGCATGGCGGTCATAGAATGGAGCCTAAGGGCAATGCCATCATCATCACTAAGCAAGCCTCAGTCCGATACGTTCGTTTAGCGGATCGTTTCGACACTCACGCCGGATCGGGTCGAAAGGATGCCGATCGCAAAGGTCTGCGGGGCGGTCATGGTCTCACGCTCCTGTGATGACAAAGGCTCTTGCGTCTATAGTCGCTACAGGGTGCAGGATCGCATCATGACCATGCAAGCCAAACAGGCGTCTGCTTCCGGGGTGCGTGCGAACAACGACGGCGAGGCGGCCAGGGCCGTGTTTGCCGTCGGTGGCCTGCTGGCGGCCTTCGGTGTGGCTTCCTGTTGCGCTCTTCCTGTCGTGCTGTCTTTGCTGGGGATCAGCGCGGCATCTCTCGTCGGCATTGGCTACCTTTCGGCGCTGTACCAAAAGGAATTGTTCTACGTGGCCGCGGGTTGTCTTGGTGTCGCTGTCTTCCTGGTCATTCGCAAGCGAAGAATCCGGGCATGCGCCGCCGGTGGCGGGCGCTCCCTCTCTCTATTAGATTGGAGCAGCATGTTCGCCATTCTTCTGGCCGTTGGTTTTCTCGCGTTGACCTTGTGGATAGAGTTCCCGTTATGAGCGTCATTCTCCAATCGACCCTGACCTGTCCCGAATGTGGGACTACGAAAGTTGAGACCATGCCGACTGACGCATGCCAGTACTTCTACGAATGCCCGGCATGCAAGACGCTGCTCAAGCCAAGGTATGGTGACTGTTGCGTGTTTTGCTCCTACGGCTCCGTCCCATGCCCGCCGATTCAAGAAGGCAAGTCTGATGATTGCTGTGCTGCAGTTTAGCCGTTTCGCGGCGAAGGCAGACGATAGTGACCACAGCTGACGCAGGCGACAAGCCGTCGGTGGAGATAAGACCAGATATCAATCGTCCGGACTGGTCGGTGCTAACCAGCCCGAAGGCATGCCAAGCGCTTGCCGGACGCTTTGCGGCGCGCAGAGGCATGTTGAACAGGTGGGCGATCAGGCTTGAGGCCGATGCGGATCTCGTCTGGCGCACGATCGTGAGAACTTATGCTGATCTTGGACATGCGCCGATGCGCACCGACATTG
>CADECW010000287.1 GCA_902825855.1 uncultured Rhodospirillales bacterium | reverse complement strand
CCCGGCCAAGGCAGCTTTCAGATGGAATTCAGCCATTACGACACCATGCCAGCCAACATCCAGCAAGAGGTTATCAGCCAGACCACGGTGCATGAAGAGGAAGAGGAATAGAGGTAAGGTAGGCGGAAACCTGCTCAATAGATCCGCAAAGTGCGCGTGCGGCGACTCGAACCGCGGGCCATCGGCAAACTTTGCCGCCTCGCCGAACGCACCTACCCTATGGCGGGAGAGAATGAGCCCCCTTGGTCCTTAATCTTCAAGACCAACCCTCCGGCATGGGAAAAAGCTCGGTGAAAACCTTGTTGAGCAAATAGGCTTCGCCAAACGTGGCGGCGATGCAGGCGATTAAAAATCCCGCCACCATGAATTCACTGCCGGCCGAATCGTCTTCCTCCATAAACATGCGGATATAGCGGGGAATGTGAAGTGGACCCCATTATTCGGACCACGGGGCTAGATGGAAAGTTTGGTTTGGATCGGAGAGAACAATAGGCATCGTGGCGGAGCCAACAGAGGAGCGAAGCGATGCCCCGGAAGCGACGGTTGTTTGAAGGCTCATTCAAGGCGAAGGTGGCCTTGGAAGCGATTCGGGGGTTGAAGACGATCAGCGAGTTGGCTTCTTTGCACCGGGTGCATCCGACGCAGATCACGGCTTGGAAGAAGCAGCTTTTGGAGGGAGCGAGCACGTTGTTCGAGTCTCCTTCCGCCAAGAAGACCGCCAGCGATGAGCCGAGTCCAGCCGAACTCTATGAGCAGATCGGCCGTTTGAAGATCGAGTTGGACTGGGTCAAAAAAAAAGTGGCCGAGCACGGTGGCTGAGCGACGGTCCTGGATCGAACCTGGCCACGAGCTGTTGAGCGTGCGCCGCCAGTGCGCGCTGCTGGGCCTGCATCGTTCGAATTGGTACTACGAACCGGCGCCGGAAAGCGTCGAGAACCTGCGTCTGCTGCGTTCCATCGATGAACTGTATCTCGAACATCCGCATCTCGGCAGTCGCGGGCTGGTCGCGCATCTGGCTCGCCGCGGCGTGTTGGTCAATCGCAAGAAAATGCAACGTATGCTCAGGATTCTGGGGCTGCAGAGCGTCGCGCCCAAACCGCGTACGACCTTGCGAGCGCCGGGCCAAGCCGTGTATCCGTACCTGTTGCGTGGGCTTGAGATCACGCGGCCGAACCACGTCTGGTCCTGCGACATCACCTACGTACCGATGCAGCGCGGTTATCTCTACCTGACGGCCGTGCTGGATTGGTTCAGCCGCCACGTGCTCGCCTGGCGACTGTCGAACAGCATGGAGGTGGACTTCTGCCTGGAGGCGCTCGACGAAGCGCTGCTCCAGGGGCGCCCGGAGATCTTTAACACCGATCAAGGATCGCAGTTCACCAGTCGCGAATTCACTGCGCGGCTGAAGGCGTCGTCGATCGCGATCAGCATGGACGGCAAAGGCCGCGCGATCGACAACGTGATGATCGAGCGCCTGTGGCGAACGGTGAAATACGAGAACATCTACGTCAAGGATTACGCGACGGGAGCCGATTGTCATCAAGGGCTGAAGAAGTACTTTCACTACTATTGCCACGAGCGACCACACAGCAGCCTGGGGAGCCAGACCCCTTGGGAAGCCTACCAAACTCGCCGCCGATCCAGCCGCTGACCACCATCTAAGAAACCGCCCCCCGTGGTCCGAATAATGGGGTCCACTTCAAATGAAAATGATCTTCAGCACCCGCACCACCGCCTCCAAAAAAGTTGTCGAGGCGTTCTCAGCCGAGTCGAACAGCACCCAAGCCAAAAAGAGGTAAACGGGGAAATTGCACAAAACGAGCAGTATCCAAGCCACCATAAAAGGCGATTCCTGCATAAAATGGAACGGCGAAAGCTCTGGCAGACGCAAAAATAATCGATTCCAGCCGAAAAGAAAGCCGCCCGCGCGGAAAGCTGTGCATGCCTGCTCCCCAAGTTCGCCTTGCCGACCTGACCAACCACGCCGACGCCCAGGCGACGGTGGAACTGCTCGATATGTATAGCCGAGACGCCTTCGGCGACGGCGCGCCGCTCTCGGCGGAGGCCCGCGCGAACCTGGTTCCCGGCCTCATCCAGCACGGCGGGGCGCGGGTGTTTCTCGCTCGCTTGGGCGAGGCGGATGTGGGCTTGGCGATTTGCCTGCTGGGGTTTTCGTCATTCCGAGGCAAACCGCTGCTCAACATCCACGATCTAGCCGTCGCTCCCGGTCATCGCGGCGCGGGCATTGGCGCCGCGCTCTTGCGCGCCGTATCCGCCCAGGCGCGGGCCGAAGGCTGCTGCCGCGTGACGCTGGAAGTGCGCTCGGATAACGTCGGCGCCATGGCCCTCTATCGCCGCGAAGGCTTTGCCCCCAGCGAGCCCGAGACCGAGACGTTTTTCTGGATGCAGAAGCTGGAATAAGCGTAATCGCCGCCAGCCTGGATTACTCTGCTTGAAGCATGCGTGCGCCCGCCCTGACGGCTGCGAACCAGAAATCAAACATGCAGCGCGCTGCTGGTGCGTGCGAGCAGGCGCCCTGCAAGGTTGCTTGGCTCGTCTACTGCGGCGGTTGATTAATCCGAAAGAGTGTCCAAATAGTCCCAGTCTTCTCCTAAGTATGCGCTCGCCAACGTGCATAGTGCCGCGCCAACAACCTGGCAAGATCCCCAGTCCTTCATCCATGAGCGACTGCACTCTTCCGAAATCATGCGCCAGGTGTATTGTCGAGTGATGCGTAGCTGAGCAACAAAGAGCGCTCGCTCTTCGGTCATGTGCTGCGCCAACTCGAGCGCAATCGGATCGTTGATCGCGCGACCATGGATGACCAACGGTTTAACTCTGTTGAACATAACAGATCGCTTGGCTAACGACTAAGCTCACCAGTCCGACGGGGATTGGAAGCGATGAACTCCATATAGCCTACATTCCTGCCGACTCAGTTGCAGCGCCTGGTTTGGCCTGACTTTGATCCGGCAACTCGTCCGAGCGAGGAGGACGAACGTGCTCGACCATGCTCTCCTCACACGCCCCAAACCTTTTATAGTTGGTTCGGGCCTCGGTGAGACTGAGCGACCCGTTAGGACCTCCGCGGTTCTCGTCCGCGTCTTCGTC
>CADECW010000286.1 GCA_902825855.1 uncultured Rhodospirillales bacterium | reverse complement strand
CGCGCCTTGTGCTTCCAAAACCGATGCTCGCCAAGCTCAACTCGCTCGGCATCTATTGCCAGACATGGGTCACAGCGGAAAGGCAGGAACGGGCAAAGCGTTGGGTCCTGCGCGGTGTTGAGAGCGGCGGCAGCGCGCGGGAATTCGGTAGGTACATCTCCTTCTTCGCTCCAACGGGCTCTCGCCTGGAGTGGCTGCAAAAGGCGGATCGCATCGGGGCGAATGGAGTTCATGCGGTCGTGATCGGAGAGACGCTCGTTGGTGTCGAGGTGGCGCGCGTGGAAGAAACCTACCAACTGGTGATCGCGAGGTACGAACTTGGGAAGCCCAAGGTTGACGGAAAGAGACCGCCGGTCGAGTCGTCGGTGCTGTTTCGCGGAATGGACGGCCAACTTCCGGAAAAGCTGCGCAAGCAGGGGCTCGCTCCTGCCTTTCTGACCCGCAGTGGCGAGGTGAAGGCGGTGCCAAGCGAATATCTCGAGGCGGTGAAACTCGTCGCCGCCGGTGCAACATGTGCCAACTGCAAACATGTCCACGGCCTTATCAGTGGAACGCCCGTCGCGCCACAGCCGGGTGCCGAGGTAGTCTCGATCGCTTCTTGAGATAGGCCATGACACGAACCCAGAACGAATGCGTCATCGACTTCCCGGTAGCGTTTTCCTGCCTCGTGACACTGGCGTGCACCGCGACGATAGTTTGGATCGACGCCGTGCCGGGTCCGCCTCGGCACTGGCCCTTAGTGATCTTGTGGATCTGCGTCGTGGGCGCATGGCTCAGCTTTCGGTTTGACAGGAGTTGGGCGGCGACGGGTGCACTCGCATTCTGCATCAGCATCCTGATCATCGCCAGCGTCGGCAGAATCGCATTCCTACTGTAGGCAAAGGGGGGCACGGTGAGAGAGTACCTGACGAAGATTTGCATGTTCCTGTTTCTGGCCGCGGCCTTTTCGGGCCGCACCAATGAGCTTGGTGTCGTTACGGGAGCGATCACGGGCACCATCCTGATCTGGCCCCTGTATCGAAAGCTCGTTCCGGCTCCCAAGCGCAGACGAGTCGTCGTTTTGGACGAAGAGTCTGAGACGACAGAGCCCGCCGAGCACGCTATGAAGTAGGGCGAGAAGGAGGGCCACGATGACCGTTGGAACCAAAAGCGTTCTCTACGGGGCGCACTGCGTCCTGCTGCATCCAGTGCTGGTTGCTTGGGGGTGGGCACGGCTCTTCGGCTTTCCGTGGGACCCTCGGCTTTGGTTTGCCTTCGCGCTTCACGACATTGGGTATTTAGGACGGAACGACATGGACGGTCCGGATGGCGAGGAGCATGTCGTCCTTGGCGCACGCATGATGGGTGCGCTGTTTGGGGCAGGGTGGGAGGACGAATGCCTTCGGCATTCCCGATATTGGAGCCGTCGAATCGGACGGCCCATCAGTCGACTATGTCTTGCTGACAAGCTGGCCTTCGCGCTCGCGCCGGCATGGCTCTATTTACCGATGGCCCGTTGGACAGGCGAGCTCGACGAATACATGGCTCGTTCACGAGAACGCCAAGCGGGTGACAACGGGTTCACGGACGAAGAACTGAGATTGATTCGATCCGCCAGCGGCAAGGAATGGTTACGAGGACTCCAAAGCTACACACTGCGCTGGGTGGATCGTAACCGGGATCAATGGACCGCATTCGAGCCTAGCGCGGGAGGCGACCATGTACGTCCAGATGAGGCTCAGGCATTACGATTGCGCTGACTGCGGCAATCCGTGCAAGAGCACGTCACCGAACGCCGAGCGTTGCCGCGCCTGCGCCAAGCTGCGGCTCAATCAGCAGAGCCGTGACTATCAGCAGAAGGCTTTGGCCCGCAAACGAGCCGCCCGCCAGAACGCGGCGATCCAAAACCTGACGGCCAGCGCATAGCCGCTGATCGTAAATCACATTCAGATTCATCGGACCACCTTGGGCGCTCGTCGCTTCGGGGTGCGTCCGCATTTCAGCACGGACAAGGAGACACACAAAATGTTGGGATACACGAAGATTCAGATCATGGGCAACTTGGGCGGCATGCCCGAGATGAAATTCCTGCCGAGCGGCGACCCCGTCGTCAACTTCTCGGTGGCGGTCAATCGCCGCTACAAAGACCGCGAAGGCAACCAGAAGGAAGCGACCGACTGGTTCCGCGTGTGCGCATTCAACGGTGTGGGTGAAGCCTGCGCCAAGCATTTGCAAAAGGGCGACGGAGTATTCGTGGAGGGCCGCTTGCAGGTGCGCCAGTACGACTCGAAGCAAACCGGCAAGGAAGTATCCGTCGAGATCATTCCGAGCACGGTCCGTTTCTTGGGCTCTGGCCGAAGCGAGCACAACGGACGGCCGGCGACTGGCGCGACGGGTCACGGGGACGCATCGCAAGACGGCGCTGACGGCGTGGACCAGGACGTTCCGTTCTAGCCCGAAGGAGGCACCGATGGGAAACAAGTGCGACTTCTGCTCCGCGCCGAATCCAACGTGGAGATATCCGGCGCGGAGCTTCATCGGCTACGTGGCTTGCGGAATCGCCGGCGAGAGCGTCGGCGATTGGGCTGCCTGCGGAGAATGTCATCGGCTGATTGAATCCGGAGATCGGGCGCTCTTGACGGCGAGATCGGTTGACGCATTCGTCACGTCACAACCGGAACTGCGTGAGATCAGCGCTGAACTGACATTCGAACTCGGCTCCCTGCACTCGCTTTTCTTCGACAATCGCATTGGTCCTGCAGTGGTGATCGTATGAGGCTGGAAGGGCGGATGCGGCTGGGTTACTACCCACTCGATCAGACGGAGGCGGAGCGGGTGCGGCGATTCCTCGCCTTCACGTCGGACCCGACGAGTGCGGTTGATCCGTGCGCGGGCACGGGCGCGGCGCTGCTCAGCTTGACGGCAAACAGTTCATCCAGGCGTCATGGCATCGAGCTCGATGCGCACCGGGCATGCGAGGCGAAGCGGGTATTGGACGAAGTGATCCAGGGAAACGCCTTCGACGTGAAAGCGCCCGTCGAGTCTTGCTCTCTGCTGTATCTGAATCCGCCCTATGACTTCGAGATCGGCGAGGGCAAGAACCAACGAATGGAGAAGCTGTTTCTCGACGAGTTCT
>CADECW010000285.1 GCA_902825855.1 uncultured Rhodospirillales bacterium | reverse complement strand
GCAAACGGCCCGAGCCCGGCTCCACGACCTTAACGCGGAACCGCACGCCTTCTGCACCTAGTTCGCGCAGCAAGGTGCCATCTGCCGGCGCTGTCAGACCAACGGTGCCAAACGAAAAGCGTTCATGCAGGTTCTGGCGGTACGCCTCGACCACCACCTCGCCCTCTTTGGGCAGCTTCAGGCCAGCGAGATTAATACTGGCCTGAAACTCGGCAGTGCCGTCATTGCGCGCAGTCACGGTGAAGGCTGCCATACCGGGATCGATTTTGAGCCGGCTCGTGCTGTTAATGCGGCTACGCATCGAGCGCCTCCTTCACTTTCACGGTGTTGTAGTCGACTAGAAGATCACGTCTTTCATCGAAGCCGTCGACGCTCAGGCTGAAGTCGGGATCGTGAACGGTGAGTGTGATCGTATTGTCGCTGCGCTCGTCCTCGGCACCTGCAACCTCGATAGCAAGCACTTTCTCCTCAAAATCGAAGTCGAATTTGTCCCAGCGCGGTTTGCCGTACTCCACATCGTAGCGGACCTCGACCTTGAGGCCCGCCGGCAGCGGGAGTTCGTGGAAGTCGGGGCCGGGTTTTATCGTGAAGCCGCCCTTGCGCTTGGTAAGGATCAGCCGCTTTTTCGGCTTGGGTAGGTCTGTAAACGGAGGGGGATCAGGCCCGACTTTCTTCTTGGGTTTGGGGCTGCCGCTCTTGCCGGGCGGGGCGGTGGGATCATCGATCCAGAAGAAGTTGATGAGCGCGTTCTCGTCCACCTCCTCGCGCCCGGTGGCGAGTAGCTTGTGCAGTGCAACGGGAGCGTTTCTAATCAGACTGAGAGTCTGCGGCGGGTACTTCCAGTTGGCCCGCAGACGGGACATTGTCCCTGCCCACTTGGTGTGGGCGGGATTTTCCGCATCTGCCAGAAACTCAGACACGGGCGCATCTTGAGCGAGCATGGCGGCGAAAGCGCCAGCGCCCCGAAACTGTCCAGCCTCCTCCGGCACGGTGATATCGCCTCGGACGTAGATGGCATCACCATCCTGCCCCTCGGCGCCGCTTCGCAGAAAGACCTCGACGAAGGACGGTAAGGGTGCGCTTTCATTCTTGCGGGCCAACATCACGGGGACATGAAAGCCGAGCAGCTCGCCAGCAGCGTAGCGCTCCCTCAGGTCCGGCAGGCTGGCTTCTACCAGGTCTTCGACAAGGCGATCAGGCGAGCCGGCCTTGCGAGATTTGATTCTGATCAGGCCATCGCGCTTTGCCGTGTGCACATCGTCGATGAATTGGATGAGGCCCGGCTGGAGCAGCTGCTCCCCGATCTTGCGGACATGGGCAGCATCCACGACCTGGCCCATCACATCGACCACGAGGCGGCCTGTGAGAATGGGAAATGCGTAGTTCCGGACAACGAACTCAAGGAGCCGGTTGCAGTCAGTCTCGCCGGCAGGATAGGGAACAACCACGGAAAGACCCGCTTGCGTCGTCCGCTCAAGCCCGAACCCGCGACGGAACCGATCGATAAAGTCCGCGTCGGTGATGGGACGCAGATCGCCGCCCCTCGAGGCGTCGCCGTAGTGCCCATGGGGTGCGTACTTGGTCGCCTTCAGGCGATGCGTCTTGAGAACAGCCTGACCTAGCAGCAACGGCGCTGCATCACCCTGCCGGATGGTAAGCCCGAAGAAGCAGCGAGAAGCCGACATGATGGGAAAGACGAGCTTGCCAAGCCCCCAGCGTCCATTCTTGCTGCCCTTTTTGAAAGAGCCGCCGTGGCGGAACCAGAATGACCGGAAGTTGCCCTGATCGCTCTCGACATCGGTCTTGCCGGTCAATCCCTCGGTGCCGAAGTCTTCGATGACAAGTGCCGAAGGTTTCGCAAGAACAGCGGAGTCGACCTGAAAACCGGCCGCCTGCATGTGAGGCTGCAGCCCTGCCGTAAGATCCTTCAGAAGGGCCGCGTCGAGGCCGCTGCCGGCATTGATCAGGCTGATGCGAAGTCTTACCGGCGCGCTGCCGCCTTTCTCGCGTGCATCCTGTGAGTTCTGGGTGGCCTCACGGATCAACGCCTCCGTTTCCGGAACAGTCTCGGTGTTGAACTGGTCAACTTCGGTAACCTCCTGCTCGACGTCATTGAAGCCCCGTTCCGAAAAGGCCCACTGCGTGGTTGTGGTCATCCAAGCCCCTAAAGAGAAAAATCGATGTCGCTATCGTCTCTTCTGCGATTGTCGAATTTCGCGCGGGCAAGCTTCAGCTCCTTCTCAAGCGCGCGGAAAATCTTGTCCACCTCGTTGCCCGTATACTCATAGTTGTTCCTGTTGCCTAGATTTCCAACCAGACGGATATCCCTGATGGTCCTAATTACACGCTTCTCGGCTAAACGCCGGAAGCGCTCATGATGACTTTCTTCTGGAAGGATTTGGCTCTCATCATCTGCCATGCCATGTGCATCCATAGGACTATCCACTCTGTATGCATATTATTGGTATAATATATACAGCTGTCATATCATTTTTTCAAGTAAAATTGCATATATTTTATGCATTTATACATATATTATCTCTTTTTCACACTATATTTCTGTAATGTAGAAGGCAGAGCTCGCCCAGCGCCCGAGGCGGAGGGACAATCTAGCCAAGCCTGCATAGGCCTGCACAACGTTGAGCAAAGGTCGGGCGACGAGAGTGGATCGGATCAGCAAGGAGCGGCGCAGCGCCAACATGGCCGCGATCCGGGGCCGGGACACGAAGCCGGAGCGTCTGGTCAGAAGCATGCTGAGAAGTCTCGGGATCGGCTACAGGCTGCACGGGAGCGGCCTGCCGGGTCGCCCCGATATTGTCATGCGGGGCCGTCGCAAGACGATCTTCGTTCATGGCTGTTTTTGGCATCGTCACGAGGGATGCAGGTACGCGTACACCCCCAAGAGCCGAGCGGATTTTTGGAACGACAAGTTCTCACGCACCGTCGCGCGTGATTGCCGCAACACGCTGCTGCTCAGTGCCGGTGGATGGCACGTCCTGATTATCTGGGAATGCGAGTGCAGCGATACTACGCTCCTGCGCAGGCGAATCATTTCTTTCGTGGGGCGGGCTTCCGATGAGCGAACGGGCCGGCGGAGGACGCGGACAGTCCGCGATCCGAAGAAAACTGGCCCGTCTCGCGGGCGGCGCTCCGCCCCGGGTGCTTGATCTCTTCGCAGGCTGCGGCGGTATTTCCCTTGGCTTCCAGTCGGCAGGTTTCCGGATCGACGCGGCGGTCGAAGGCGAT
>CADECW010000284.1 GCA_902825855.1 uncultured Rhodospirillales bacterium | reverse complement strand
GCTAACCTCGATCTGAGAGCGCATGTACTCGCGGTCGAAGTCGCTGCCGCTCAGCCCAGTCAGCCGGACCAGCAGGGCCTGCTGGTCGACGTTGAGGCCGTCCGGCATCGCCGCGCCGACATTGGCGTTGTTGATGAACTTTACGCGACCGATCATCTCGGTTGCGTCCTTGACTGTCTGGTCGGCATAGCCACGCACGCCGACATGCTGCGACCGTTCCAGCGCGAGACGGCCGCTTTGGATTTCGAACCGCCCGGCATTGGCGGTATCTTGCACGAACGCAACGGAGCGGCCCGTCTGTCCGGAGCCGACATTCTGCTGGGCATTAGCTATTGGCGCCGTGATCAACGAGGCACCCAGGCCGGCCGCGGGTAGGATCAGGCCGAGCGCGAAGGCGCCGGCGAGGCAGGTTGATTTCGTCATGGTTTTTTCCTTCGGGTGCTGCCAGCCGCGACCCGACAGCGTCGGCCATCCAGGGGCTTCTGGTGGGTGAACGCGCGGTTCGACCACTGGTTGCTCTTCGCTGAGTGGTCGTTTCGCTTGAGAAAGCGCAAGTAATCGGCTGTGCCTATACTTATGTGATTGTGGACGTTCCTCAGGGATCGCCTTCCGGTCCACCGGCACCCTCGTTTTTCAACCCGTGCGACACCAGGAAGGGGGGACAGCTGTGTCCATCCGACAGGCGCCGACCAGCGATTCGACACCAATCTCTCGCAGCTGCTGCCGTGCCTGGGCGTGTAACATGGCAGCTTCATGCGGCCGTGACGCGTTTGCCACACAGGCAGATTCTGCCTGTTGGGGCCCACAATGAAACTGACCACACTTCTCGTCACAGCGGTTGTCCTTCTTTCGGCCGCTGGATGCAGCTAATCGGGCACCGCATCGACCGCGACCCCGCGTCCCGACAGGGAGCAGCCTTGCGGGGATTATGGTTTCAAGGCTGGTACCGACGCGTACAAGCGCTGCATCGCTCAAGACGCCGAGGCGCGGGCGCTCGATCGCTTGCCGATCCACTACACTTCGAAGAACCTGACCATCGATGCCCAAAATGCTTGCCGCGCTACGGCCTCGCACCCGGTAGCGGGACATACGACCGGTGCGTGAACCGCGAGATCGAGGCTCAGTGTGTCGTGTCGTACGGTCCTGGCGGGGCCTCCACCCCGTTGGCGATCTGAAGCAGTTCTTCAGCAAACGCCCGCAGGATATCGGGACTTGCGTTGCTGCGCAGCACAACCTCGCCTTTCGGCGTCACTCCGATAACCAGATGCGGCATCTCCACGCCGACTTCGTTTAGCAACCGCCTGATTGTCTCGTCGGCTACGCTGACTGCTTTTTCTAGGATCTTGCCGGAATCGGTCATGGCAGGTCGACCTTCGGGTCTTTGAACGCGGCTGTTCGTCGGCGCCTGAGCTGGCCGGTCCGTCTGGTGGCTTATCGCCGGTGGATTCGCGGCTTGCGGTGAGGCCTTGATCACCAAAACTCAGCGATTCGAGCCGGCCCGCTTGCGTGCGGGCCCACGGTGCAGCGCGTGAACGTATTGCTGCATCACCGTGTGCACCGAGCCGAGCTGCACCAATTCGGCGTTTGTCAGGTCGAGGAGCTTGGGCTGCTCCTCGGTGGAGACCGCTCGCTGCTGCAGCCTAGCGGACACCGCGCCCCCTTCGTTCTCCCATCTCGAAAGCGCCAACTGCCACTGCCCAGAAGGAGAGACTGTGGAACTCGATTCGGTTTCGGCCATAAGACGGCCTCCTGGCGTTGCTTGAATACCAACTAGAGATTGCCGCAAGGGACCGGATTCTACCCGCCGGGCGCCGCGACCCGTCCTCGGCGCTCAACTAGGGAAAGGCAAAGTTAACCTGGGGGCTGGAGCGTGTTCCGCCGTAGTAACGGTTGTAGTCGCGATTGGATCCGTGGCCGTAGCTATTCGGATAGTAGCCGGATCCGCCTGGATAGGAGCTGTTCGAGGGATAGTTGTAGCTGGACTGATAGGGGTAGTAGCCGGACGAGTAGCCAGAGCGCGCTGCATACGGGTCAGAGCAACCGGCGACCGCGGCAACCGTGCCGATCGCGACAATGTAGATCAGGTGTCTCATGGCGGTCTCCTTTGCGACTGACCACGAGTTGCGTGGTCTATGGTCAATGGGAAGGAACGCGCAAACAGGAGGCGGTGAGAGCCAGTGGTGCGGAATGACCGTCGACCCAACAAGGCGCGTTAATACAGATAGCTGGGTCGTCTCACCGAGGATTCAATTCACGTCCGCGTGCTTGATTTGCGGCTATCTTGTGCCCCATCTTCGCCGCCATCGGCGCCGATGGTCGGCAGGCTGGAGCGGCGGTGAGGCCCAGCAGCTTTCCATCTTCCCTCGGCTGCGGGCCGCCTGTCTCTTGTTAGCAGTCGCGGTTTCGTCCCTTCGACCGATTCGTGTGAGTTTGGCGTTGACCAGCGCGAGATCGATGGCGGCGCCAGGACTGGCGCCAGCGCATCTCTGCTCCCTGAACTCAAGCTCGAAAGGTCTCTACAAATGCGCGTGAGTGTGCAATAGCGAACAGCGTGCAATTTGGGACACGGCTACGATCGTTCCATCGCTAGCTTCAGCCCAATATTGAGCGCTGGCGACTGGAAGACAGCGGCATCTGATCCAAGAATGTCCCGCGCTCCCGCTCACATTTCGTGACGGAGAGACGTGATGCAATCGGCGTATGAGTGCTTCAATCAAGCTGCCAAATGCGAGCAGATGGCCGAGGAAGCCATGGACGATGTGGATCAAAAGGCGTTGCTGGCCGAAGCGGCGCGTTGGTTGGAATTGGGCAATGAAGCGACCCTTAGAGAGGCCGACGAGCAACGAACCCGTCGCTCCGAAGAATAAACATCCCTCAAACTTTCCCGCTCGGTTCCAACATCCGGAAGGGCTCCGACCCGGCGCGCCAGTGGTGCGGCCGGTGAAGAAATCCGCCGCGAAGAGGCGATTGGAACGTCTTGGCAGGGGCCGCGTTTCATGCTGCAGCCCATCGGGGACCGCACATGGTCGCGCGATTGACCCCGGAGCGAAGGCAATGTCCTTCACTGTTCCAACATCGACCCATCTGTCGCGCATGCTGGATCGGGTCGAACGACCCCGTGTCTCCATCGGTTGGATGATCGGTGAGCTTGGTGAGCGCTCCTTCGGTCTCACTCTCCTGGTGATGGCCGTCGTGGCCCTGCTGCCGGGTGCGTCGACCATCGTTGGTCTGCTGATCGCCTGGCCAGCGA
>CADECW010000283.1 GCA_902825855.1 uncultured Rhodospirillales bacterium | reverse complement strand
ATCAGCTCCGCGTCGGGCGACGAGGAGGGGTGGCCAGGACGGCCACGGCGAGTGATCTGAAGTTACGCCTATCACGCCGCCGTGTCAACGGGGTGGTCACAGGTGGTCACGATCGTGGGTGCGTCCGGGCCGCGTACTGTTGGTACGGTGCTGGTGCACGTGACTGGTGTAAGTGACTGCTGCCCGCGGGGCAACCCGGGGGCAGCAACTGGATTCCACGGGGCCGCTTCATTGTTCCGACCACCTGCCGACAGAGCATGCTGCCAGCGTCGGGAGCTGGTCCACAGGCTTTCGTGCACGCCACGGATGTTCTAGACTCCGCGCCATGTCCGACGATGCCAATCAGCTACCGCATGGCAGCTCAGACGAGCCAGAAGTGGCAAGGGAGGGAGGCAATGTGCAAACGCGACGAGCTGGTCTCACGCCTGCGAGCGGGACCGACCCTTCTGCCCACCCTCCCGACACCTCCGATGCTGCTTCAGAGCAGTTACCTCGACCGCCTCTGGGCTTCGGAAAAGGCGTCAATGACTATTTGAATCAATACGTTGTGATTGCTGATGCGAAGGCCGCTGCAGTCCTAGCCGCGAACCTTGCACTCGGTGTGGCTCTACTCGATCAGAAGCCGGCGTCCGGTCCGGCGTGGATCTTTGCTGCCGCTTTTTCGATGTTGGTACTGTCGTCGGTGATTTGCCTCCTGGCCGTCTTTCCGCGACTTCCGGCGGGTGGAGACGGGCCGATCTTCTGGGAGGACATTCGAAAGCGCGGGTCACTCGCCGTCTATAGAAGTCAGCTTCGCTCGCTGGACGAGAATGACGTTGAGCGAGCCTATGCCGCGCAGAATTGGTACGTCAGTCAGTTGCTGCACAAGAAGTATCGATTGGCCCAGTGGGGAATCGCCACGTTCGCACTGGCAGTGGCGCTGTGCGCCTGGTGGGCGTTGGGGATGTAGCTGATGCCGAACTGGGACCTCGCCTATCTCAACGACTTGAAGCGCAGGTTCACAGCGATTCAGGACGGCCTCCAAGACCGCATTGAGGGCGTCGTGCGTGGCCGTGTTGCTCCGGCGGTCGATGCGATGCCGATCGGGTCTGGGCGAGCCGTCAGAGCCGCCGTCTTGTTCTTCGACATTCGGCACTTCACATCGATGACAGGTTCACCCGAACCTGATGACTTGAAGCGCACCTTGGTCATGCTCGATTGCGTGATCCCAATGGTGATGCACGTCATCCACGATCACGAAGGCTACGTCGAGAAGAACACAGGAGACGGCGTAATGGGTATCTTCGGTGTTGACCGGACCGATGCTGAGACCGCCAACGCAGCTCTGGACGCAGCAACGACCATCTTCTTTGTTCTGCAAAACGTGATCAATCCAGCGCTTGCGCGGATACAGCTTGCGAGCGTGCAAGCCCGCATCGGAATCGACCTCGGGAACGTACTACTGGCCCGGATCGGCGTGCCGTCAGGCTCTGCTCGACAGGACCGGAACTTCCTGACTGCGGTGGGCCCTGCTGCCAACCTCGCCTCCAAGCTTCAAGCCATGGCCGGCACCGACGAGATCTGGGTCGGAAGCAACGTCGCCGGATCAGCAGCGCCATGGCGGCAACAATACTTTCTAGACGTTACGCCACAGAACTGGACTTGGACGTTCAACAGACCTTGGCAGGAACACCCATATCGCGTCTGGGAGTACGTTGGCAGGAAGAAGGCACTCCCCGACGACGGAGCGCTTCGTCGTCTCTTGGGGCTTGGGCAAGCCACGTAGGCGGTAACGCGAACGTCGGTCCCTCTTTGGGTCGGTGTCGCGCCGCTCAGCCCGCACTCACACTCTAAATTCTCGTCGAAGCGCAATCGGACCGACGGCCAGTCCAACGGCGACGAATACCTCTTGCCACTTGGCCGACTCAGGCGCGCTGCGCCACCGGAGCTGCTGGACCATCAGGGTGACGGCTCCGGCGGGAAAGAGCCTTCGTAGCTTTTCGACAGTAGCCCACTCATGAGAAGTCGCTGTCTTCTGGACCGTCGTCTCGGCGACGACCTCCGAGGGTGCGACGACGACGTTGGCGTGATCCGGACTCGCTCGTAGCAGTTCCTGCAGCCTTGCCGCTCCGTCCCGAACGTAACGCGGATGGCCTGACGCCGGCGCGAACACTTGCTCGGCAATCGCCTCGATGGCCTCCGCCATCGGCAAGACGCCTGCCGCCTGCCGGGCCTGCTGGTCGGGAGTGCCATGCTTTGCGATCCAGTCGGCGACGAACCGCTTCTTCTCTTCGTGCAGCGCCAGCTGCTTGGCCCGGTCCTGGAGGTTCTGCTCCCGTTTAGCACGCTGGTCCGTCCTGAAGCGGCGCGTTGCCTCGATCGCCACGGGCTTGGCCAGTACGGGATCCACGGAGACGTCGAACACGATGCGCCGACCCTCGGCCTCGATGACGCAGTACCGCTGTGTCGGCGGAGGGTGTGCCACGGCCCGCTGCCCCTGGTCGGCCAGGAACGCCTGGGCGACGCGCTGGCGGACTTCGCGCTGCGCCTCCTGCCGCGTCAGGGTGGCGGCCGTCCGAGCCGCGTGGAAGGCCTGCTCGAGTTCGTGGTTCCGGGCAGCCAGACGGAGCAGTTCCTCGGGATTCGGGGGCGCGTCGAAGGCTGGCGACGAGTCGACGCGGACGACGCGCTGCTCACCGTCCAACTCGAACCTCGGGCGGAGGCGGAGCCTGGCGACGCCCTGACGGTCGACCGAGACGAGGTGCAGCCGGCCCGCTGGCACGTTCAGGGTCAGCGTCTGCAGCGCCTTGCCGTCTCCTCCAGCCAGGAGCGACGCCTTCCGACCGGCCTCGGACAGGATGAACGTGGCCGTCGCGGGGAGCGACTTCGGGGGCGCCTGGTTCCGGCCCACGCCAATGACAGTCTGGTCAGCCGCGCCGCTCGGAGCGTTCGTCACGAGTTCCATGACTCGATCCTTTCCGTACCAGCAAGATCCCCGTCTCGGATGGCCCCGGCGGCCCCATCGCGTTGTCGCGATGGAGCCGTCGGATACGTGTCGTACCAGTCAGAGGGGCTGAGCCCGACCACCTGGTGTGACGGGCACGACTCAGGAGTGAGCCTCGATGCGCGTGTAGGCGTCGAGGATGCACTGCCGAATCGCGTCCTGCGCGCTGGCCTCGCCGTTGGCGGGACGCAGCAACGCAAAGCTCCGGCGTTCACCGTTCACGGAGTACTGCCGGGCCGGAAACGTCACGTTCCTCCCTCCATCGCGAC
>CADECW010000282.1:1329-3284 GCA_902825855.1 uncultured Rhodospirillales bacterium | reverse complement strand
ATCCGCACCGAGCAGCAGATGCGTGCTGACGGCTGGCCGCAGTCCGAAATCAACGACGCCGTCGCGATCCAGATTCTCAAGTTTTACTACGCCGACGAACGCATCGGGTGGGACGCCTATGTGGACGCTTACCATCGCGTCTCAGAGCGGGAGTGGTTTCCCGAGATCGTGGGATCGACGATCGATCCTAACCGTCACTCCTGGGATTTCTGGCGCCAGGGCAACGCCTACGAGCCGGCCGAGCACTGGCGCAACGTTGGCGTTCCGGTACTCATGATCTGGGGCGGGCGCGACACCATCTCGCCCGGGGAGCAAAGCGTGTCGGCAATCGAGAGTGCGTTTGAGGGGGCCCGAGCGAATCTGCTCACAGTGATCCGCAAACCTGGGCTCGATCACAACCTCTACGAAAGCCAGACTGGCGGTGTGTTGGAGGAAAACCGGGTCAACCGCGCCTCTGACTACATGGACGATGTCTTGACTTGGATGCGCAGCATTGGAATGGTGACGTGACCCCCTTATCTTGATCTTCCCTCGAAAAAGCGAACGCGGTTTACGCGGTCCGTCGCTCGGACTGACGGATGATGAACGCCTTTGGGGCGTCCGAAATCTTCGATGCCTTCATCGCCTTCCGCTCCTCCCAGCCTGGGAAAACAGAGACGAAATTTCTAGCTCACTTCGAGGGAGATCTCAGGGAGCGGATCAGCCTCCATTGCTAGATTTCGACGCGCTTCGTCGGCCATGCGGGCATGACGATGCCTTCGGACGCAGGCGGCTTGTATCCCAATGATCCATGCGTGTCCGCCGTCAGCCGCGCGAAGGGCAGAATAGAAGCGAGCAAGCCGTTGGCGGATGGTGGCGCCTGGGCTGAGGCTGGCCCTCAGCTGACAAGGAGGAAGGCGACCGCGCTGGTGCTGCGGGTCAGCTTCACTGTCGCGCTAACGCCAAGCGCAGGCCGAACGCGACGAAGACGCCGCCGGTTATTCGATCAAGCCAGGCAACAACGCCCACTTTACGGAGGCGCTGCGACACTGGTTTCGTCGCCGCGATGAGAAAGGCAAACCAAAGACATCCCAGCAGGGCGTGGATCGTTGCGAGCATCAACAGGAATGTGAACGGAGGGACACCCGGTGCAAGGAACTGCGGGAGAAAGGACACGTAGAACACACCGACCTTAGGATTGAGAATGTTGGTCAGAAAGCCGCGGGGCATCCATGCCGTCGCTCCGCCGCGCGATTGATCGACGCCGCCGAAATCGAGATGTTGGCGCGGACGAACTAACAACCTGACGCCAAGCCAGAAAAGATAGGCGGCGCCAATCCACTTGAGCGCCGTGAACGCGGGTGGGGAAGTCTGCAACAGCGCGCCGAGGCCGAGCGCCACGGCGAAACCCCATGCAAGGCAACCGCCGGCAATTCCTATCCCAGCAAACGCCGCCCGTCGGGCGCCTTCCACGGCAGCAGTCCGCAAGACGAGAGCCGTGTCGAGCCCTGGGGTGATGGTGAGCAATCCTGCCGCAATGACAAAGGCGAAGACCGATTCAATGACTGTCATGGCGCTTGCAGTGGGAGTTCCAGCAAACGACGTCAAGACATTGCGCCGGTTTGAACACTCGAAGACAGTCTTCGGCGACTTTGACCCGGTCAGGCGGCCGGGGAGCGACCGGAAGGTCTTGAGCGACCCCGCCGCCCGTAACAATATGGCGACCCGGGCCAAGCTGGCCCTTCTTTGCCGTTCGCTGGTTTCGCCTGACCGGCCGGACTGGGGTCCTATCGAGCCGCTTTGTCTTGCCCTGCGCTCTTCCCGTCGCCGTTAGCCCGTGGTTATCTTCCGCCGGGGGAGCGTATGGGCGTTCTATTCATCAGCCATTCGAGCCAAGACAATGATCAGGCGATCAAGGTCCGTGACTGGCTCCGATCGAACGGGTGGGGCGAGGCTGGCGAATAGGGCGCGTTACG
>CADECW010000282.1:0-1319 GCA_902825855.1 uncultured Rhodospirillales bacterium | reverse complement strand
GGCGGCCCGCGCCTTCCCGTCCGGGATACGACTGTCAGATCGCCCGATCAACGCCCTTGTTCGATTGCTGCCAACGTTTTCGGCCACAAGTGACTTCGCCGCGAGCCTAGCGTTCCGAGAACCGCGCGCTTCGCGGCCACCGCTTTTCAGTGGACCAATTTCAGTGGACCAAGCAGTGCTTACAGCTGAACCTCAGTTCTGGACAACTTTGGAGATAACCTTTAGCGATCCTTGGCGGAGCTTGTCGGGGGATACGATGCGTTCGAAACGCCTCGTCGTGGGGATGTACCTTTTGGTCACGCTGATCTGCGTGCTGGTCAGCACCTATGTGACGATCATCGGGTTCTGGACGCTGCTTCGGGTCCTTGCCATTCCAGTGGGGCTGGCGATTGGCGTTGCCTTGTTCGCAAGCGACTACATGATCAAGGATAGCCTTGAGAGAGGCAAACGCATTACTCGGGCGGTGCTCATGTTGCTTCTGGCCATGACCGCAAGCTGGGCCAGTCACTTCAATTACTTCTACACGAATGCGATCGCCGAGCGAGCTGTGGCGGCGCGCCTGCAATCGGCCCACACGCGATATGTGACCAATTTGGGCGAGGCGATGCTGCGACTCGGCGCATTGGAGAGCTATCATGGCGCCGCCGATCGCGACCGGCTTATCAAACAGGAATTCGCTAAACTGCGCGCCGAGGCGCTCGATCCGCGTGAAGCCGGCATAGGTCCGGAATCGGAAGGTCACGTCGGCGAGATCAATCGCCTGACGGGTGTCGCCGACGCCCGTGTCGCGCGGCCTCCGCTGGGCTCTCCTCTTGGCGAGGTCGAAGAGTGGATCAATGCATTCGAGGCGCGCGTGAACGCACAAATCGACGTCGCGACCGGCGACAATCCCGTGATCACGGCTCGGGCCGTGATCGCTGCCGCGCAAGCTCAAGCGGTGCACGACCTGCAGGAAGCTTTGGCTGATGAGCCCACTGAGCAACGAGCGCTTGTCGAACGTTGGGAGTTGGAAACAGCCGCTTTGGGCTCACAAGTCACTTTTGCCCTTCAATATGCCAGCGCCCTGCCGGCGGATGAGGCCATTCGCTACGAGTCCGTTACCGCGGGCGGTTCTGAACTCGGTGAGATCACCTATAGCCTGCATGACGGCTTCGTCGCACGGACCGATTTTAGCATTACGCTGTTTGCGACGGCAGCGAGCATCCTCGTCGATATTCTACCGCTTATGTTTGGCGTGCTGTTGCTGGGCAGGCGTCGGCGCGAGGGCGAAGAGGAGGACCCTTCCTTTGCGGACCCTCGCGATCCCATGGAGGGCGTGG
>CADECW010000281.1 GCA_902825855.1 uncultured Rhodospirillales bacterium | reverse complement strand
AGTTTGGTCAGTTCTCGGAGCCAAAGAACCGAACTCGCAACCGCGACGCAGACCACCCAATCGCCCGCGCTTAGGCTGACGGTTGAGAATGCGTGCTGAAGGTATGGGACATAGATCACCGCGGCATGCAGGAGGAGCGAGAACGCGATTGCCACCCAGAGCCAGTGATTGTCGAAGAGCCCGATGAACGCGCTGCGCTCGTCGGAGCGCGCGTTGAAGACATTGAACAATTGAAACATCGTCAGAGTCGTAAAGGTCATCGTCTGCGCATACTGGATGTCGCCCGAGCCCTCGATCAAGCCGCCAGGCAACACGGCATCGAGCACCACAAGTGTCCCCGTCGCCATTATGATGCCGACGGAGACAATGCCAGCCCACATTCGACGCGTGAGCACCCGCTCGCCTCGAAGCCGCGGTGGTCTTGTCATTGTTCTTGCGTCGGCGGGGTCGACCCCGAGTGCAAGCGCGGGCGCTCCGTCCGTCACTAGATTGATCCACAGAATCTGCGTCGCCAGGAGCGGTAGCACCAAGTGCCCGCTCCCTTGCCCTTTCAGTCCGATCACATCCGCCAGCAGCACACCGAAGAACATCGTCATTACCTCGCCGATGTTCGATGAAAGTAGGTAGCGCAGGAACTTCCGTATGTTCGAGAAGATCGCACGCCCCTCCTCGACAGCTGCGACGATGGAGGCGAAATTGTCGTCGGAGAGCACGATGTCGGCTGCCCCCTTGGAAACGTCTGTCCCGGTGATGCCCATGGCCACACCGATATCGGCCGCCTTCAGGGCGGGTGCGTCGTTGACGCCGTCCCCCGTCATCGCCACAGTCGCGTCGCCGCGCTGCAATGCTTTCACGATCCGCAGCTTGTGCTTGGGATCGACGCGCGCATAGACCGACACCTCGCGGACCGTCCGATCCAGCTCCTCGCCTGGCATCGCCTCGATCTCCGCGCCGGTGACCGCCCGCCCGTCGGTGGCGATGCGGAGTTCAGCGGCGATGGCGGCAGCGGTCCCAGGGTGGTCGCCGGTGATCATTATCGGACGGATGCCGGCGCCTTGCGCGCGCGCGACCGCTTCCTTGGCTTCCTCGCGCGGCGGGTCGATCATGCCGATCAGCCCCAGGAATACGAGGTTCCGCTCCACGCGCTCATCAAACGCCTCGCGGGTGGCGGCGTCAGCTGGCAGCGACCGAGAAGCAACTCCGAGAGTCCGCAATGCTTCACTGGCGAGATCCTCGTTGCTGCTCGCAATGGCCGTGCGGCGCTCGGACGTTAGATTTCTCACCACCTCACCTACCAGCTCGTGTGAACAGCGCGCGAGGAGAACGTCCGGAGCGCCCTTCGTGAAGACAATCAGGCGTTGTGGGCTTTCAGCGTCCGTGTGGATCGTCGTCATCAGCTTGCGTTCGGATGAGAAAGGGACCTCCACGATGCGTACGAAGCGAGCGTCGAGCATCCCACGTGCCAAGCCGGCCTTGCGCGCCGCGACGATCAGTGCCCCTTCGGTCGGATCGCCTTGCACCGTCCACCGCCCATCACGCTCGTCCAGGACGGCGTTGCTTGCACGGTCGGCTGCGGTGAGCGTGCGAACGATTTCGATCTGGAGCAGCCCGTCAATCTCCCTTCCGCCGTCCCGGCGGATTTCGCCCTCGGGCGCGTACCCCGCACCGCCCACATTTGCGCGTCCACTTGCCGTGACAACCCGGCGGACCGTCATTTCATTCTTTGTGAGCGTCCCGGTCTTGTCAGAGGCGATCACATCCGCTGAACCAAGCGTTTCCACAGCCGCAAGGTTGCGCACGATCGCGTTCCGCTTTGCCAGGCGCTGAACCCCAAGGGAAAGCACGGCCGTCATCACTGCCGGCAAGCCTTCCGGTACACCTGCAACCGCGAGTGCCACGCCCAGGATGAACACATCGAAGACACCCTGGACGTCACGGGCGCCCTCGACGACGAGGATCGTCGCGACCATCACGGTGGCGATGACAACGACGCCGATACCTAGCAGCCGCCCGACGCGATCGAGTTCGTATTGCAGTGGAGTGATCTCCTCAGGCGTCTCCTTCAGTATGCCCGCGATGCGGCCGAGCTCGGTCTGCATTCCCGTAGCCGTAACGACAGCCCGCCCATGCCCGTAGCTTGCCGACGTACCGCTAAAGACCATGTTGCAGCGATCACCCAGTGTCACCTTGTCCGAGATCGCGGCGGTATCCTTCGCTATGGGTAGGCTCTCGCCCGTAAGCGTCGCTTCTGCCATTTGAAGGGACTTGGACTCGAACAGCCGCGCGTCGGCTGTGACGATATCTCCCTCCTCAATCAGCAGGACGTCGCCAGGAACCACATCGGTAGCGACAATGCTCTCTCGCACGCCGTTCCGAACCACGTTGGCATGCGCTGCCGACATCTGGCGCAGTTCAGCCACCGCTTGCTCCGCCCGCGCCTGCTGGATGTAGCCCATCAGCGCATTCAGCAACACAATGGCGAGAATCGCGATGGCTTCGTACGGCAATGCGCTCCTGCGCTCGAGAATCCACATCACTGCCGAGATTAGCGCAGCGGTGAGCAATAGGATGACGAGGACATTCTGGAATTGAGCGAGAAGTTTCCGCCATGCTGGTACAGATTTTTCCGCGGCCAGCTCATTTCTGCCGTAACGCCTTCGTCTCGCTATAGCCTCTTCATTGCTCAACCCAAGCTGCGCATTCGTGTTGAAGACAGACAAAACCTCATCGGCCGACCGCCGATAGAATGCCATCCGATTCTCTGAGCTAAGCACACTGGTCATTGAAGTGACTGCCTTGCTTCGACGACGTTACCCGCCGATTGCGCCGTCAGGTTCAACTACTTCTCAGCTGAGATCGTCGTTCCCGAAGGAGGTTTCACTCCCAGCATCATTTTGTCACGGATCGGCTGGTCTTGGTCGCGGCGCTGCCCGATATCGGAATTAGAAGGGCCAGCCCTTGCTAAGCAGAGAATCACGCAGGTTTGCCTAAGTACTTTCCGAGTCTGCCCACGCACACCTCGCACCGGTACCCTCCTGAAATCCATTGGCAGGAGGATCGGAATGGAAAGTTCAGACTATCGAGATGCGCGGAGCTACGCCGCCGCAGGCGCCCGTCTGATTCACCCCATGCTCATGGTCTTCCCAATCGCCCTCTTGGTAGCCGTACTCGCGACAGACCTTGCCTTCTGGGGAACAGGCGACCGCTTCTGGGCGCACGCCGCCGAGTGGCTCCTGGCAATCGGCGTGATCTTGGGAGCTGTCGTGGCGGACTTAGGATTGATCGCATTCATTACCGTAAGTCGTGTCCGCTCACG
>CADECW010000280.1 GCA_902825855.1 uncultured Rhodospirillales bacterium | reverse complement strand
GACCTGGATCAGGCTCTCCTGGTTTGGCTGGATCATGCCATTCAGGCGAAGGCTCTCCTGCAGCTTGCCAGGACCGGCTTGCACCAGTTCGATTCCCGCCGCGGCGACCTTCGCGTCGCTCATTTCGACGCTGCCCTCATCGCCGTGACCTTCGCCGCCATGGCCATGGCCTTTCTCCGCCACAGGCTTGGCAGCCTTGCCCGCATTCGGACCGGCAATGTAGTACCATGCGGCACCGAGAGCGGCGGCGCACACGACGATGATCAGAAAGAGTCGGATGAGGCGTCTCATCATCCACGCTCCGTGGCCAGGGTGAGGGCGTCTCCGGTCATCCCTTCGATGGTTGCCAGAAGGCGGTAGTCGGCTTTCATTTCGCAGTCCTCGTCTGCGACAGGACGGCCGGGCTTCCGGTCAGTCCCTCGATGGTCGCGATCGCGGTGTGGAAGCTGGTCAGTGCGTCGTGTTCCATGAGCTCGGCGTCGGCCACCGTGCGATAGGCATCGAGGATCTCGAGCACCGTGAAACGTCCTTGGCCATATCCGGCTTCAATCGTCGCCAGCGCCTGACGAGCGTTCGGAAGCACCGTCTTGCGCAACATGTCGAGCTGCTGGAGCTGGCTCATGGCGGTGTCGTGGGCCTTGGCGACGACGGCGATGAGCGCCAGTCGATTGACGGAGCGCTCGGCATGGACCTTCTGGGAGTTCTCCTGCGCTTCCCGAATGGCACCGCGATTGCGATCGAACACGGGAATTGGCATCGAGACGCCTAGCCTGATGGCGCTTTCTCCACTCTCCGAATAGTAGCGCCAGCCAACGCTGGCCGTGACATCCGGGATCGGCTTCAGGCGCGCGACCAATAAGTCGCCGTCTCGCTGTGCGCGAATGGCCGTCCAGCGCATGAGCTGCGGATTGTCATCGATGGCCTTGATCAGGCTCTCCAGGGGTGCGGGCCGGACAAGGCGTCCGAGATCCCCCGAAACGACCGTAAAATCCGGCGAATCCCGCCCCATCAGCGCCGTCAGCTCGCGCCTCGCGACCGCAAGTGCCAAGCGCGCCCTTTCGCGTTCCAGCCTCGTCATTCCGACGGCGGCCTGAGTACGCGACACTTCGGAAGGTGACGATGCGCCCGCTTCGGCCCGGCGCTGCATCAAGGGCACAAGTCCTTCCAGGGCCGTTGCCTGCCGGTCGAGCAAGGCAATCCGCCGCTGTACCGAGACGGCCTCGACGAAGGCGATCGCCGTCTCGGAAAGGATCTCAAGCTTGGTGGCTTCCCTCTCCCAACGCATAGCATCGTAGTCGCCGAGTGCCGCCGCGGTGCGGGCGTCTCGCTTGCCGCCCAGCTCGATGAGCTGGCTCAGCATCAGAGTCGTCTCAGCGCCACCGACGGTTTGGCTCGTTCCCGCCGCGAAGTTGTCGACTTCGAAGCCGACGGTTGGGTTGGGCAGCGTATTGGCTTGCTGGCGACGGCCGTCGGCCATGCCGATATTGCGATCGGCGACGGCAACGCGCGGGTTGGCGTTAATCGCCTGTTGCAAGGCCCGGGACAACGTCAGCGAAGTGGCCGCTTGGGCTGAGGCCTGCTGCCCCTGCCTTGGAGCCGGCTGTCCCTGCTTCGGGACTGATGCCGGCTGCGCCCGCACCGTGGCCGGCGCTGCATTTGCCACCGCGATGATCGCGCAGAGCGCGCCCAGACTGCGGACTGTCATGAACCAACCCCGATCAATAACCAACGACAGTCGCCCGACGGCCTTGCGGCCGACGGAGCGAACAAACAAATTTGGCTAGATCAGGATTTGGGAGGTGGTGGGGTTGCCGGGAGCTCAAATGAGCTCAGACTGCGCGTCCGACCGGGCGGCACTGGCTGACGAAACAGCTGGACAACTGGGAGCGTGGCGACGTCCGCGGCTGCCGCCCTCCCAGAACAGAAATTGCACAGTTCGGCAACGACCTTGTCGAGGCCATCTTGGTCATCGTTCTGGGTGTCGGCAAACGATACAGCCTCATTCACCTTCGCTGACGCAAATCTTGCGTCCGCGTGAAAGATGGTGGTCACGGCGATCGCAATCATACAGATGAACTGGATGACGGTCTTGCCGCGGAGGGTCTGCACAAATCTCAACGACATGTAACCTGGTAAGCCAACCGATGCGCTTATGCCGGAAGCCACGGATGTTACACTATCCCCACCGGTGGCTTCGCGACATTTTGACGTGAGGTTCTAAAACGGTGGCTGCTCAAAGGTGCCGGCAAATGGCTTCCCGTCCAGCATACCTCTCATGGTGTGGGTAGCGTCCACCGCGGTCAGTTCAACGGTTCCAGAGCGACCATCGCTGCAGCTGAACGATGCAGAGCCGGAACTTTGGGCGCTGAATTGCCAAATTCCGCTGCACTCCACGCCCCTGTCGTTTCGCATCTCCATCGGACCATAGTCCCGTCCACGCGACGTAAACGACCCGACGAATCGCTCACCTTCAGCAGTTTCGCCGCCCATGGGAATGGCTGAGCCACAACCGGCGAGGAGAAGCATCCCCACGAACAACAATGATCTCACTGCAACCTCCTTGCTACAAAAGTGAAACCCGTTGAGGACTGTCAACGCTGCAAAGCCACAACGCCATCGGATGTTGCTGCTTAACCACCTCCTAGCAGATCAGTCGTTCTTAATCACACGGCAAGTCCGCCCGATTCGACACCTCGACTGGCGGATTTGGGCGGGACCTGTACCTGGCGTCGTTGCAGTCGCTGCCCTAGGAGCTCTACGAGGCGGCATAGATCGACGGCGCCACCTGGTGGCAGCGCATGCGGTACGTGACCTTCACCATGATGCGCAACATCTTTCCCATCAGCATGATCTTCTCCCTGATCCGCAGCTTCGCCGGTTTCACGATCGTGTCCGTGCTGACCAACAGCGGCCCCCTTGGGACGGCCGCAGTGTTGGACATGGGGGCGTTTCGTCAGTGACCTATTAGCGGCGCGGTTAACCCATCGCACCGCACGATTGCAGATTTTTTCGGGCCAAAGCTGGCGTGCGCCTTACTTGTTGAAGCACATCGCAATAGCGCCGCACCTGCCGCATGAGCGCGGTTCAGCGCACTTAAGCTCGTGATCGTTTCGGTCTTGAATCTGCAGTATGCGGAGCACCTGACTGCAGTGAAACGCTCATTTCTGAGTTTGATTACAACCATCTAATGTTGAGGCAATCCGGACTTTAGGAAGACCTAGCTACATTCCCCCCGTCTGATGCCCGGCCTGCCACGAATTGTGGCGGCACATATCAATACATCGCAATCACCCGGGCCCGTTGTTGCTGCCGTGCTGGTGACCCAGCCAGAAGTCAGCTGAATGTCTGCGCCAGC
>CADECW010000279.1 GCA_902825855.1 uncultured Rhodospirillales bacterium | reverse complement strand
GCAATAGGGAGACGTGATATGTTTCCTCGGATGTAACACGAGAATCTACTAGCATTCCTATCATAGGATCCAATGAAATCGAACTCACCAGGCCAACGAGAGCGCCTCCTCGCTACCCTCTCACAGCGCGGCATGGCTCGTCTTTCAGAACTCACGCGCAGTGGAATCACGGCAGCGACTGTGTCTCGCCTGGAGCGAGAAGGCGCAGTCGTACGCCTCGGCCGCGGCCTTTATCAGCTCCCAGATGCCCCTCTCGAGGCCAATCACGCACTTGCCGAGGCCACGAAGCGCGTTCCCAAGGGCGTAATCTGCCTCGTCTCGGCCGCCGCCTTTCACGATCTGACCGACAGGATTCCATCAGAGGTCTGGATGGCGATCGGACAAAAGGACTGGCGTCCGCGGCTCGACACGCCGCGTATCCACTTTGTCCGGTTCGGCGCAAAGGCACTCAACGCCGGCATCGAAGAACATGTCATTGAGGGAGTGCCGGTCCGGATCTATGACCCCGCGAAGACCGTCGTTGACCTGTTCCGCTATCGTCGTCGCGTCGGTCCCAATATCGCGATCGAGAGCCTCAAGGAGGCGCTTCGACAGCGTAAGGCCATGCCAGCCAAGATCGGACAATACGCCGACCAGGCAGGCGTCTGGGAGACGGTCCGCCCCTATCTCGAAGCGCTGACAGTCGATGGCTAGGCCCATCCGCAACATGGGCGCATCTGTTCGGGCGCGCCTTCTCACAATCGCCAAGGAACGGGATCAGCCGTTTCAGCTCCTTCTCACCCGATATGTCCTGGAGCGCCTGCTCCATCGGCTCGTACAGACGCCGCATCACAAACGGTTTGCCCTGAAGGGCGCGATGCTGGTGACGACCTGGTTCGACAATCCGCATCGACCCACCCGCGACATGGACTTCCTGGGCTTCGGCGATCCCGATCCGGAAGCGATACTCACGATCTTTCGGGAGGTCTGCGGCGTTGCCGCCGACGATGGCGTCGAATTCGATCCTACTGAGCTCCGCGTAGACCAAATCCGCGAGGAGCTGGAATACGGCGGCCTGCGTCTGCGAACAGTTGCGACTGTCGCCGGCGCCCGCGTCAACGTCGTCATCGACATCGGGTTCGGTGATGCCATCGAACCCGGTCTCCAGGAGGTGGAACTACCGGTGCTCCTCGATCAGCCCGCGCCGCGTCTCCAGGCCTATGCTCGCGAGACCGTCATTGCTGAGAAGTTTCAAGCGATGGTGATGCTCGGCCGTGCCAACAGCCGCCTGAAGGATTTTTACGACATCTGGACCCTCAGTAGGTCCTACGATTTCCAAGGCAGCCGGCTCGCCCGCGCGCTAGCGGCAACGTTTGAGCGCCGGAAGACAGCGCTTCCGCCAGACCTTCCCGACGCAATGACGAGTACGTTTGCGCAAGACCCGATGAAGCGGCAACAATGGGAGGCTCTTCTCCGCGACATAGCCGGACAAGGCGCGTCTCTCGAAGACGTTGTTCGCGATCTCGCGGCGTTTCTCATGCCGCACGTCGAGCGGGCGCGAGGATAGGAACGATGAGATATCCTTTGTTCGTGATCGATACCGAAGAACGCAAGTCTTCGCGCGACGCAGGGACGCTCTTTGACGCGCCAGCATGCGCTATTGCGCGCTCGAATGACCTAGCCGGCGCAAGCGATACACCTTCGAATCGAATTGCTCGAAACAGGCGCAAAGCTGAAGGTGAGGCCCTGACTGCTGGTCTTGGCCACATGCGATGGTATCATGCGAAAGCCGGTTGGACGCCAGGCAGAGGAACTCACTCGGTTTCACGAGACGGGCTTGACCCCGCGGTCAAGGGCCGGCGACGACCCAGATCCGCTTCTCGTGGAACTGGTGCGCATCCTGGCGAGACAGGCGGCGCGGCAATGGTTCGCGCGGCAGCACCAGGCACAGAGGCAAGCGAAGGAGGCCGACTCGCCTCCGTCCTGAATACAGAGGAGGCGATTACATGAAGGTCGCGCTCTACGCCCGCTACTCCTCCGACAACCAGCGCGAGGCCTCGATCACCGATCAGTTTCGCATCTGTCGGGCCTACGCTGAAAAGCAAGGCTGGAGCATTGTCGAGGAGTATTCGGACCAGGCGATTTCTGGCGCCTCCCTTCTGCGGCCAGGCATTCAATCGTTGATCGGCGATGCGCTCCGAGGCCGCTTCGATATCGTGTTGGCCGAAGCGATGGATCGTCTGTCGCGCGATCAAGAGGACATTGCCGGCCTCTTCAAACGCTTCGTCTTCGCCAACGTGAAGATGGTCACCCTATCCGAAGGCGACGTGACGCACCTGCATGTTGGTCTAAAGGGCACCATGAATGCCCTCTTTCTCAAGGACCTCGCCGACAAGGTCCGCCGTGGTTTGCGTGGAAGGGTGGAGGACGGCAAGTCCGGTGGCGGCAATTCGTATGGATACGACGTGGTAAAGAGCTTTGATGCGAAGGGTGAGCCCGTCCGAGGCAACCGCACCATCAATCATGCGGAGGCCGACGTTGTGCGCCGCGTGTTTCGCGAGTATGCCGCGGGAGCATCGCCAAAGCGCATCGCGATCAGGCTCAATCGAGAGGGTATTTCCGGACCGGCCGGTCGCGAATGGGGCTTCACGACGATCTATGGCAGCCCGAAGCGCGGCAACGGCATCCTGAACAACGAGATGTATGTCGGCCGGATCGTCTGGAACCGGCAACGCTTCGTAAAGGATCCGGATACCGGCAAGCGGGTCTCCCGCCTCAATCCTCGCGAGGAATGGGTAATCCAGGACGTTCCCGAGTTGCGCATCATCGACCAGGATCTTTGGGATGCTGTGAAGACGCGACAGCAGGCGGTCAAGCAGAACACAGAGACCGGCGGAGAGAACGGAATCTGGGAGCGTCGCAGGGCACGTTATCTGCTTTCAGGTCTGACACGTTGCGGCGTTTGTGGCGGCGGCTATTCGACGATCTCTGCCACTCACCTCGGATGCTCGACAGCGCGCAACAAGGGGACTTGCAAAAATCGTATGGCGATCAAGAGGACTGACCTTGAAGAGCGGGTTCTTAGCTCCCTCAAAGGCAAGCTCATGGATCCGGCGCTGTTCTGGGAGTTCTGCGACGAGTTCACGCGCGAGATGAACCGCTTGCGGATGGAAGGAGGCGCCACGCTGACCGCTGCCCGGGCCGAGGTGAAACGTATCGATCGTGAACTCGACACGCTGTTGAACCTAATCCTGAAAGGTGGGCATGCCGAGCGGATCAACGCGAAGATGGTTCAGCTCGAGGCTCGTAAGGCCGAGCTGGAGCGTGCGCTCGCCGACTCGGAGGAACCGCCACCGCTGCTTCACCCCGAGATGGC
>CADECW010000278.1 GCA_902825855.1 uncultured Rhodospirillales bacterium | reverse complement strand
AAGTTAACTTTAGGTCAAGCATCGAGTGGAGAGTTTCCTGCCCCCATCGGCGCATCTGACGATTGGCGAACTGGCACGGCGCACCGGCATGTCGGTGTCAGCGATCCGCTTCTATGAATCGCGCGGCTTGGTGAGGGCGGAACGGACCTTGGGCAACCAGCGCCGTTTCATGCGCTCTGATATCCGGCGCTTGTCGTTCGCCCTGATCGCCCAACAGCTCGGCCTGACCTTGGGCGAAATTGAAGCCGAGCTGTCGCTGCTGCCGCAGGGACGCGCACCCACCCGCCACGACTGGCAGGCGATCAGCGCGCGCATCCGCGGCGCGCTGCAGGCCCGGATCGCGCTGCTGGAGAAGACGCGCGACCTGCTCGACGGCTGCATCGGCTGCGGCTGTCTTTCGCTCGACAGCTGCCGCCTCTACAACCCCAACGACCGCGCGGCCCGTGCAGGGGCCGGGCCGCGTTTCCTGCTGGGCGATCGCGCCCAGGACTTCGAGGACTAGCCTGTTCAGGCTCAGCGCGGCCCGCGCCCGCCGCGATGGTGGCCCATCATCCCGCCCATCGGGCGCGGGCGGTCGAGCGACGTCTTCTGCTCGGGCGACAGGGTATTGTAGAGCGCGGTCAGGCTCGGCTTCACCGCCTCGATGCGCTCGACGCGGGCCTTCATGTAGGCCTCTTCCATGCCGAGCCGCTCGACGTAGTTCGGCCGCTCCTTAATCTCCGACGGGAGCGCATTGCAGCGCGCGGTGTCCTTGATGTCGGCGGCGTCGGAAGCTTTGGCGAAGGCATCCCAGGCGGCGATCTGGTCGGCCTTCAGGTCGAGCTTGATCTTGAGATAGGTGCGGTTGCCGGCGCGGCGGGCGACGAGGTCGAGGCAGGACGCCTTGGGATTGAAGGCCGGTCGGTCGCGGCGCTCAGGGCCGGCGGCGGGGGGCGCCGGTGGCGTGGCCTGAGCCAGCTCGAGCAGGTCATCGTCTAGTAGGCCGCCGACGGCTGCCGAAGCGGGCATCGCCAGAACGAGGCCGGCCATGAGCACGACGGGGGTGGCGAGAAGCAGGGGACGGCGGAACGACATCGTGGAACCTCACCGGATTTCGTGGGCTGCAGCGATGATACGCTGCAGCCGCGCCCGGCGTGCCCGACAGGATGTGTTAAGTTATGTAAAGTTCGGGCGAAATTCGGCAAGCCAGCGCGCGAACCGCTCTCGCTCCCCCGGAGTCATGTGGAGGCCTTCCTTGGTCCGCCGCCACAGCACATCTTCGGCCTCGACCGCCCATTCCTCGCGCACCAGGTAGCGCACCTCGAGCTCGTAGAGATGGCCGCCGAAATGCTGGCCGAGATCGGCCACGATCTTGACGCCATCCAGCAGGTCATCGATGGCGGCCCCGTGCCGCCGTGCCAGGACGCGCAGCAGCTCTTTCGGCAATCCCGGCTTCACGACGGCCGCCGCGTTCACGAAGTTGTCGAACGCTTCATCGAAGGTGGGCGCATCGGCCAGCTCGCCGCCGGCCAGCGCCCGTCCCGCCGTCCATTCCGCACCCATGTGCGGGTAGTGCGGTGCGAGATCCCGCAAGGCGTGCTCGGCCAGCCGGCGGTAAGTCGTGATCTTGCCGCCGAACACCGACAGGAGCGGTGCCGTGCCGACCGCACCGTCGACCTCCAGGTGATAATCGCGCGTTACCGCGGAGGGATTGTCGTCACCGTCGTCGAACAGAGGGCGCACGCCGGAATAGGTCCACACCACGTCGGCCGGCCGTACCGGCTTCGCCATGTAGTAGCTCGCTATCTCGCAGAGATAGTCGATCTCTTCCTGGGTGCAGACGGGTTTCCTGTCGCTCGACTCGACGGGGATGTCGGTGGTTCCGATTACCGAGAAGGATCGTTCATAGGGAATGATGAAGACGATGCGTCCATCCTTGTTTTGCAGGATGAATGCATGATCGCCGTCGTAGAGGCGCGGTACGATTATATGGCTGCCCTTGATGAGGCGCACGCGCTTGCTGGTCCTGATTTCCGTCTGCTCGTCGAGGAAATGCTTCACCCACGGGCCGGAGGCATTGACCAGACCGCGCGCACGCAGTGTGACCGTGGTGCCGTTGGGCGCGCTGAGCTCTATGTTCCACAGCTTGCCGTCATCACTGCGCCGCGCCGACACGCAGCGATGCCGGGCGAAGATGCGCGCGCCCATCTGATGCGCCGACATGATGTTCGCGATCACGAGGCGGGCGTCGTCGACCCACGCGTCGGAATAGACGAAACCATTCTTGAAGGACGGCTTCAGCCCGGAGCCGAACTTCGAGTTCGGCAGGCCGACCGCGATCGACTTGGGCAGCGTCATGTGCCAGTCGAGGTGATCGTAGAGGAACAGCCCCAGCCGCAGCATCCAGCGCGGTCGAAGATGCGGCTCGTGCGGCAGCACGAAGCGCAGGGGAAAGGAAAGGTGAGGCGCCTTGGCCAGAAGCACTTCGCGCTCCTGGAGGGCCTCGCGCACCAGTCGAAACTCGTAGTGCTCGAGGTACCGCAGGCCGCCATGGATCAGCTTGGTCGATGCCGAGGAGGTATGGCTGGCGAAGTCGTGCATCTCGCACAGCCCGACCTTGAGCGCCCGCCCCGCTGCGTCGCAGGCGATGCCTGCGCCGTTAATCCCGCCACCCACCACGAACAAGTCGAGCGGCGCCTCTCCACTTCCATTCATGACGCAGGATATAGCGCGCTTGACCGCAAGATGCAGGGACCTCAAATGGCTGCATGGGTCTTTTGCTCAAGATCATCCTGTTCGGCGTTGCCGTTTACGCCGCCTGGAAGACCTTTCACCGCTGGAAAGGCCTGTGGGACAAGTTCGTCGGCAGGCCCGACGAACCTGCGCGCCCCGCGCCGCCACCGCCGCCGTCCGAATCCCTGGCGACCCGCAAGGTCGCAATCCAGGACACGGTCCAATGCGCCGGCTGCGGTGCCTACAATCCCGCCAGTGCCGAAAAATGCGGCCAATGCGGGCGTCCCCAGCCGCGTCCACAGTCATAGGGCCGCAGCCCGAATTGAGCCGGCCGGCACGGTTGACCGGCCAGGGGGTGGCACCTATTTTGCCGCACCGCAACAACGGCCTTAAGTCGTAGAAACAATAGGCCTTCTGAGCTTCGGGGTATACCGGTGTCCGAACCCTCAGCACGCCTCAAGCCGACGTGCTTCCAGGAACTTATTCTGACCCTGCAGGATTACTGGGCGCGCCAAGGCTGCCTGATCCTGCAGCCGTTCGACATGGAAATGGGTGCGGGCACGTTCCACACCGCCACGACCTTGCGCGCGCTCGGGCCGAAGCCGTGGTACGCCGCCTACGTCCAGCCTTCCCGCCGTCCCAAGGACGGGCGCTACGGCGAGAACCCGAACCGCCTGCAGCACTACTA
>CADECW010000277.1 GCA_902825855.1 uncultured Rhodospirillales bacterium | reverse complement strand
ACGAGACCACCACCAACCTGATCGGTAACGGCCTGCTGGCGCTGCATCGCCAGCCTGACCAGTGGGAGCGGCTGAAGTCCGACCCGTCGCTGATTCCCAACGCGGTCGAGGAGGTGCTGCGCTACGACTCGTCGGTTCAGATCACCGGCCGCGTGACCAACATCGAAGTCGAGATCGGCGGCGTCAAGCTCGGCGAGAGCGAGAGTATCGTCGCCCTGCTGGGTGCGGCCAACCGCGATCCGGCCCAGTATCCCGATCCCGACCGGCTCGATGTCGGCCGTGAGCACATCAGGCCGATGTCGTTCGGCGGCGGCATCCATCATTGCCTGGGCGCCCAGCTTGCCCGCCTCGAGGCGGAACTCGTTTTTGCCGCCTTGATCGAGCGCATGCCGAACCTCACCTTGCCGGAGAGGGACAAGCCCGCGTGGCGGCGCAGTTTCACCTTACGCGGGCTGAGCAGGCTGCCGGCGGTGTGGCAGTAGAGGTTGGCATCTGACATGGCAGGACGGTGGCGTGGCGAGGGCGGCCAACATCAGGGCGCGCGCCCCTATCAAGAGGACAGTTGGGCCTTGCGCACACTCGGCGACGGCTCGCTGCTGGCGGTGGTCGCCGACGGCATGGGAGGCCATGCCGGCGGCGCCGTGGCCAGCAAGGTCGCGGTTGAGGCCTTCGTGCACGCGATGGAGCAGGGTGGCGGCCTGGCCGACGGCCTCAAGGAGGCGAACGCTGCGGTCGGCAGGACCGCGGCCAGCAAGGGTGAACTTGCAGGCATGGGTGCGACCCTGGTGGCCGCGCAGGTGCGTGGCGACGAGGTGCGCTGGATCAGTGTCGGCGATTCGCCGTTCTACCTGGTGTCGGCGGGCAAGACCGAGCGGCTGAACGCCGACCATTCTATGGCCCCGCAGATCGATGCCCTGGTCAAGCGCGGCATGCTGACGGCGGACGAGGCCGAACATCACCCTGGCCGGCATACCCTGCGCGAGGCCGTGATGGGCCAGCCGCTCAGCCTTATCGACAAGGGCAGCCGCAAGCTCGGTCCCGACGTCAAGCTTCTGCTATGCAGCGACGGTGTCCAGTCGATCAGCGAAGCGGAGATCGCCGCTAGCGCCATCAAGACGGTCGACGGGGTGATCAAGGCGGTGCTGGACGCAGCCAGGGAGCATCAGGACAACGTTACGGTGGTAAGGCTGGAGCGCGTTCGATGAGCAAGTCGGTCGTCATCGAGGTGACGCGTGGCCCGCTCGTCGAGAGCCGTCATCAGGGCATTGCCGCAGTGGTGCAGCCCGACGGCACGGTGGTCGCATCCTGGGGTGATATCGATTCTCTCATCCTGCCGCGCTCGGCCAACAAGCCGATCCAGGCCATGGCGTTCGTCGAGAGCGGTGCTGTGGAGCGCTTCGGTCTTGGCAACGAGCACATTGCACTGGCCTGCGCCTCGCACAGCGGTGAGAAGCGCCACGTCGAGACGGTTCAGGCGTGGCTTGGCAAGGTCGGCTTGAGCGAGGCCGACCTAGAATGCGGTACCCATGCGCCCCGCCTGCAAGGCACCATCGAGGAGCTGGCCCGCCAGGGCAGGCTGCCGACACCGGCGTTCAACAATTGCTCGGGCAAGCATACGGGCTTCCTCACCACGGCGGTACAGTACGGCGAACCGACCAAGGACTACATCAAGTACGATCATCCGGTGCAGCGGCGACTGCGCGAGGTCATGACGGACCTGTGTGGCACGGACGCCAATGGCTTTCCCTACGGCACCGACGGCTGCGGCATCCCAACGCTCGCCACACCGCTAAAGAGCCTGGCGCGGGCCATGGCCAATATGGCCGAGCCCTCTCGACTCTCGAACAAGCACGCCGAGGCGGCCGGCCGCATCCGTACCGCGATGAATGCCGAGCCGTTCATGATGGCCGGCACCGGACGGTTCTGCACGCGCATCAACTCGGCACTGCCGGGCGTGGCGCAGATCAAGACCGGCGCCGAGGGCGTGTTCTGTGGCATGTTGCCAACGCTCGGCCTCGGCGTGGCGATCAAGATGTGGGATGGCGCCGGTCGCGCGGCCGAAGTTGCGATGGCAGCCTTGCTCGATCATCTCGGTGTGCTGCCGGCTGGCCAGCGCGAAGAAATCGTCAATCCGCCAGTAAAGAACGTGGCCGGCCTGCTGGTCGGCGAGATGCGAGCGGCCAAGAGCTGGTTGGGATGACCGGAGCCTCGGTCGAGAGTGTCACACTAGACATCCTGGAGATTGGCGCGCGCGGCGACGGCATCGGTGAGCACGAGGGACGTCGCTACTACGTGCCATTCACCCTTCCAGGAGAAACTGTCGAGGCGCTGCCGCGCGACAGGCGCGGCGAGGGTATCGCCGCCGACTTGGCAGAGGTACTAGCGCCGTCGCGCCATCGCGAGTCGCCGCCCTGTGCGCACTTCAGGGTATGCGGCGGCTGCGCTTTGCAGCACTGGCGTCGCGATACCTATACGACCTGGAAAGTCCAGCTGATCGCTCGCGCTTTGGCGCAACGTGACGTCGACGCGCCACGGTTCGAGCCGCCCCTTGTCGGCTCGCCCGGCGAGCGGCGCCGTGTCGATTTCGTTCTGCGTCGGCACGGTCGGCGTGTGCATGCCGGCTTCCATGAGCGCACGAGCCCGCGGATCGTCGATATCGGCGTCTGTGTCATCGCCCGGCCGACGTTAGGCTCGCTTCTAGAGCCCTTGCGCACGGCTCTCTCGTCGATCCTGCCGGACGGTGCCGCGGCGGACGCCTTGGCCAACGAGACCGACAGCGGCATCGATCTTCTGGTAAGGCCGCACAAGCGCCTCGAACTGACGCTGGAACGACGCGAGGCGCTGATAGCGCTGGCCGAGCGTGCTGACCTGGCGCGGCTGAGCTGGGGCGATCGGGCATCAGCCGAGCCCGTCGTCGTTCGCCGCACGCCGCTGCTGCTGTTTGGCGAGGCGCGGGTCGAGCCGCCGCCCGGGGCCTTCCTTCAGGCCACCAAGCGCGCCGAGCAGGCCATGCGAGCCGCCGTCGCGGAGTGGATCGGAGACGCCGCGCGTATCGCCGATCTTTTCGCCGGCGTAGGTGCGCTGTCGATCGGCCGGCCGGGAAAACTTGCGTTGTTCGAGAGCGACAAGCCAGCCATTGCTGCGGCTGAGGCAGCGGCTCGCCGTCTCGGCGGACGAGTGACCGCGGAGCGTCGCGATCTGTTCCGAAACCCGTTGATGGCGAGCGAGCTCGACGGTTTCGACGCCGTGCTGCTCGATCCACCGCGTGCCGGTGCGGCGGCCCAGTCGGCCGAGCTGGCGCGCTCGAAGGTGACGCGCGTCGTCTATGCCTCGTGCGATCCCGGCAGCTTCGCGCGTGACGCGAGTTCCCTGTTGGACGGGGGATACCGGCTGGAGAAGCTGCTGCCAATCGACCAGTTCCTGTGGTCGGCGCATATCGAGCTGATTGCGCTGTTTGCCCGTGCGC
>CADECW010000276.1 GCA_902825855.1 uncultured Rhodospirillales bacterium | reverse complement strand
ATGGACATCTCCGACCGCGTCGTGGTGCTCGACTACGGCAAGAAGATCGGCGACGGCATGCCCGACGAGATCAAGCGCAACCAGGCGGTCATCGACGCCTATCTCGGGGTGTCGAGCTGATGGCCTATTTCCGGACCGCGGGCGTCCTGCCTGCTCAGATCGTGAAGACGGGGGAGGCGTAGCATGGGCTTCTTCCTCGAGGTCCTGATCGGCGGCCTGCTGGCGGGCGTGCTCTATTCGCTGGTGGCGCTGGGTTTCGTGCTGATCTTCAAGGCGTCGGGCGTGTTCAACTTCGCCCAGGGCGCCATGGTGCTGACCGCAGCGCTCGCCCTGGTGCGCACGCTCGACATCGCCCAGAAGGAATGGCAGTGGCCGTTCTGGCTCGCCCTGGTCGCAGGCTTCCTGTTCGCGGCGCTCGTCATGGCCCTCATCGCCTGGGCGTCGGAGCGGCTGGTGCTGCGCAAGCTCGTGAACCAGGAAGGCATCATCCTGTTCATGGCGACGATCGGCATGACCTTCTTCATCGAAGGCCTTGCCCAGACGGTGTTCGGCGCCGACGTTTATCCCCTCCATATCGGCCTGCCCAAGGAGCCGATCTTCATTCTCGAATCGGTCTTCGACGGCGGCATCCTGGTGAACGAGCTCGACATCTGGGCCGCCGTGATCGCCGGTCTCCTTGTGGCGGTGCTGGCGCTGTTCTTTCAGAAGACCCGCATCGGCCGTGCGCTGCGCGCCGTCGCCGACGATCACGCGGCTGCCCAGTCGGTCGGTATTCCGCTCAACCAGATCTGGTTCATCGTCTGGCTGGTGGCGGGCCTCGTCGCCCTCGCCGCCGGGGCGGTATGGGGCAGCAAGCTCGGTGTGCAGTTCTCGCTGACGCTCCTGGCGCTGAAGGCGCTGCCGGTGTTGATCCTGGGAGGCTTCACCTCGGTGCCGGGCGCGATCATCGGCGGGTTGATCATCGGCGCCGGCGAAAAGCTTGCCGAGGTCTTTCTCGGGCCGATGATGGGCGGCGGCATCGAGATCTGGTTTGCCTACGTGCTGGCGCTTCTGTTCCTGCTGTTCAGGCCGCAGGGCCTGTTCGGCGAGCGCATCATCGAGCGCGTGTAGGGAGGCGAGGGTGTTCTATCGCGAGGCCGGCCAGTTCAAGGTGAGCTACGAGACGGACCAGGCGGTCTTCCCGATCGCCCAGGACCGCATCGCCATGGTGGCCCTGCTGCTGATCGCCTTCTTCGTCGTACCGTTCGTGGCGACCGAGTATGTCTATCGCGCAGTGCTGATCCCGGTGGTGATCCTGTCGCTGGCGGCGATCGGTCTCAACGTGCTGATGGGGTATTGCGGCCAGGTGTCCCTGGGCTCCGGCGCCTTCATGGCGGTCGGCGCCTATGCCGCCTACAACTTCGCGATTCGCCTGCCGTTCCTCAATCCGTTCGTCTGCGTCCTGCTGGGCGGCTTCGTCGCGGCAGGTGTCGGCATCGCCTTCGGCGTGCCCAGCCTTCGCATCAAGGGTTTCTATCTTGCCTGCGCCACGCTCGCGGCGCAGTTCTTCGTCGACTGGGCCTTCCTGCGCATCAAGTGGTTCACCAACTACACGCCGTCGGGCTCGATCAACGCTCCACCGCTCGAGATGTTCGGCGTCGACCTCAGTTCGCCCACCGCGAACTATCTGGTGTCGCTTGCCTTCACCGTCGTGCTGGCGATCGCCACCAAGAACATCGTGCGCGGACATGTCGGCCGGCAATGGATGGCGATCCGCGACATGGACATCGCTGCCGAGATCATCGGCGTGCGGCCGATGTATGCCAAGCTGACGGCCTTTGCCGTATCGTCGTTCCTGATCGGCGTGGCGGGCGGCCTGTGGGCCTTCGTCTATCTCGGCTCGTGGGAGCCTGCGGCCTTCTCGATCGACCGCTCCTTCCAGCTCATGTTCATGATCATCATCGGCGGGCTGGGCTCGATCCTGGGCAGCGTGCTGGGCGCGGCGTTCATCGTGCTGCTGCCGATCTTCCTCAACCAGGCGCTGCCGCCGTTCGGCGCGCTGTTCGGCTGGGGGATCAGCACCGCCACGGTCTCGCACTTCGAGGCCATGATCTTCGGCGCCCTGATCGTGTTCTTCCTGATCGTCGAGCCGCACGGGCTCGCGCGATTGTGGTCGGTGGCGAAGGAGAAGCTTCGGTTGTGGCCCTTTCCCCATTGAGCGGGACGGTCTAGGTATTGGACAAGGGCGGCCTTTCAGGGACCGCCCAATCATTGAGGAGGAAACGAATGGGTCTTCGCAAACTCGCGCTGCTCGGCGCGGCGATCGCCTCGGCAGGCGTTGTCGTCGCAACCGCTGCCCAGGCGCAGAACGAGCAGTTCATCCCGGGCCTGGTCTACCGGACCGGCGCCTACGCTCCCAACGGCATTCCCTTCGCCGACGGCGTGCGCGACTACATCACGATGCTCAACGAGCGTGACGGCGGCATCAACGGCGTGAAGATCTCGTTCGAGGAGTGCGAGACCGGCTACGCCACCGACCGTGGTGTCGAGTGCTATGAGCGCCTCAAGGGCAAGGGCCCGACGGGCGCCGCCTACTTCAGTCCGCTCAGCACCGGCATCACCTTCGCCCTGACCGAGAAGGCGCCGGGCGACAAGGTGCCGCTGATCACCATGGGTTACGGCCGCGCCGACAGCCGTGACGGCGCGGTGTTCGAATGGAACTTCCCGCTGCTCGGCACTTACTGGACGGCCGCCAACGTCGCCATCCAGCACATCGCCAAGGAGTGGGGCGGGTTCGACAAGCTCAAGGGCAAGAAGATCGCGCTGCTCTATCACGATTCGCCGTATGGCAAGGAGCCGATCGCGGCGCTCGAGGCGATGTCGAAGAAGTACGGCTTCGAGTTCCTGCCGATCCCGGTGCCGGCGCCGGGCAGCGAGCAGAAGTCGCAATGGCTGCAGATCCGCCAGCAACGTCCCGATTACGTGCTGCTGTGGGGTTGGGGCGTCATGAACTCCGCCGCCGTCACCGAAGCGGGCAACGTCAACTATCCGCGCGACAAGATGCTGGGCGTGTGGTGGTCGGGCGCCGAGCCCGACGTCATACCGGCAGGCGACAAGGGCGCGGGCTACAAGGCGTTGATGCTGCAGCACACGTCGGGCAAGTCGGCGGTCTATGCCGACCTCGAGAAGTACGTGATCGGACCGGGCAAGTCGCTCGGCAAGGCCGAGGAGACCGGTTCCGTGCTGTACAATCGCGGCCTGATCAACTCGATGCTGGGCACCGAGTCGATCCGCACCGCCATGGCCAAGTTCGGCAACAAGCCGATGACCGGAGAGCAGGTCCGCTGGGGCATCGAGCACCTCAACCTCACCGCCGACCGCATCAAGCAGCTCGGCTTCGAAGGCATGATCGGACCGATCAAGGTCACGTGCTCCGACCACGAGGGCACACGGCTGAGCCGCGTCCACCAGTGGGACGGCAAGAAGTGGAACGTGATCTCCGACTGGTACACCGGAGACGACGCCGTCATCGTGCCGATCGTCAAGGACACTGCCGCCAAGTACGCGGCCGAAAAGAAGATCACGCCGCGCGACTGCTCGAAGGAGAGCTGAT
>CADECW010000275.1 GCA_902825855.1 uncultured Rhodospirillales bacterium | reverse complement strand
CAGCAGGGAGTGATGATTGGACGCCAGCTCGGTCAGCCGCTCGCATTCGTCCGCGTGCTTGAGATGATCTTCATATGTCATGGGAGGTCCCCTCGACTTGCGAGCGGGAGCGCGGGACATTCTTGAATCAGATGCCGCTGACTTCCAGCCGTCGACGCTCAGACTAGCGAGCCGACGATGACCAAGCGTCTAGCACGGCCTCACTTGGCGTTGCTGTTCACTATTGGACTCACAGCAGGCGGCCCCGCACCGACAGGCGCGTGAAAGTGCGGGGCCTGACCACGGCCAGTCCGAACGTAAACCCGGCGGCAGCGGCCGGCGGCAGCATAGCGACCAGGCAGAGGGCGTCTGTTCCACATTGCACTGCCAGAGCGGCCCGAGCCTGCATCGTCGGGCGAGCCTCGCCGGGATGAGCTACTCTCGGAGGATGACGTTCAGCAGTGACGAATGGACCTTAAGGTCACCGTTGTACTCGACGAGCCCAAGCTTGCGGAACTTGTTCATGAATTGGTTGATTCGCGAGCGGGTGGTTCCGACTCTCGCCGCCATCACATCCTGACTGATAGGCGTCGTGACTGTACGTAAATCTGACTCCTGCCCGACTTGAGCCAACGTGATGAGCAGCCGGGCAAGGCGTTTTTCGCTTGAATTGAACAACTGGTCGACGAGATCCGCCTCGACCTGGCTGTTTCGCAGTAGCAGGAACGCCATAAAGCGTTCCGACAGCTCGGGATGCTCTTTTATGGCCTGCCGCAGTGTCGTTGTATCAACTCGCGCCACCGTGGCCTCGGTGGAGGCGCGCGCCGACGCAAGGTACCGGGGATGGCCCGCCAGGCAGCTTTCGCCGATGAAGTCACGAGGTCCGAGCGCGCCGACTACCCTTTCCTTGCCCTGCTTGGAGACCACGCTAAGTTGAACTTGGCCCTCCTGTATGTAGAACACCGCGTCGCAGACGGTGCCTTGCCGGAAGATGTAGCTCCTGGCCTTGTACGTCCCGATCGTGCGACCCGCGCCCACTGTCGTCAGGAACGCTTCGGCGTCGAAGGCTTTGGATGAGACCATCGTACTGGTCCGTTTTGCTTTGATTACCCCAACTCTTGCGGTCGACTTTTTGCTTCCAGCCACTCTTGTTCCTCGTCGGTGATGAGCCGCGAGAATGCCTAGCCGTCCGTGTCATGACTGTTCAATAGTGCACAGCCAATGACATTCTCTTGCTCTAGGGTGCGGCCATCAACAGGAAAGGAGCGGAGATGAACCGGAATATCAAAGCGCCGCTCAGCCCCCATGAGATCGATTCGCTGCGAGGCCTTCGGGCAAATCCCGCGCGATGGATTTCCCCCGGCCACCGTCGGGTGCTTCTGTCGATGGGTCTTGTCTCGGTCACGGACGATAAGGTGCGCGTCACCGTTGGCGGACAAGAGAGACTGACCAAGGAAGACTGGGGCGCTGGCCTAATTTGACGGTCGAGGCTGGACGGTCGGCCAGCGCGAGCGAACCTAGCCGCGTTCCCTGGCGCGCCGGTGCAAGTCGACCACTTAAGCGTGACGGAGGCGCACATGTTACCCCGCGAATTCCTATTGAAGGCGGCCAATTGCGAACTAAAGGCCATGAGGGCGTCAGACCCTGCCGCCCGGGCGATGATGCTTGAAATTGCCGCACACTGGCGGAATTTGGCCAAGACAGTCAGTGTCCCTGAAAGGCGCGAAGGCGATGACGACTAGCCCGCTGCCCTGTCGTGCGCCTGAGTGCGACGACGAGATCTTCGCTGGCGCGCACTATTCGCCACAACCGCATACGCTTCCTTTTGGAGCGGCGCGGGCGGCCGTCGTAGCCGGCCCCTGGAGGGGTTGACGGTGAAACCTCCATCAAGAGGACATTGTCCGGTAAGGAGACCAAGGCATGCCCATCCAGCGCCGATCGTCTGACCTGCAAGGGCGCCGCAAAGATCTCGGCGCAAACATCTCACAAATGGCGATTGGGCTTGGAATCAGCATCGCCACCGTTCGTGAGATCGAAGGCGGGACTGCGGCAGTTGAAAGAGTCGCACAGTATTCCGCGTGGCTCGCCAGGATGGAAGCCTGGTCCGATGGAAAGCGACAGCTCGTGTTGCACGAAGTGGAGAAGGAGCGGCGAAGGTTCAACCCTTAGGGATGACCGTCCGATGCTTGCAAACCTGATCATTGGCGGCTTCTGCTTGTCTGCCGGTGTCCTGCTCTTGTGGCTCGCCACCCAGCTTTCGCCAAAAGCTCGCTCATTGCCTCGCTCCTTCGACGCCGCCGAGCCTTAGCTGATACCCGGCACAGGTCGCGGTGGATTGTGCTTGTCTTCGTACTCCGCCATGCGCTCCCAAGCATCGGCGTCCTGCAGCAGCCGTTTGCGCGCTTCCTCGTCTGTCGTCTGCTCGGCCTGATTGCGCGCCTTCTCCGCACGCGAACGGTATTCGGCCGATTGATTCGGTGGATCTCGCCACGGCATGGCGCCCCTCGGTGACCGCAATCTTGACGCCACCGCCCTGTGGGCAACCACCTCCTAACTAGCGGGCTCGGCAAAGACCTCTATGCCGGTAATTTGGGTTAGCTCCTGTGGCGTTTCATATTCGAGCAGCTCGTCCGATCGGAGTAGCCGCTCAATATTCGCGACCGTAACACCTGAAGCTATCTGCAAAATCAAATGAGCGAACCCCTCGGCGACGGCGTCTGGCTCTAACTCTCGCGCCCGCTCCTGGCAGAGGCTACCGATTTCGCGAGTAACCCTGGATTTCGATGCCGGTCGCCAATACCTGTCGGCCCGTATGCTTTCGATGTTGTACCAAAGACCCGTGGACCAGCAGTAAGCTAAGTGGCCATCGTTCTTGGAAGCGAACTCGCGCGCGATAGCCCATTCGGTACAGTCGGCTAGCTTCACTATCATCTCCTAATGCCTTCGCGATCTTGACACTACCGCCCGCCGCGCGCGTTCAACGAGCTTGCGGACGTGCTGGAAATGAAGCGGCAGACCTACGCGGCGTGCGCCCCCAGGCGATACGCGCTGCGATCAGGCGAGAGCAGTAGAACCCGTGCCAGGCCGGCGTGGCAAGCCGTCGGCCCTCTGCTTATTCCCGGTGCTCATCGAGTCGCTTCTTGAGATCACTCCGACCCATATCATGGAATTGGCGGCCTTCCAGCGATCTGAAAACCACAATCCTGCCATCCTTGCTGAGCGTTGCAGTGGCGCGCATGGGAGGCGCTGAGCGATCCTCCCGCCTCATGAAGATCTCGAGCGTCCGGCCTGGCCAACGGATGACGGTCTCTAGGCACGCGCGAGTCTGGCTGTGCTCGTAGTCAGGGTAGTAGGCTTCCAGCATGGGAAGTTCTCCTTCATAGGGGCAAATCTGCCAGCGCTTCACAGCGCGAACAGCAAGGCCAATCTAGCATCTTGATGCCAGGGCAACCAGCAAGCGGCCGGCTACCAGGGTATGGCGCTTTGTGCGGTTTTGAGGCAGGATGCTCGACGGAGCCTCAGAAACTCCCGCCGAAGGGCCTTGCCGGGCCTAAGGCACCTGTAGAGCGATGGCGAGGCGATCCTTGCCAGGATCATCACGCTATCGACGTAGAC
>CADECW010000274.1 GCA_902825855.1 uncultured Rhodospirillales bacterium | reverse complement strand
CCAGCGCCTGCAGACGCCGCCACACCTTTACCCGCGCATAGGCGGGCTTGGCCGGTAGCTGATGGATCAGCAGGAGCCAGGGGGCTTTGGCGACAATTTCGCCTGCATTCATGGTTCACCTGTACCACAACGCCGATCCTTTATGCAACATGTGTATCTTTTCTCTTGATACGTTCGTTACATCACTCTATAGGGACATGAAACGACTGTATCACGGAGACGAGAATGGCCTTCAAGACCAAGCCCATCGCCTTCAAACCTGGGCGCCTCAATGGATTCAGCCTCCGTCTGATCGCCAGCCACTACGAGAACCACTACGGCGGAGCTGTCCGCCGGCTGAATGGGATCCGCGGCGAGCTGAAGGTCCTCGATCCGCCCGCCGCCCCGGGCTTCATGCTGAACGGGCTGAAGCGTGAGGAACTGATCGCGACCAACTCCATGCTGCTGCACGAGCTCTACTTCGACGGGCTGGGCGGCAGCGGCGGCCTGCCTTATGGCGCGCTTGGCGAAGCGATCGCCCGCGACTTCGGCTCGACCGAGCACTGGCGAGAGGAGTTCATGGCCATGGGCCGCGCCCTGGGTGGCGGCTCGGGCTGGGTCGTGCTGACGCGCTCACCGCGCGACGGCAGCCTCAGCAACATCTGGCAGGCCGATCACACGCACAGCCTCGCCGGCGGCACGCCAATCCTGGCGCTCGACATGTACGAGCATTCCTACCACCTCGACTTCGGCGCCAATGTCGGGGCGTACGTCGACGCCTTCATGAACAACCTGCATTGGCCCAGGATCGCCGAGCGCTTTGCGGGTTCGGAGAGCCCGTGGCGCACGAACGCGATGATCTCGCCTGAAGCGGCCCGGCAGCGACTGGAGAGTGAACCCGACCTGCTGGTGATCGATGCCCGGCTCGCCGATGACGCCGCGATGGTCCCGGTCGGCCTGCGCGGCGCACGCCGCGCCCCACCCGACAAGGTCGATGCCGTCGCCGCTTCTTTGCCCAAGGGCAGCAAGGCCCTCGTCTACTGCGCCTGGGGTTTCGAGATCGGCGGCGACTGTGCAGCCAAGCTGCGCGAGCGCGGCATCGATGCCGTCGCAGTCGCCGGCGGGCTGGGCGCGTGGCGCGCCGATGGCCATCCCACACAACCACTCGAGGAAGGAGACAAGTCATGAAGTGGGTGACGCGTGAGCGGCCGAAGATCGACCGCATAGCCTGTCCGTGGCTGATCCAGCGCTTCATCGAGAAGCAGCCGGAGTTCCTCTACGTGCCGGCCGACCGGGTGCTGGCGACGGCCGAGAAGACCGGCGCCATCCCGTACGACATCCCAGGTGTGAAGTTCAGCCACGTCGGCGAGAAGTGCAGCTTCGACGCCTTCATTGCCGAGTACAGGCTCGACGCGCCCGGCCTCGACAAGCTCGCCGACATCGTGCGCGGTGCCGACACCTCACGGCTCGATCTCACGCCGCAGAGCCACGGCCTGTTCGCGATCTCACTCGGGCTCAGCCACTGCTACTCGGACGACCACGAGATGCTGAAGCATGGCATGGTGATGTACGACGCGCTCTATGCCTGGTGTCGTCACCTCGCCGGCGAGACCCACAACTGGCCGCCCAAGATGACCTGAGGCCGTCATGTCCGACACCACGTTGAAGCAGGCCGCCCCGGCGCTCACCGCGCGCACCCGGCTTCTGCTCGAAGGGCCGATCGTGCCGACGATGCTGCGTATCGCAACACCGAACCTCGCGGTGAACGTGATCCTGATCGCTGTGACCGCGAGCGTCGACGCCCACTTCGTCGGCTACCTCGGACTCGATGCGCTTGCCGGCCTCGCCCTGGTGTTTCCGTTCCTGATGCTGATGCAGCAGATGGCCAACATGGCGATGGGTGGCGCCATCGCCGCCTCGGTCGCCCGGAGCCTGGGCGCGGGACGCAGCGAGGAAGCACGCGCGCTTGCCTGCCATGCCCTGGTGATCGCCACAGGCGCGGCCGCCCTGTTCAGCGCGGCGTTCCTGCTGGGTGGGCCTGCGCTCTATCGGCTGTTGGGCGAGCGCGGCCCGGTCCTGGCGGCGGCGCTCGAGTATTCCAACGTGATCTTCGCCGGCGCGATCGCCTACTGGCTGCTGGGCGCGCTGACCAGCATCGTGCGCGGCACCGGTCATGCGGCGGTCCTGGCCTGGGTCTACATCGCGGCCGAGGTCCTGCACATTGCGCTGGTGCCGGTCCTCGTGTTCGGCTGGGGACCCGTGCCGGCGTTCGGGATCACCGGCGCCGGCCTCGCCACGGTGATTTCCTTCCTCGCCTCGACGACGGCGCTCGCGATCTACCTGGCCACGGGTCGCACGGCGATCACGCTTTCCTTCGCCGGGCTGCGCTTCGAACGCCGACTTTTCGTCGAGATCCTGAAGGTCGGCGCGCCGATGTCGCTCGCCCCGGTGCTGAACAATGCAGCGCTTGCCGCGCTCACGACCTACGCCGGCGTCTTGGGTGCCACATCGCTCGCCGCCTTCGGCGCGGCCGTGCGGTTGGAATACCTCCTCTACCCGCTGAACTTCAGTATGGGCGCCGCCGTGCTTGCCATGATGGGCAGCAATATCGGCGCCAAGAAGTTCGGACGCGCCGCGCGCATTGCCTGGATCGGGCTGGGGCTGTCGATCTGCGCCATGGCCTCGGTGAGTATGGTCGCCATCGGGGGACCCGGCCTCTGGATGGGCCTGTTCAGCAGCGATCCCAAGATCCTCGCCGATGGCGCGCTCTATCTCGCGATCGTCGGTCTCGCTTATCCGTTCGTTGCCGGCACCCTGCTCAACTCGGCGTTCCAGTCGACCCGCCAGCCGCAATGGCCGCTCGCCGCCATGGGCAGCCGCCTCGCGGTCGTGGTGCTGGGCGGTTGGATCGCCGTCGAGATGTTGCAGACCGGCCTCGCCGGCATCGCCGTCGTCACCGCGCTTGGCCTGGTGACCATGGGCGGCGTGCTGATTGGGGCCTTCCGCTTCTTCGCCAGACTCGGGTGAACGCCATGCCTCTCGACCTCAAAGGATACATCGAGCTGCCCGCGCACAAGGGCAGCGGCGGCTTCGACCATGCCGCCGTTCACGCTGCCACCGGCCACGTCTACGTGGCCCACACCGCCAACAGCCAGGTGGACGTTCTCGATCCGGCGACGCGCAAGTGCCTCTACACGATCCCCGGCCTCGCTGCCGTCGCGGGCGCGCTGGTGAGCGACGAGAGCCAGCTCGTCTTTACCTCCAACCGAGGCGACAACACGATCGGCGTCTTCGCGCCCGGACCCGATCCGGAGGTGACCAAGATCGCCGTCGGCGTGCGGCCCAACGGCCTGGCTTACGATGCCAGACGACGGCTCGTGCTTGCGGCCAATGTCGGCGATCCGGCGCTGCCGCGTTCGTACACGCTTTCAATGGTCGATCTCGATTCCCGCTCGCTCCGCTGTTCGATCGAGGTGCCGGGCCGAACGCGCTGGACCGTGTTCGACGCGGACGCCCAGGCCTTCTACGTCAACATCATGCAGCCCTCGCAGATCGTCGTCGTCGACGCCCGCCAGCCGGACCGGATTGCGCGCACCATGGCGATCCCGGCCGACGGCGCCCATGGCCTCGATTTCGATCC
>CADECW010000273.1 GCA_902825855.1 uncultured Rhodospirillales bacterium | reverse complement strand
CGGTGCGTAGCATCGCCTCTCCCATTTCATCGACAATGGCACGGAAGCGGTTGTCTAGGACGGACAACGTCACTGGATCGGGCGAATTCATGTAGAGGACACTCGGGCAGGGAGGCTATCGCCGTCAACACATCCAGCATCATTCGGCTCACGTGACGTGTACGTTTTTCAGGGGGAGGCTCTCGACTGGCGCACGATCCTTCGCTGGCCATAGGGCGGTGGCCGAGACATAGCCGGGCACGCCGGCAGTGATATAATTGGTTTGGCCGCGGGTTGCTCTTGTACACGCCCGTGTGGAGGTTGACAGGTAGATGGATGACAGGAAGCTGATGCCGGAGGCTACTAATGTAGAGCCCCGGGATTTCATTCGCGACATGGTCCAGGCGGACCTCGGCCGCGGCCAAGTGCAGAGCATAGTTACTCGCTTTCCACCAGAGCCGAACGGCTATCTGCATCTCGGCCACGCAAAGTCGATCTGCCTGAATTTCGGCTTGGCAACCGAATACGGCGGCCGTTGCCACCTTCGCTTCGATGATACCAACCCAGTGAAGGAGGAGCAGGAGTACATCGACGCCATCAAGCGGGACGTACACTGGCTTGGTTTCGACTGGGGCGAGCATCTGTACCATGCTTCGGACTATTTCCAGACGTTGTACGACTGGGCAGAGCACCTCATTCGCGCCGGCCTCGCCTATGTCGACGACACGCCCCCCGACGAGATGCGGGCGATGCGCGGCACGCTGACCGAACCGGGCCGTGCTTCGGCCGATCGCGACCGTTCGGTGGAAACAAATCTCAGCCTGTTTCGCGATATGCGCGCCGGCAAGTTTCCGAATGGTGCCTGCGTGCTGCGGGCGAAGATCGACCTTGCTTCCGGCAATATGAACCTGCGGGACCCCGTCCTGTATCGCATCCTGCACGCGCCTCACCCGCGCACCGGCACGCAGTGGTGCATCTACCCGACCTACGATTTCGCCCATGGCCAGTCCGACGCAATAGAGCATGTCACACATTCGCTCTGTACTCTGGAATTCGAGGACCACCGTCCTCTCTACGACTGGTTCCTCGATCACCTGCCGGTTCCGTCGCGGCCCCGCCAGACCGAATTTGCCCGCCTCAATATTGGCTACACCGTCCTTTCCAAGCGCTACCTGACGGATCTCGTGCGGCGCGGCATCGTGAGTGGCTGGGACGACCCGCGCATGCCGACCCTGGCAGGACTGCGCCGCCGCGGCGTGCCACCGGAGGCGATCCGCGACTTCGTTCGGCGCATCGGCATGTCCAGATCCAACAGCATCGTCGACCTCGCCATGTTCGATCACGCGATCCGCGACCGTCTCAACCAGGTGGCCCAGCGGCGCATGGCGGTCCTGCGGCCTCTCAAGCTCGTGATCGAGAATTTTCCCGAGAACCACGTCGAAGAGCTGGAGGCCGTCAACCACCCGGGGGACCCGGGCGCCGGCACGCGCACCCTTCGCTTCAGCAGGGAGATTTTCATCGAGCGCGACGACTTCATGGAGAACCCGCCGAACAAGTTCTACCGACTGGCGGTAGGGCGAGAGGTGCGGTTGCGCTACGCCTATCTCGTCACCTGCCGCCAGGTTGTGAAGGACGCGGGGGGCAACGTGGTGGAGCTGCGTTGCACCTATGATCCAGCCAGCCGCGGCGGCAATGCACCGGACGGTCGAAAGGTGAAGGCCACGCTGCACTGGGTGTCGGGCAGGGACGCACGCCCCGCCGAGGTCCGATTGTACAGTACGCTTTTCAATCGCCCCGACCCGGGAGCCGATGGAGATCTGGATGCCGACTTGAATCCAGGCTCGCTCGAAGTCCTGTCGGGCGCGCTGCTGGAGCCCTCGTTGGCGGAGATGCCCGTGGGAGAAGCCGTGCAATTCGAGCGGCAGGGCTATTTCTGCCCGGACTCGACGAGCGGCTCGGACGCCTTGGTGTTCAACCGCACGATCGAGCTACGCGACACCTGGGCAAAATTGCAGGTCGGTAGGTGATTCCTCGGTACAGGAAAATGCCGGGTTGGTTTGACGGAGGACATCGTGGCAAAACGAATCGTTGAGAGTCCGCAGGCGATGAAGGCGCTGGTCGGTCAGGAGCTGGGGGTCAGCGACTGGCTGGTAATGACACAGGAACGCATCGACACATTTGCCGAAGCAAGTGGCGACCATCAATGGATCCATGTCGATGTCGAGCGCTGCAAGACGGACATGCCGGATGGGAAGACCATCGCGCACGGTAATCTTACCCTGGCCGTTATCGCTACCTTCGGCCGGGATGTACTCAAGATCGACAATGTGCGGAACGGCATAAACTACGGCTCGAACAAAGTGCGTTTCACCAGCCCCGTTCAGGTTGGTGCGCGCATCCGCGGCCGCCAGAAGCTGCTCGCCGCCGACGACATGCCGAACGGCGGCATTCGCATGACCTACCAATGGACCGTCGAGATCGAGGGCAAGGAGCGTCCGGCCTGTGTTGCCGAGACCATGAGCATCGCCTACGCCAAGAAATGAGCGATGGCGCCACGTTCACGGAATTTGCGCGTGGCAGCCCATCGCTGGAGGCTAGAATAGCTAGGCCGATGAAGCGCCGTCGATAGCGACCTCCGCCCCGGTGATGTAGCTGCTCTCATCGGAGAGCAGGAATGCCACCAGCTGCGCAACCTCCTCCGAGGTGCCGTGACGGTGCATCGGTACCTGCTTCATCCGCTTCTCGCGCTGCTCGGGCGTGCGAAACGCGATCATATCGGTGTCGATTGGACCGGGATGAACCGAGTTCACCCGGATTTTGCGGCCGGCGAGGTCGATTGCTGCCGACTTGGTCATCCCCCGCAGCGCCCATTTGGTCGCGGCATAGGCGAAGGACCCGGGCGAGCCCTTGAGCCCAGCAACTGACGAGATATTAACGATGGACCCTCCGCCCGACCGCTCCATCGCCGGCACTACCGCCTTCATGCCGAGGAAGCAGCCGTACTGATTGATCTGGATGTGCCGCTGCCAGAGCGCGTCGTCGGTCTCCATCAGCGCGGCCGGCTGGTAGATTCCGGCATTGTTGACCAAACCGTGCAAGCCGCCGAGCTTCTGGGCGGCTTCGACGGCGCGGGCCCAATCGGCTTCCGAGGTCACATCGTGCCGGACGAAGGACGCAGCCGGCCCGAGCTCGACAGCCAGTGCCTGGCCCTGATTGTCCAGCACGTCGCCGATTACGACTTTCGCACCCTGCGCTACCAGCAGGCGGGCCTCCGCGGCACCCTGGCCGCGCGCCCCGCCGCTCACGAGCACTACCTTGTTGTCGAAGCGCGACATATCCGCTTCCCCCCGATTACCGACAAGGAAGTTTGGCAGATCGAAAAGCCTGGTCCAACATCTGATCGTGTTGGGTCACATCAGGCGTGCGGCGGTGCGTCTTGGCTTGCGAGGTGCAGCCCGAGGCCTGAGGGGCGACGGTCTATCGGTCGTACGCGCGGCTCGGCAACCTGCAGTCCCCGTCAGACTAAGCCCTGTCCCCGTGCTGCCACCGCGTCTTGGCGACGCCGGCGCGCACGTCACGCAGGTAGTGGACGCCGGCTGGGCGACCTTCATCCTGGCCTACTGGGTGCGGGAGACCGGATTTTTCAGCCTTGAGCAGGCGGTGCGCCGCATGACCGCGGTACCGGC
>CADECW010000272.1 GCA_902825855.1 uncultured Rhodospirillales bacterium | reverse complement strand
AGCGCTGCCCTCCGAAGGCAGAGGTCGTGAGTTCGAATCTCGCCGGGTCCGCCAACCGCGTACAGAACCTCGAACTCCTGAAGCAGGCGCGCCCTGGTCCACAGCAGAGGCCGCCAAAGCGGCCTTGTCGCTGTACACCCTGATCTTGTCATCTCCCACCTCGATCTGGGTGATCACCGATCGCAGGTAAGCTTGGCGTGCCCGAACATCCGCGGTATCCAGCTTCTCTCTTATCAATTCCGAGAATGCCTCCAGCCGCGCTGTGGTATTGGCAGCAGCAGTTCTGGCTTGAGCCGTAATCCCGTCGAGCGCAGCAAGCGCGATCTCCCGCTCGTGCTTCAGCGCCTGGACCCTTTGCTTAAGGTCACCGTCCAGTTCGACGATGCCCTCCTCTATCGCCCTATACAGGCGCTTGAGACGATCGTCCCGGCTGGCGATCTCGGCCTGGAGGGACGCGCGCCGGTCTTGAACGGCCTGATCCTTCGTACCCTGCCGCTCAATAAGTGCTTTTAGAATTTGGGCCAAGCGGTCCGTGCCGAACAGGTGCTCCTTAACGTTGTCGACGATGAGGCCGTCGAGCCTCGCCATCGGCACGTGTCGTCCGCGGCAGATCGATTTCCCCTTCTGATGACGGCCGCCGCAGCTATAGTAGCTGTATAGGCGCCCGCGCCGGCGGGTGGCAGTCCTGGTCATGCTGGCGCCACAGGTGGCACACACCGCCAAACCGGCCAAGAGTGTTGGCCCATTCACGATCCGGGGCGGCGTTACACGCGGACTGTTTGATGTGAGTCGCCGCTGGGTCGTCTCGAACACTTCCAGCGATAGGATGGTCGGCACGTCGATCTCCACGACCAATGAGGGATCATGGAGCATGCCCGTCCGGCTATTACGTATCCCGTAACGCCATTTGCCAGTGGCATAGCAGCTGTTCTTGAGGATTCGGTGCACTGGGCCGACCCCAAAATGGGCCCCGCGGCGGGTGCGGTAGCCGTGGCGATTGAGCCAGCTCGTCGTCTCCTTGACGCCCAACGGCCCCGAGTTGCCCTCACCCTCCCTGTAGAGCCGGTAAATTAGCCGAACGGCCTCCGCCTCGACGGGATCAATCTCTAGACGCTTTTTGATCTTGGCACCCCGGCGTTCGGCCTCAACCACCCGGTAACCGAGCGGCGGGGTCGAACCGTTCCAGAAACCTTGCCTTGCGGACTCGCGCATGGACCGGCTGACGTTCTTGCCATTCTCCTTCGAAGTGTACTCGTCGAAAATGCCAATGATTTGGCGCATCAGCTCCTGCGAAGGATCATCGCCAGTAGGCTGGGTAATGGAGACGACCTCCACGCCAAGTTTGCGCAGGCTGCGGATCGTGAGCTCCATCTCGGCGCCATTGCGATAGAAACGCGAGAAGGCATGCACCAATATCACATCGAACCGTCGATCGGGCTCGCGAGCTTGCTCGAGCATGCGTTGAAATACCGGACGTCGGTCATCGGTGGCCGATGCACCAGGTTCGACGAACTCCTCAGTTACCTCCCAGCCACGCGCCTCGCAGTAACGGCGGGTTAGATCTCGCTGCGACGGTATTGAGACATCTCCGGCTGCCTGCCGGCCAGTGCTGACACGCAAGTACAAGGCCACGCGTCTGCGAAAATTTGAATCGAGTGAATTGGTATGAAAGGCCACGCTAATTTCTCCCATTCACGACGACCGTTAAGGCGGTCTGGCTCGCAAAGCATATCCCGCTGCGCACACCTCGGACAAAAGGGATTTGAGGTCGTCGCCGAGGAGCCGAACGATCGCATCGAGTTCCTCGACCGTGACCGGAAGGCCGGCGGAGAGGTAACTTTCAAACGCGACAGGCCATTCAGAGCTGCCAAGGCGTTTGTGCCGCTGGACGCGGACAGTGGATTGACGACCCGGCTCGGCCATGGGTCGACATTGAAGCCCGGCACCGAAAACTTTCCGATCCCGTAACCTCTAGCATTTTGGGTCCGGTTACGGTTCCAGCCCTGGACCGGGATCACGCACCACCCGGGTCAATTTCCTTCGCTTTAAGGCTGCCGCAATTGCACTGTGCAGCCCCGTCGTGGGACGACCGAAAGCACGCAGCACGGCATCGCAGAGCAACTCAAACTTTCCGCCCTGAGTCTGAGTGGCGCGCCGACCAATAATATCTTGAGACGCCTTTATCAGCTGATCCAAGACCAACTCCCTTTTCCACTCGGGACGCAATCCGCCCTCGTCGGACCTTTGCTCCTCCACCCAATCCGAGAATGGCCTATGAAGCTCTATTACGATTGCGCGAAACAAGATGTGACCATATCTCCCATTCTTGTTCCGCCTGTGAAGTTCGAACTCCAACGTCTCCGCAGTCAGACGATCCTCGCGCACGAGCAGGTCAATCAGTTGAAATACGCGTCGGTTATTTGGAAACCGTTGCTCCCCCATTGCCTTACTAATTGCAGCAAAAGTCAGGGATTCGCTCAAGATTTTCCCGATACCAGAGGGAACTAAGTCACTCATAAACTCCCAGTTGTTCTCAACCTCGCTTCTTAGACGGCCAAGGAGCTTTTCGATGCGTTTTGCGCGCCTTAAGCGTTCTCGCCGCGTAAGGCTCTTGGCTTCGCGATTTTGGATCAGCTCCCAGAAAGATGCGATATTCCCTACGGCCGTCCTCAAGGCCCGTTGCTGGTTATCGTTGAGCTTTGAGGGTTTCAGATCACGGACGATCTGTTCAATCGCCTGATCGGTCCGAAACACAAATGGCTTCTGACCGACGCTCTCGCTCATGATCCTTAGCATCGATCTACTTCCGCAGGCCTCGCAACGCCTTTGCATAGGTTCGCTGTCACCCACAAGCAGGCCGCGAACATGTGGTGCCCGTGACTTGCGATTGCCAACTGCGTCGCAGTGGAGTCGAATCGGGTGTGGATTTGATATGCCAAGGGCGTCCTATCAGAAGGGGAATCGATCGTAGGGCACTTCTTCGATGATCGGCGAGCCATCCTTGGAGCCCCCACTCGCTTCATCCACAGGATTTGTCGGCTTGCAGACAGCAAGCTGTGGTCGTTGCGTGCACGGCAGCATCTCCTTCGAAGCTTGGCTCACTGAACTGGTTCGTGGCGGACCCTGACTGGAACCGAAACCTCCCTCGATTCTGTTGAGGTTTCGGGATCGCTAATTTTTGCGATTGGCACAATCGTCGCTCGATGAGATGGAACCAGTCACCAATCAGCCACCGGCCATACGGAAACACCTGTTTCCATAAGAGATGCCGTGCTCCCTCAGAACCTGCCTGCTTCGGAGCTCGAACCACGGCCTACAAAGCTGAAGGCGCATGGATTCAGCCAACGAAGGACATTCGGCGGGAGCAGCGAAAATGAGCGATCATCAAACGCTTAGCCCTACTGCAGTGCGACGGCAGCTACACGCCAATGGCTATCCGCCCGTACCTCTTGTCGGAAAAGCGCCTCGAATGCCCGATTGGATCAATCGATGCGCCATTGCTAGCACCAGAGATGTTGAAAGGTGGGAAGCGGAACGGGCCGATGAAACGAACACCGGCATTCTCTGCGGCACCGTCATTGGAATCGATATTGACGTGCTGGATACAGCGCTGGTGGTGAAAATCGAGGCCCTGGCAGCAGCTCACCTTGGTCAAACGCCGCTTGAACGAACTGGGAGGGCGCCGAAGTGCATGCTGGTCTATCGGACCGAGCAACCGCTTAGAAAAAGGACAACTAG
>CADECW010000271.1 GCA_902825855.1 uncultured Rhodospirillales bacterium | reverse complement strand
TCCTGGCATGAAAGGGGCGGGCCACCGGCTTCAAACCGGGGACATAACGTCTAGACTAGCGGCAACCAGTGCTGCCGTATGATGTTCCGGCGCACGCTATCAAACCAGCCATCCATGGCCGAACGTGCTGGTGAAATCGAGGCCAACGACTAAGTCGTTAAAATCGCGGTCGCCGCCGCCGAGTACGTCCTCAAGGCCCCACGTGTTGAGACCGTAGTTCCACAAGTGGCCGACGTGTTCGCCGTTGCTGCCGATCTCGTTGGCCTGGGCAAAGCCCCAATAGATATTGCCGGTGGTGTTGTTAGTGAGCTTGAAGGCAATCAGGTCGCCGGCGTCGACGATGATCTGGGTCTCGGTGTAGTTACCGCGCCCAGGGCCTGCGATCGTTGTGCTGCCCGCGGTCGTCGCATAGGCGCGCGCGTGCGCCGCCGCCGCGTAGCCCGGAGCGCCCGGCTGCAACCCGCCGATCGAACCGTCGAAGTCGTCGACGCGATAGAGCTCGAGGGCCAACGTATCGGCACCGTTCTGCCGGATGCGCACCACCGCCGTCTGGTCGTCGTGCGCGCCGACCGTTTCGGCGATCGCGACCGCCCGCGCCAGGCGCACGGCGCCATCGCCGCCGGCCGATACGAAGTCGAGGAAGCCGAAGGGGTTGCTGAAGGAGGCCTGCGGTGTCCCTGTCGCTGCGCCATCGATCAGCACGGCAAGATGGTCGCCCGACTGGGCAACCGCCTGGCCGAGCGCGCCCTGTGCGCTGCCGTCGAACATTCTGACAAGGGCCGGATCGAAATCGTCCTGTAGCGTCTGCTGCGCCAGCCGGCTGGTCCAGGCATAAGGCTGGGAAGCCACGCTGGTGAAGCTGCCGCTCGACTGGCCGACGATCAGGCCAACGGTCATGGCCGCTTCCGATGACGCTTGGACGAGCAAAGTCTGGCCAGTCGCAGCCACGAAGCCTCCTGATCCATTAGGAGTGACCAGGTCAGGCACGGAATCGTACGAAGTCTGCTCGTGTGCGATAGCAGTGAGCGCGCGGGCCAAGAAGATGCCATTTGGCGTGCCAAGTCCGGTGACGAGGTCGTAGTCCAGGCCAGCCGAATAGCCATAGCCGGTCGGCGTGATCTGCGCGCCGTCACTCTCGATCGGACCGCCATAAACGAAGGACGAGGTGTTGCTGCCCAACCGGATATCGTTGAACGACGCAGGCGCAATGACGGCTGCCTGGTATAGCAAGTCGTTCAGGTAGCCGAGGCGCGGCAACTCCTGATCCTGAAACACCGCGTTGATCTGAGATGCCAAAGACGCCCACAGCGGCGTGGCCGCGCTGGTGCCGTCGTCGCTCTGGGTGGTGGTCATGGCGTCGTTGGGCACGATGTAGAGCATGTTGCCGCCGGCGTTGGCCGAGACGTCCGGCGTGCCTCGGCCGACCAGCGCCTGTGGATCCGAGGTCATCGGAGTCAGTCCGTAATCGCTTTGATAGGCGGGCACCATTTGGCTGGGGTCGACGCCTCCGGAGCCCGTGTTGTTATGGATGAATCCGGTCTGCTCCTTCGCGCCGGGAACGCCCAATTTCGTACCGTCGAGATAATAGCGGTTCCACACCGTCTCTATCAGCGTGGCGTCGAGGTTGGCGGTGTCGGGCAGCGTCGTGAGACCGCCCGTTATCAACTGCCACAGAGTCGCTGGATCGTGGGCCAGGGCCGACGCAGTGATGCTGGCCAAGGTCGGGTCGGCCTCTGCCGAGCCGAGCGTGCTGAGCGACGTGCCGCCCACCATCACGGCATAAGGGCTGGCACGATTGGTGCTGACATTGGTCAGGCCGTTGCCGTACTGGTCGCCCGAGCCGCCGTCGCCATTTGCATTGAACACCGAGATGTTGCGCAGCGCGGCATCGACGAACAGCTCCCGCGCAGCGAGCTGGAACGGCGAGCCCGGGGTCGATTGCGCCTGGAATCCGAACGACGACGTGACCACCGGTGGATCGTTGACGGTGTCCCAAAAAGCAGCTTGGTATGCGGTAAAGGCGTTTGATTGGGCGCCGGCCTGGGTGCCGGATCCAGCATAAATGACCAGTGCACTTTGAGGGTTGGTTGCGGTCACGACACCGACATCCAGCGAGCGCTCACCTGCGGCGTTAAAGGCTGGCGGCTTAGCCGTAGGATAGGATTGCAGGCCCGGCGCGACGTCGACCACGACGGCGCTGGTCGAGATGCCCGTGTCCTGACGATAAGTGTCGATCGCGGCTTGGAACCCCGCGCCCGGATTATCGGAGGGCAACGACGTGCCGACCCCAGGTTCGACGAGACCAATCGGCGCCGTTGCTACCGCCACACCCGACGTCGGGTCCCACAACGGACCGGTGAACGGGAAGTCATAGTAGTTGTCGCCGATGACCTGCGGGAAGAGGTCGCTTTGGCCCTTGCCCGCGGCGTTACCTGGGCTCTGCCACCCCTGGACCATCGCGGCCTCGACGCCGTTGCCGGGGTCAGGTAGCACGCTGCGGAACTCCGGCGTGTCGAACCAAAGGCCGACGACACCCTGGCTGGTCACCCAGTCCGTCGGCAACAACAGATTCCCGTCCCAATATCGGATCGGTTTGCCCGAGGGATCGGTCCCCTCCAGCAGGGTCGCCGTCGGGCCGAACAGCTTGGCGAAGTTGCTCTGGTCGACCTGGATCCAGATGGTGCGTGACTCGGCCGAGGAAACGTAGCCGTTGACGGGTGAAACCTGGTCGACGGTCTGGATGCCTAGGGCCGCGAGATCGGCGAGTACCTTGTTGTATACGTTCTGGTCGGCGCCGTAGGTCGACCACAGCTTCCCACTCGCCGCAAGATCGGCGAGCTTTTCCTGACGCGAGGCCCAATCGCTGGCGAGGAGTGCGGTTGGGTCGTTGGCCCGCGCCAGAACCAGCGCGACGTTCAATGTGAAGAAGGGAACCGCGGTGCCGCCGCTAAGCGGCGCGGCACCGCTGCGGTAGCTGTCGAAGTCGAGGTAGGTCGAGTGCGCGAGCTCAGTATACATGCCTAGCAGTAATAGCGAGTCCTGCTCGGAAAATACTGTGGACGTCATGTTCTAAAATCTTCCAGAGACGGGGAGCATTCCCTTATCGCAACGTCCGCACCAAGCCCAGAGAATCTGGCTAAGACCCAGCTAGAGATATTGCGACGGGTATTGCGGAGAGCCAGCCTGCGATTAGGGCAGTTGGCAAGAAGGCAAGATCAAAGGTGCCTATGAGGCTGCGTCGCCAACCAGCGGCGGTAGCGCACATAACCGATGGCGATCGCCAGGCCGAAGCCAGTGAACGAGAGGATTACGAGAAGGAGATAGTAGAATTGAGGAACCGTCATCGGCATGCTCCGCTTAGAAGCGATAGTGTGACCAGCGGACCCGGCTGTGCCTTTGATCTGGATCAACGAACAATTTTGGCCTCGCACTATCCCACTCAAAACGAAGGCACGGCTGGAGGCTGAGATCATCGTGCCGCGACATAAAATGGAACGTGCCTTGCCGGCGCGCACCTTCGAAACCAAGGCTGACAGTGTCAAAAGAATCTTTTGCCACTCATCCGCCGGAGTGCTTCTCAAGCTAAAGTCCCAGCGGGGAAACTACTTTGCCTGATGGGTCGCGATCTGATTTGGAAGAGTTCGCCCGCTTGTTATCGCGTGCGGCCGCTTGGCGTCGTGAGAATTTGCCCGAGATCGACACGCCACATGGCTATCTACTGCTGCTCTGGCTCCTGAAGCACAAGCAAGA